>JASLZG010000084.1 GCA_030754995.1 Lentisphaeria bacterium
TTCGTGGTCTGTCAGTTCCTTGAGTTCCCGAAAGGCGTTCTTGGAGAGAAAGGCGCCGGCCAGTCGCACGGGTGATTTGCGCAGACGGTTCTTGAGAATCTCGGAGATTGTCCGGGCCATGCTTTCGCAGGCCTTGAGCATGGCGTTGCCGACGAATCCGTCGCAGACGATGACGTCGACGTCATTGGTAAACAGGTGATGTCCTTCAATGTTGCCGATGAAATTGATCGGCATCTGCTTAAGCAGTTTGAAGGCATTTTTCGTCAGGTCATTGCCTTTCTGTTCCTCGCCGCCGAAGCTGAGAACGCCGACACGCGGCTCTGGTGTCCGCAGAATGTCGCGCGAATAGGCTTCGCCAAGGAGCGCATACTGGGCCAGATGTATCGGCTTACAGTCGACGTTGGCGCCGACATCGAGCACCATAAAGGAGCCGCCCGTGGCGGTTGGCATGACCGCGGCGATGCCGGGACGTTCGATGCCCTCAAGCGTCCGCGTCTTGACCACAGTGGCGGCGACGGCAGCACCGGTATGGCCGGCGCTGACCAGGGCGTCCGCCCGCCGGTCCTTCAGCAGCTCGGCGGCGACGGTGATCGAACTGTCTTTTTTCTGGCGCAACGCCGTGGCGCTCGGGTCGCTCATCGTGATCGTCTGCGAGGCGTGGACCAGTTCCAGCCGAGATGTGTCGAAATCAAGCTGCAGTTGATCGAGTTCGCGCTTCATGATTTCGGAGTCCCCGACCAGCAGGAACGTCCGGATTTGCGGAAAATCGGTCAGGGCCTGTAAGACTCCACGTACATTGCAGGTGGGCGCATTGTCGCCGCCCATGACATCAACAGCAATTTGCATGAATGGTCATCTCATCAACCTGCCCCTGTCGCCTGGCGGCGAAACCTTGGATACCGCCCCGGTTCGCGCCGAACACCTGTTGGCACGGACGATTATTGAGACAGGCGCGTTTGGCTGTTAGGTAGCAAAACGTAGCCGGTCGACCGCATTATGAAAGCACCGGCGAGCGAAATTCGCAACTTTCAGGTGCTCCGCGCCAATCGTGCGGTGCTAAAGGTCCAGTCCGTCGAGCTTGTCAAAAGCGCTCGGCGCGCCCACCGGTGCCGGGCAGTGGCAGTGGCGCACGTTAAGGTTATGGCCGCATTCAGGGCAGAGACCGCGACAGTCGGGGACGCACAGGCATTTCTGCGGGAAGCCCAGCAGGATCTCTTCACGCACATCCTCGGTCAAATCCAGAAAATCATCCGTTACTTCCTCGTAGAACAGGCAAACATCCGAATTTTCAACGAGATGATCGAAGTAGCGCAGGCAGCGGTCACAGCGGCATCGCAGGGTTGTTCTGAGCGTGCCGCGCACGAGGATGTCGTGCGCCGTGAGAGAAGCCACGAGATCGTATGCCAGCGGGTTCGGGCTGTCGAGGCGGTCGCTTTCGCCGATATCGAAGATCGATGGCGGCAGGTTGCCGGTGATCGGCAAGCCTTCCTCGACTATGTGTTTGACGTTGACTCGGATTCCGTCGTTTTTATTCATCGTACACCCCGGCTATGTTACTGCAATGAAAATCCGTGACCTGTCATGCGGCGCCATCGGTGCCTCGGACAGCCACCCGGAAACCATACACTCTTTTTCGGCCAAACATCAATTCTTGCGGTACAAAGTTCCGGAACCCTGACGGTGCCCGCGTGTCCTACTACCTACACGCGTAGTGCAATGGCCATGATGAATGAAATCCCAATGGGTCTGGCACTTCTGGTGTGCGACAACATTATCCAGGACAAGCAGACCAACAAGCGGTCGTTAATCGGGCTGTTTGACCGGCTCTACACCAAGAATCTGCCGTGCGTGCATCCGAGTCTGTCGATTTTCGTGTCGTTGACCAGCGGCCGGGGCAACTACGACTGCGAAGTGGTCTGCCGTCACCAGGAAACCGATACCAATGCCCTCGCGGTCAAGGGTAAAGTGGGATTCAAGGATCCGATGCAGGTGGTCGACCTGGTGTTCAATGTCCAGGGGGTTTGCTTTCGCAACACCGGTGAGCACTGGCTGGAATTCCGCGTCGACAACGTCCCGGTCATGATGCGCCGGATCTTCATCATGCAGCAGGAACAGACAAAAAATGCCGACAACGGCGACTGACTCATGCCGCTTTTCAAGTTCAAGGTAGCCAATGCCGCCGGTAAGATCGAAGAAATTCTGATCGAGAGCGAGAGCGAGAGCGAAGCGACCCGGCGGGTGCGTTCGCGCTCGCTGATTCCGATCGAATTTCTCGGCCACGGTGATTCCCGCGGCGGCCGCGCCTGGGGATTGCGTCGCAAGTTCGACGTCGCCGACTTCAGCGATCGCCTGGTGCCGTTGCTGCAGGCCGACATCCCGCTGGAACGCGCCCTCGGCATCATCGGGGAAACCAGCGAAAGCCAGGAAGAGAAAGAACTCGTCGCCGGGCTGCGTCGCGGTCTGCATGAGGGCCGCAAACTGTCGCAGCTGATCCGCGACCGCGGCCGGCAGTTTCCGCGCATGTATGCCAGCATCGTCGAGGCCGGCGAGGAGGCGGGGGCGCTGCCGCAGGTGCTGGCGCAGCTCCGTGATTTTCTGATCATGCAGCGGGAGATGCGAAATTTCGTTGTGTCCTCGTCGATCTACCCGCTGTTCGTCCTGCTGGTGTGCGGCGGTGTCGTGACCATCCTGCTCGGCATTGTGGTGCCGAAATTCGGCGAAGTCATCACCACTTCCGGGCAGCCGGCCGTGGGGTCGACGGCACTGCTGCTGGCCCTGTCGAGCGGCCTGCACGATTACTGGTGGATCGGGGTCATCCTGCTGGCGGTTGCGGTCATTGCCGTCCGCGAGGCGTCGCGTGACGAGCGTATTCTGGCACGCTGGGACGAGTTCGTGCTCAAAGTGCCGATCCTCGGCCGCATGGTGCTGCTCGCCAATATCGGGCGCCTGGTGCGCACCATGGCGATCCTCATGCGCAACGGCGTGCACCTGCTCGATACGGTTGCCATCGCCGCCCGGGTTATTCAGAACAGCAGGCTGCGCGGTTCCATTTCCACCATGGCGGCCGACCTGCGCCGCGGTGAACGCCTCAGCGTTGCACTGGGACGCAGCCCGTACATGCCGACCATGGTCATCCGCATGCTCGCTGTCGGCGAAGAAATGGGCGCTTCCGATGTCATGCTGGAACGCGTTGCCGATCGCTACGACGCCGATCTCAAGCAGCTCGTGAAACGGGCGCTGTCCTGGTTCGAACCGATCGTCATCATCGTGCTGGGCCTCGTCGTCGGCTCGATCGTCCTGATGCTGTTCCTGGCGGTCATGGATATGCAGGGCGGCTTGTAACTCCTTGAACCCTTCAACGCTTCACCCCAATCGAACTATGACGAAGAACGCTGCCTATCGCCGGTCTTTCACGCTCGTGGAAATGTTGGTCGTCGTCACGATCATCGCGCTCATTGCCGGGCTGGTTCTGCCCAATGTCATGGGCGGTTTGGAAAAGAGCAAGCGGGACACTGCGAAGGCGCAGATCAAAGTACTCGACGATGCCGTGCTCTCCTACTACCTGGACATGAAGGAACATCCCCGCACGCTCGACGACCTGGTCAAAAGCCCCGGGTCGTCAGCCAAGTGGAACGGCCCGTACCTCAAGAGCGGAGCCATCCCCAAGGACCCCTGGGGCAATCAGTATCTTTTCGAACAGCCAGGCCAGGACGGGCGGAGCTACGACATCTACAGCTACGGTAAAGACGGCACTTCCGGTGGTCAGAAGAACGACGCCGATATCGGCAGTTGGTACGAGGAAGAATGAACCGGCGCCGCTTCACACTGCTGGAGTTGATCGTCGTGCTCGTTGTTGTCGCGACGGTGATCGCCATTGTCATGCCGCGTCTTGGCCTCGTGCCGCGCGGCGTCCGGATCACCCAGTTTGCCGATTCCGTCGCGTCCTCCTTCAACGCCGCGGCGACCCTGGCGATGACCACCGGGCGCCCGGTCAAGGTGCACATCGAATTCGACAACCGGCAGGTCCGCATCGAGGCCGCCAACGTCCACCGCATGCGCGCCGCTGCCGAGGGCGCCTACAGCGATGCCGACAACTTCGACGCCGCCTCTGCCCTCAACCGGTTGAAGCGCTTTCCGTTGCCCGAGGGCGTCCGGCTTGACGAGGAGTCGTTCGATTACGACGGGCAGGCCGCCTACTACGAATTCTTCCCGAACGGCGAGGCCACCGGCCCGTACCTGCCGGTGCGTATCGACGAGCTGCACACCGCCATCGAAGTGGACAGGCTCAACGGTCGCGCCATCATGGCGCCAATCACCGGGCAATGAAGGCGACCAACAGCCCAACCCCGCGGCGTATCGGGCGGCGGGTTGCAGAAAAAGCAATTTTGGCGCGGCCCCGGTTCACGCTGATCGAGGTGCTGGTCGCGGTCGCGGTCCTGGCGCTGGCGCTGGGGGCGACACTGGCACTCTCGGGACAGGCGAAATTTAATATCGCGACGCTCGAGAGTGAATGGGCCCTGCAGCATGCGCTGGAGCAAGCCACCGAGTTCTACCTGCTGACCCCCGACCCGGTGGCTGCCAGCCTGCCAGACGGCCTTATTCCGCGAACGCTGCACGCCTCCTGCGAGATCTACGTCGATCTCGAGGGCTTGCCCGACTACGCCCAGGAGGCGAGCAATGGCTGGATCCTCGGCACGTATCGCATCGTGGTCACTGACGAAGGCGGTCGTAGCGTCGAGCACATCGTCAACAAGCTCATTTTCGAGGAGGACGCGGAATGAGGTCGATACGCCCCAGGTTCGACGCCGGCGCCTTCACTCTGCTGGAGGTCGTGGTCGCTGCGGCGCTGCTGGCAGTGATCCTGACGATCCTGGTGTCGGGCACATATACCATCGTCGAGTCGTGGTCACGGGTGAACAGTCATACCGAGCATCTCGAAGAAGTCCTGGTGCTCGATCGCACCATCGACTCGATCCTTTCCAACGTCGTCCCGTTCGCCTGGCCGGCGGACATCGGCGAACGCCAGCCCAAGCCGGTGCAGATTTTTGTCGGTGAACCGGACCACATGATCGTTTCCTACCTGCACCAGTTCAACCGGCTCGAGGACGGTGCCATCCGTTACTGCGGCTTTTTCATCGATCGCCACAGCGACCTGTACGCCTATTATTGCGATTACCCGCCGTTCCCGGGCGATCTCAACGACCCGAAGATAAAAAAATCCTACCTGGCAGCCGGCGTCGAGAGCGTTGCCTTCCAGTACGGCGACATGGACAACGATGAGTTGATCTTCGAAGAGACCTGGGACCCCGAGCGCGCCTATCTGCCGCTGGCTATCCTGATGCAGGTGAAGTGGTTCGGCGGCCGCCACGAGAACTGGCTGCGCCGCACTGCCGGTGCCGGCTTGTACGAGCGTCACGGCAGTTGGCAGCCCGCTCGCCAGAAATCTCGCGTCCGGAGGCGGAGTGAGCAGTAACCGAACATCCCGCAATCGTCGCTGCCGGGATCACGGCATGGCCCTGGTCATCGTCCTCGGCTCGGCGGCGCTGTTCGCAGTGCTCGCCGCCATGATGATTGCCAGCGCCCAGACCTCGCGTATCGTGACCAAGGTCAACACCGAGCGCAGCCAGATGAAATACGCTGCGGAGTCCGCACTGGCATACGGGCAGTGGATGATCATGTCCGATCGCCGCCGCTTCCCGAACCGCCGCCTCGGCTTCCGCGACATTCAACGCGAAGCGGTCGATACCGAGTCCTGGATGGGCGACGGCAAGCCGCACGATGTCTGGGTGACCGACGGGATCCTGGCGCACGTGCGGGTGCTCGATGCGGCCCGCGGCTGGGATTTCTCGACGCCGAAGGCCGCCCGGAAGACACGCCAGTCGTTTGCCTTGACGATCGGTGACGACGAGGAACGGCGTGAGCGGCTCGACGCCTTCTTCGACGTTCTCGAGGACTACCTCGACGGCAACGACGAACCGCGTGAACTCGGCATGGAGCGGGACGAGTACAGCGCTGCCGGGATTGAGGAGTTTCCCCGCAACGATCGGCTGTCGCTGCGTGAAGAGGTATACTGGCTGCCGAACATCGAGCTGTTGATCCCGCGCCTCGACAACGAGATGGAGGTGCTGCCCCAGGACCTGGTGCGCATCGTGCCGCCGCGCAACGTCCGCAACTTTGCCGGAAAACCGAACGTTTTTTCCTCGTCGGAGGCGGTGATCCGCATGGTCACCGGGGTCGATGGCGATGAAATGGCGCAGCTGCAGGAGTGTATTCAGTCGTGGTACGAGGTGCAGACACCGCTGGAAGAGTGCCTGTACCTGGAGTTGTTCAACAAGCTCAACAGCCGCATGTCGCTGCACTCCCTCGGTGTCTACACGATCGAAGTGCGGGCCGGCTACAACAACGGCGACATCACCAGACGCATGGTCGCCACCCTCGACCTGCGCCGTTTGCCGAAAGATTACGTGCCGTACTGGCAGAAGATTACCTATTAGCGGGGGATGTGCCTCGCGGCGGGAGGCCCGGCAGCCGTTGAGGGACTGCTACAAAGTCACTAACCGCCAGCCAAGATACCCGGCACCCGCCAGTCCATAGACAATTCGACAAAACATGCGAAAGACCATGGCCCGGCGATGATCGATGCCGCGAACTGCGCAGACCGCCAGCAGCACGATGTACACCGCAAAGGCGCTCAACATAAGCGCCGCGAACCGGTCGATTTGCTGCAGCAGCCACAGATGTGCCAGCGTCATCGGGACACCGCCCAATACGAACCACCGCCGGAACCCGAAACGGACGGCGCCCGACGCGAAACCCGCAGCCTGGTCCTCGTCCACATCGATCGCTTCATGATGCATGGCACCGCCGGCCATGCACAGCCCGAAATACACCCCGACAAATGTCGCCCGCCACCAGTCGCCGCCGGCGAAGAGAAAACCGGCGGCGACGTGCAAGGCGCCGCCGATGCAGTGATGCAGCAGCGACAGCAGCCAGTTCCGCTTGCCGGTCCAGGCGTATAAATCCCAATTGACGATCATCGCCAGCAGCACCAGCACGGCGCCGTGATGACCACGGCCGCAGGCGAAAATGAACAGTGGCGCCAGGATACAGGCATGCATGCCCAGCAACCGAGCCGTCTGTCGGCGCCTGGGAAAGCAGGCGTCGTTGAACGCCAGGATATGAGCGCCAGCAAGTCCGGTGGCGATCAGCATCAGCCAGATGTGCGGCAGCGCCTCGCGCGACGTCACCGCCAGGCAGTAGCCGATCAGCGGCAGGCCGGCGGCAAAGAGCAACTCGACGAAACGCGATTGCGTCAGAAACCCTGCCGGACGGCTGAGATGACTCATGGCTCGTTCCAGCCCACGGCATGGATGGTGATTTCCTTGAAGGGGCCGACGGTCACCTGGCCGGTGACCTTGATGCAGCTGTCCTCCTCCGGCACCTGCCGGGCGGGAAAACCGACGTAAACGTCACCGATCCCCAAAGGGTGTCCGTCGTCCGCATATTTGTGCACCTCGAGCTTGGCCATGACCATCGGCCTGTCCGGGAAAGACAAATCGGCGTCCGGATGCGGTCCGATATGCCGGACAATGCCGGCAGCGCCGATGACTGTGCCAGCCGGCAGATCGCCCCGTGACTGCCATTGCAAATCCCTCGCCTGCGAATAGCTGAGCAGCATTGGATCGTCGGCCGTATCGGAAAGCTCCGGGTAGTTGATCGGCTTCGGTGCGGTGCCGAACCGCGACTGGTAAATGCCGGCATACAGCAACACCACGGCGGTCGCCATAAGCGCCGGCACAACGTGCGCCCGTCCGGTTACAGACCGATGCACGCCGCCGAAGCGACCCGGTATGCCGAGCAACTGCACGACCAGTCCAATCATCAGCACGACCAGCAGCGGTTCGATGACCAACCGGTACTGCTGCAGCGGGAGACCGATGACATGCGCCGCAAAATAAACTGCCAGGATCGCCACCAACGGCCAACCGCGGCGCCACCAGCAACGCAGCGGCGACAGCAGATCCTTGCGCCGGACGATGCACGAGGCCAGCACGAAAATGAAAGCCACGTAGCACACGCCCTCAAAATCGAACAACGGCAGGACAAGCCGGTCGTTGGGCGCAGGGCAATCTTCGAGCGCCGGATTCCCGGCGCCCAAAGATACCGGATAAACATAGGCACGCGCCTGGAAAATCCGCTTGTACGGCTGCTGGAAGCCCCAGCGCCGGACGATCCGGCCGATGCCGGTCACGGTGGTGTCGAACGGCGTTGACATGGTGAGGCGCCTCGTCTTGATCATGGCATCCCGATAAAAATCGCCTTCAACCCAATCCTTGTGCGCCGGGTCGTAAACGTAGTCCATCAGTGTTTCAATGCTCAGTTCCGCCGACGACCGGGCGTGCGCCGCCAGATGCCAACCGGCCATGGTGCAGACCGGCACAATCGTTTTGTGCAGACGATAGTTGCGAATCCCCCATGGCAGGCACAGGAGGGCGATGAGCAGCAGTGGTGCGAGTCGCCGCTGCCAGGTCCGCCGTCGCGGTGCGAACCAGACGATCAATGCCACCACCGGCGTCACCAGCAGGAACACTGGACGTGTATGGATCAATAACACCAGCATCAAGGCAAACCCCCAGGCATGGCGATACTGCAGCCCGTGGCGCAGGAACCAGACAAAACTGAGCATCGAAGCCAGTATCAGGGTGATTGCCAGAATCTCGGGATTACTTGACGTCACGGCAGTGCATGCGGGGCCGAACAGTGCATAGAACCCGAGAGCCAGGCAGCCGGTCAGCGGCCCGAACAGTCGGGCACCGAGCAGGCCGATCAAGAGGATGTTGATGCAGTCGAGCCCGAAGTTCAGCCACTGGTGCGTCTTCGGTGCGAAGCCCGTGAACCAGTTGGTCAGTGCCAGCAGGGCAGGGTAGACGGGCGACCGCGTCGACCGGGTCTGAAATCCCTCGGCAAAGGCAGTGAATTGCTTGAACTCGACCAGATTGCGGGCGAGCTGCCGGTAGTGGATCTCGTCGCGGAACGGGGACTCGTGGTACTTCGGATGCGGCGGCGTCGTCAGCACTATGGCACCGCGCAGGGCGGTACCGGCAAGAACGGCAAAAAAGAGCAGGATCGGTAGCAGGCGGGCAGCGGTTCCGTGACCCCGTCGCTCCGGGGGAGGGGAGCCCGTAGGGTCGTCTGCCGTCACAGCACCAGCCGGTAGCACATGTATGCCTCGGCGGCGGCCACCGAGATTTCATGGCCGCGGACTCGGGACAGGTATTCCATGTTCTCGATGCTCAGGCAATGCGGCGAGTGTCGCAGTTGCGACTTGTGCAGCCGCATGGAATTAAGTTTGGCATCGAGGTACTTCGAGATATCGACGTAGAAGTTCGGGCGGAATTTATCGGAATCAACGTTCCAGAAAAGCGTCGGATTGTCATAGGCCAGCACAATGTTCGGGAACGACTTCACGGACGGGTCATGGGCCCGGCAGGCGGTGAAGCCGGCGTAGAACACGGCGACATGATCCTGGTTGTGCGAGATCGCCGGCAGCGCCACGATCGTCGGATTAATCCGGTCCAGGGCGAGCTTGCTGGTTTTCTCGATGATATGGATCAGGTCACGCCGCGGCATCGCGTCGAGACGCATGTACGATTCGGAATCCTTCAAGACGATGTCGTAGTCGTCGATCTTCAGATAGTTGACGACGTCTTCGAATTCACTGATCCGCGTGCTGCTCTCTGCAAAGGCGATATCGGAGTTGTACTGCTCGAGATCGCCGACGCTCATCAGCATGACGAAAACCTCACCGCCCAGTGCCTTGATCTTGGCGATCGTGCCGGCACAACCGAAGGCTTCGTCATCGGCATGCGGCGCGATGACCAGGAGGCGCTGTTGCGCCAGAAAATCATCCCCGGCCGCAACGTACTGACTCATCGGTTCGGGGCGATCGCTCATCGTTGAACGTGGGGTTGGTTTTGATGCTGGGCGTCACCGGACATCGGCATTCGTCGGCCGCCGGATGAACACCGGATTGCTGATCAATGTAACTGCTGGGTCCCCCATGTACAACCGGACGTAGTGCATCGACGCGTCACGCGTCAACTCGACATCGTGCGCAATCTCGAAGGTCTCGCCGGCCGGCGCCGTTAATACGGTGCCGGCTTCGCCGTCGACGACAAGCTTGAAGACCGCCGTATATTCCAACTTGTCCGGCGAGCGTCTGCCGGCAATATGCACGGTCACGGTCCGAGCGGCCGTTGTCAGCGTCTCTCCCAGCCCGGCAGTTGTACCGGCGGCATCGCTGACCGCGAACTGCGTCAGTCGCAGGCGGTCGAGTATAGTGATGTTGGCGGCGTACGAACGGCCGTCGGCGATTGCCTGCAGGACTGCGTCGTGGTTGGGTTCGGCATGCACGACAGTCTGGATGCCGTCGACCCGCCACAGGCCGTGGTAGTCGACCTCGCCAATAGCCACGGGGCGTACCTTGCGCCGGCCGTCGGCATATTCCAGCAGCATGTAGTCCCACAACTGCCCGGGCCGATAGGCTGTCGAGTTGTCGGGATAGATGCCCGCCAGTCCGTTGTGGCGGAACGTGAAACGAATGTCATCGAGTTGCGGTACGGTCAGGAAGTGGACGCCGCTTTTAACCTGCTCCATGCGCTGTTCGGGACCGGACCAGAAACACAGGGCATCGTTGCTGTGGGCATAGTCGATGACCTGTGTGTACGGCCTGGTGCCGTGGTCGCCGTACTGGTCGAAGCCCGGCGACCGCGTAAAAGGCCGCAACTCGAAAGTCCCGAGCACGCTGCCCGCAACCAGCGCCAGTCCGGCCAGCATCCGCGGCCAGTCGCGGATGCGGTTGCGATTGCCCTGCGCATCGGCGTAACTGCTGCAACTGCGGCGATACATGCAGATGCCCGGCATGAGCAGCAGCAGCGGCAGCAGCTTCAGCAGGGTGCCGGGCATGAAGAACCCGTGCGCTTCATTGCCGAGTGCCGGCAGATTGCGGTAGAACGACGCTGAATCCGGCCCGAAAACAGTCATCTGTTCACTCCACTGGTGGACCGTGAAATTCTCGGTGAACGGCATGCCCGACCAGGTATAGACCGGCGCCACGTCGGCGCCGGCGATAACCAGCAGATCCGGGTTCTGTGCTGCTGTCTCGCGCACTTGTTCGAGGTACTGCTCGATCCCGAAGGTGACGACCGAAGGTTGCGCGCGGGCGTAACGCACGACGTGCCGCAAGGGCCAGAGTCCATACTCGGCGCGCGCCACCAACTGGTCGGTGACGACGATGAAATCGAGCTCCGCGGCGGTCGCCTCGTCAGCGATCTGCGCCATGCTCCGGTTGCCCGCACTGACGTTGCTGTTGATGCGAATGGCGCCGTGCAGCCACTGCTTCTCAGCCGGGCAGGAGAGCGGGGTGAGAAACAACAAAAGAAGGGCAAGTCGAGAACCGCAGGACGATGTCGGCAATCTGAACATCCGGCTCATTCGATATGTTGCAGCATCGGAAGATGATAGCGGGCCTGGATCTGGGCGTTCTCCGCTTCCAGCGCGTCCGCTTTGAGTACGATGTAGCTGGGGAACTCGTCGAAGGAGATCTTGTGAAAACCGTCGATCGGCGTCTTCAAGGCCTCGGCAACGTCGGGCAGTTGGCGAATCTCCATGCCGTTGATCGAGTCGATGCGCAGGAAATTCAGGCTTGAAAAGCCGATATTCGCAGCCGACGACAGCACCTGGCTGAGGATGACGACCCGTTCTCCGGGTTCAAACAAGTCCCACTGATGCTGATCATAGTGTACCAGCCGGCGTGGTGCTTTGGTCGCCCAGTTACTGCCCCATTCATTGAGGTACTGCCCGGACAGTTCCTCGATCACCAGGCCGCCGACAATGATGAACTCGGCCGGCTTGTCGAGGATGTATGGCACGATCGGGTAATGTGCCAGCGGCACGGATTCCAGCTTCACCAGGAGATACTGGTGCTCGCCTTCCCGCACGATATGCAGCATCGCGCTGTCGCCGACATGCGACCGGGTTGTCGTCAGGTGGGCAATCGACTGGTGGCCGAAATCGGGATCTGTGTACTCGCCGAATTTGTCGATCGTGAACTCGTTGATGGCCAGCAGCACGTCACCCTCCTGCACCCCGGCCTGGTCCGCACCGCTGCCCGGCATGATCGTGGAGATGAAAACGCCGTCGCCCTGGGCCGGCACCCCGAGGTAGCGGCGCAGCTGTGGATCCTGCAACGATGCAAAACCGAAGCCGGCACGCGGAAATCCATCGTAATGCCCGTCGTCGTAGTCGTCGAGAAAATGCTTGATGACCGGGGCCGGCACCAGCACGGCTTCACGGTCCTCGGAGCTGTAGCTCATGACCAGGCCGATCAGCCTGTTGCGGTACGCGACCGGCAGGGTATAGCTGCTGACGTTGCGGGCGATCGAGATCTCCATGCGATAGCTGAGCAAGGTCAGGACGTCGAGCGGATAGGTCGCCAGCTCGATACGCTTGATCTCGCCGTCGGTAACGATCGACAGCCCGTTGTCTTCGAATTGAATGGCCTGCGGTTTGTCGCCGATGCTCGAGGTCGTTCGCAGTCGCCAGGGGCGCATGTCGCTCAGGAACGACGGCAGTGCCGGCTCCAGCAACGCCAGGTTCACGGCATAGTCGACGTGTGTTACATAGGCCGGCATCTTTTCGCCGGTGTCGATCTTCTCCAGTTCGGCAAACGTCGCGTTCATTGCCAGGCGCCCGGTGACCAGGACACGGTTGCCTTCGAGGACGACGCCCAGCCCCTCGCGGGAGACCGGCGCCTTCTTTTCCCAGGGGCGGAAGAAACTGAAATCCTGACCGGTCACACGGACTCGGACGATCGCATCGGTCTTGTGGCGGGCCGATGCAGCGGTCGCCAGCAATGTGGTGGCGACCGCCAGGAACAGGCAGGTCTTACGGCTGTTCATTGGTCAAATCCTCCGGCCCCAGGTACTGCTCGCTGGTCACCCGGTAGTTGCGGACGATACGCTCGCGTGCTGCCTCGACATTGACCGCATCGATGACAATCGGCAGGCCATCATCGATGGTGCGGATGACATATCGATCCGCCGACACCGCAAACGCTGCCGCGACATCGGCGATGCGCTTGATCTTGCGATCGTTGATCTCATCGATCACGGACATCGTGAAAGCGCCGAGGTAGGTGTTGATCTGGTCGGTCAGGATCGAGCTGAGGATGACCACTTCCGGGCGCTCCTCGAAGATGTCGTCGGTGACATAAAAGTCGTACAGGTACTTGATCTGTGGATTGTTCACCTTGTAGGCGCTCATGAAATCACGGGACAAAGGCTGGAACAGCAGGCCGGCAAACAGCACGTAGCGTGGCTGCTGGTCGTACTCGTTGCGGTAGATCAGGTATGGCCAGGCACCCTGCAAGGATACGGTGACAGTCGTTGGCGCGCGCTGGCGCAGAATGTCGAACACGACGGTGTCGCCGTGGAACTTGCGCTCGATGATCTCTTCGAACTGAACGTATTCGTCATCCAGCGTGATGTGCCCGTCGTTGCCGATGGGATATCCGTCGATCGCCATCAGCACGTCGTCCTTCTCCAGCACCCCGGCAGCGGAACTGACGGACATCACGTCGGTGACGCGGACACCGGTCATGCCGGGTGACATGCCGAGATATTCACGATGCACCGGATTGAGCAGGTTGCTGTGCTCCACTGCGAGCTCGGCATAGCCTTCGTAGGAATCATCCTCGATATCGGTCAGGAACCGTCGGATCACCGGCGTCGGAATCATGTACCCGGTGTTTTGCGCGACGGCGCCGCTGTACCCCTGAAAGGCGACGCCCACGACTTTGCCGTCCTGAACCACCGGGCCGCCGCTGTTGCCGGGATTGATCGCCGCATCGACCTGGATGCACAAATGGGTGTCGAGTCCAGAATGTGAGTAAGTGCGGAACTCGATACGCGACACGACGCCGCGCGTCACCGACATGCGCTCGCCGCCGATTGGGTAGCCGAAGGCGTGCACCGTAGAGTGCAGCGCCGGAATATCCCCGAAATCCAAGGCGGTGGTGCCCTCGAAAAAAGCCGGATCATTGACTTCGAGAATAGCCAGATCACAGTCGTGCGCAATAAACTTGACCTGCGCCTGGTAGCGCTCTGGATCACCGTCCTTTTCAAGCTCGATGAAGCGCCCGTTGCTGACGACGTGGGCGTTGGTCATAATGCGCCGGCCGTCGATGACGAAACCGCTGCCACTGCCGCTGCGGCGGCGGCCGGGATTCCAGGGAATCCGGTAGTCCGGTTTCTGTCCAGTCACGGTCAACCGGATGAGCGACTGGTTGATCGACGCGAAATTATCCGCTGCAGACACCGTGAGAGCGGAGGCCAATAGCAAGATAAGTAGGCGCATGCGAGGTCCGATGGATGATGGTCGAGAGTGATCAGCGGTGTTCGCAGCGGCGTTGGCTACTTGTCCTTGTCGCTGTCTTCGGTCGAGTGACGGTGCAGCAAGTTGGGTATCTGCGCCGGGGTCGTGACTTTCTGGTGGGTCGACTTCGGGTTCCACGGCACGACATAGACCGCTACGAAGGTCTCGTCGGCGATCGTATTGCCATTCGGGCCGGCGTCGACTGTAACCGTGACCCGGGTGTTTGCCGGTGCCCGCATCAGGGACAATTGCCACAAGTCATCGACTATCAGCATCTCGTCTAACTGCTCGAAGTCCGGCCCCTTGCCAGTGACGCTGACGCGCGTGCCATCGGCGGTGCCGCTGCTGATCGCCGTGATCGCCAACGTGTCGAGACAGGTAAAAATCAAAACCCGCGTCGGAGCAGGGTTCAACCAGGTGATGGTCGTCGGTTCACTGGCGCTGACGGGATGCACCGCCAACATCGACGGCAGGAAGACGTTGGGATTGTCGCCCAGCAGGGCGTATCCGTCACCCTGGACGGATTTCCAGCCGATTTCCTCCGGCACGAACTCGAACTTGGTCGGGCTGCCGCTGACATTCATTTTGTCGATCCTTCGCGACAGCGCCTTTTCGTGGCCGACGAAACTGGTCCTCAGCATCAACCTCGCCATGGTCTGGTGCTTGAGGAAGCGGGCGCGCACCGGCTCACTGTCGAACTTCATGCTCTTCCACTTGCCCTTGGGGGCACTGCCCGAGAGCACCGTCTGCCCGGTATCGACGTCGAGGCGGTAGAAGATATAACGCCAAATGTCGCGCACCATCGGTTTGCGCCGCGGCGGCATCAGTTCACGAATGCTGACGCGCCCCTCGACAGTCCAGCCGTCGTCGCTGCCGGCGCTGACAACCTCGAAAGTCCCGGAACGCCACTCCTTGTCGACGCTGGAGTACTCCATGGTGGTGCCGTTGGCGGATGCGATGATCACGTACGCTGTGTCACTGCCGAACGGACGCAGATGGAAAGCGACACGATCGTCTTTCGACAGGTCGGTATCATGCTCGGTGGTCGGCGCCTGGACATCGGCATCGACGAACTCCCCTGCGAAATAGAGATATTCCTCGTCGTAACTGAGGGCAACGCGGTCGGTCTTGAAATCCTGGCCGGGGACTTCGAGCGCATGCCAGTCGGCAACTTTCCAGATCGGGTCTTCGATACCGCCGTCAATGACCGGAACGGCCGGGGCCACTGCAGCGTCAATAATCTGTTCGGCGCGCTTGCAGACATAGTCGGCTTCGGGTTCGGGGCGTGGACTCTGCTGCTCCCTGAAATATATCTCTTCCTCGTCCTGCGCCATGGCAAGGGCGGCGCCAAGGCACGCGAGCAGGCAAAACCTGAAGTAGATCATGTGGCAGCCTCGCGGTTATGGTTGTGGAATAGCAGAATGTCGTATGTGACCGTTCCATGCGGTGGATGTTCCACCTGTATGTACACGGCCAGAGGAGCGAATATACTATGCCATCGAACGCCTTCAACTATCGGCAGCAGGGGATTTTGCGGTGCAGCGGGGTGTT
>JASLZG010000085.1 GCA_030754995.1 Lentisphaeria bacterium
GTATTCGCATCGTCCTCAAGGTCGCCGTCCAAGTCCGGGTTGCCCCCTGCAGTGACCAGGATGTCCTCCGGGTCGAGCAGTAATGTCCCCAGCTCGCCATTGTGCCCCCGCAGGTCGACGTGGCCGTTGAAGGCAAGCGTTTCTTTGCCCGAGACTTCTGCGAACCCGGCACCCCGGCCCGTGATGGTCCCGGTAAATCCTGTGGACCCGTCGGCCCAGACAATGGCTGTACCGCCGTCACCGCTGTCGACTGCATCGACGTTGATGACCACGTCCGACCCGACAAACGTACGCACGGCATTCTGCAGGTCGCCTTTGCCCTGGAAGTTGCCGCCGACATTCACCGTGCCGCCGCCGGTGGCGCCGGAGGCGTCGATGCTGGCGTTGCCGAGCAGGCCGACCCGCTGGCCGAGCACCTGCACCGAGCCGCCCTGGCCGTCATCGCTGGACACGTCGATATCGCCGTAGACGATCGCGTCGCCGGCCGTGGCCTCGGCCAGCACGCTGCCGCCGGAGATGTAGGCATCCGGTTCCATCATGACGCTGCCGCCGGTCAGGCTGACCGTGGCGCGGCCGGCGCTGATCGTGCCGCCTTCGCCGATGGTCACGTCCTGGTCGGCGACGAAGCCGATGTAGCCGCCGCTGGAATTGCCGTCGGCAGTGATCGTCCCCTCGTTCTCGACGTCGCGGCCGGCGAAGAGTGCGCCCTGGATGACGCCCTCGATGTCCGGGGTGATCTCGATGTAGCCGGCGTTCTCGACGTCGCCGACCATACCGGTGACATCGACCGAGAGCCAGCCGCCGTAGATCGTGTCGAAGGTGACGTTCTCGACCGCGGCCATGGTCACGGCATTCGCCCGGATATGCCCGGAGTTGCGGACGTTGCGGGCCAGGAAGGCGACGAACTGCTCGGCAGTGATATCGCCCTCGTTGATGATGTCAGCTTCGGCGGTGCCGCGGAACAATGCCCGGCCGGCCATGAATGCGTCGTTGTCCATGTCCATGGTGCTGGCGACAATGGCGCCGGCGTCGATGCGGGAATCCGGTCCGAAATAAATACCGTTCTGGTTCACCAGGTAAACGATACCGGTCGCTTCCAGCAACCCCTGGATAACCGAGGGGTCTTCGCCGAGAACACGCGACAACATGGCAGACTTCGAACCCGGCTGGGTAATATGGACACCGTTTCCGGAGCCGATACTGAAGCTGTCCCAGTTGACAATCGCCGAGCCCGTCGACTGGTTGATGAACAGGTCGAGACCCTGCTGGTTGAAGTTGACGTCGCCGTGGACGACGCCCGGGTTGGTGGGTAACTGGGCGACAACGCTGAATGGGGTAGCCAGCATGAGGCCGCTCAGGAATATGCTCAGGAACCGTGCGGACCACGGCATTTTCTGGTTCATTTGGAGTCGATCCATGTACTCTCCTTGTGGGTTATCAAAAAAATTGACAGGTTTGAAGTGTTTGGTTTCAGGGCCGTAAAAAAGCCTGACAAGTTCGGGCTTTTGATGTGTTTGACGAAAACACACACAACCACGAGAGCCACGGCGCCGATGCCGTGAGTCTCGTGGGGGTGTCCGGATTCCGTCTCCCCCTACTATTATTGTACGTCGCGAGCAGGCGGAATCTTATGGCGGGCCGGGCAGGGAAAAGGCCGCTGGCGGCAGACCACCGAACGGGCCGCTGCCAAAGTCCGGAAAGGAACCGGAATATATTTTGTAACATGCTGATAAAAAGCAAGTTATGACTCCCCAAAAGAGATTCGGCCGGCCCTGTCCCGGGCAGGCCCCGCGCGCGGGCGACAGACAGACTGGACCGAATCCACCGACAAATTAACGCAAATGACCGCGAAGTCAACGAAATAGGACGCAGAAAATCGGCCGTTTCGGCTCGCGGCTGCCTGGACCTCCCCAGGCGGCCGGGTTGACGGTCGAAAAAGCCGCCCGGCGCCCGGTGCGGTGCGGCGCGCTGAACCGGGCCGGAATCGGAATTTGATCCGTTTGGCCGCGACAACCGGCAAAGGCCGGCATTGAGGGTATAGTGCCCCATGCAAACGATGATCACAGTCGAGGAGGCTGATCGGCTGATCCGCCGGCATGTGGGCGTTTATCCCACAGTTGAGGTGCCGTTCAGCGATATCCACGGGCGGGTGCTGCGCCGCGACCTCACCGCCGACCGTGACCTGCCCCCGTACAACCGCGTCACCATGGACGGCATCGCCCTGGTGCACGCGGCCTGGGCGGCGGGCCAGCGCGACTTCCCGATCGCCGGCATGGTCAAGGCCGGGGAGGCACCGCTCGAATTGACGGAACCCACGCAATGCGTGGAGATTATGACTGGTGCGGTACTGCCGGAAAGCTGCGACTGCGTGGTTCCGGTCGAGGCTCTCACCATCGTCGACGGCGTCGCCACGGTCGAATCGGGCGTGCATGTGAAGCCGAGGCACAACATCCACCCGCAGGGCAGCGATTCGCGGCGCGGCGACTGCCTGGTGAAGGCGGGGGTGCGCCTGCTGTCGCCGCGCGTTGCCATGCCGGCCTCGACCGGCGACGTCCTGGTCACGGTCGACAAACAGCCGCGCATCGCGCTGGTCGGGACCGGCGACGAGCTGCGAAACATCGAGGACGAGGTGCTGCCGCACCAGATTCGCCAGACCAACACGCACGCCATCCGCGCGGCGCTGTGCAATGCCGGCTACACCGACGTGGCGCTGCATCATTTCCCCGATGTCCGCGAGCTGCTGCTCGACGGGCTCAGGCGCATCCTGGCGGTGAACGAGGTGGTCGTCCTGAGCGGCGGCGTGTCGATGGGCAAGTTCGACCTGGTGCCGGGCGTGCTCGAGGAGCTCGGGGTCGAGGGTGTCTTCCACAAGGTCCGCCAGCGCCCCGGCAAGCCGCTGTGGTTCGGCATCGGCGGCGCCGGCCAGGCGGTTTACGGGCTGCCGGGCAATCCGGTGTCGGCACTGGTGTCGTTTCAGCGCTATGTTATGCCGCAACTGGAACATTCGGCCGGGCTGGAGGCTGAACCGCCGGGCTGCGCCGTGCTGGCGGAAGAGTTCAAATTCACCAAGCCGTTGACGTACCTGCTGCCGGTGCGGCTCAGCTTCAACGCCGAGGGCCAGCTCCTGGCGATCCCGGTGCCGCTCAACGGTTCCGGCGATTTCGCCGGCCTGGTGCCGAGCGACGGTTTTGTCGAATTGCCGGCGGCCGAGGATTTTTTTCCGGCAGGCACTATCGTCAGGCTTTACAGATGGCAATGAACAACATCCAAGACAAGGACAATGCAATGCTCGACACGCTGCAACGGCCGGTGCGGGATCTGCGGATCTCGGTCATCGACGCCTGCAACTTCCGGTGCTCCTACTGCATGCCGATCGAGAAGTACCCGGACTACTACGAGTTCATGCACAAGGGCGAGCGCCTGTCGTTCGAGCAGATCACCCGCATCGCCCGGCAATTCGTGGCGCTCGGCGCCGTCAAGATCCGCCTGACCGGCGGCGAACCGCTGCTGCGCCGGGACCTTCCCGAGCTGATTTGCCAGCTGCGCGGGATCGCGGGCCTGGAGGACCTCAACCTGACGACCAACGGCTACTGGCTGGCCGAACACGCCGCGGCGCTGCGCCAGGCCGGGCTCGACCGCGTGAACCTGAGCCTGGACTCACTCGACGACGCCGTCTTCCACCGCATCACCGGCCGCAGCAATGGCGGGGTCGAACGCATCCTCGACGGCCTGCGCGCCGCCCACGAGGCCGGTTTCAAGCCGATCAAGGTGAATGTCGTCGTGCAGCGCGGGGTCAATGACGAGGGGCTGCTGGAGATGGTCGAGTTTTTCCGCCACACGGGGCATATCCTGCGTTTCATCGAGTACATGGACGTCGGCAACCTGAACGAGTGGGAGCAGGACGAGGTCGTCCCCTACCACGAGATCGTCGACCGCATCGCCGAGGTGCACCCGATCGAGGCGGTGCCGCCCAACTACAAGGGCGAAGTGGCACGGCGTTTCCGGCTGGCCGACGGCAGTGCCGAGCTCGGCTTCGTTTCCTCGGTTTCCAAGCCGTTCTGCGGCGACTGTCACCGCGCCCGGCTGTCGGCCGACGGCAAATTGTACACCTGCCTGTTCGCCTCGAACGGCCACGACCTGCGGCAGCTCCTGCAGGACGGCGCCAGCGACGACGAGCTGCACACGGCGATCGCCGGCATCTGGCAGGGGCGCGGCGACCGCTATTCCGAACTGCGCGCCAAGCACCGCATCGACACCGATGCCGACCCGAAGGTCGAAATGTTCGCCATCGGCGGCTAGGGAGGACTTTTCAGTGGCAGGAAAGAAATTACCTGTAATTGTTTTTTGGTGCGGCGTGGAAGTGCCCCGGCCATACCAACTTTATTTCGCCTTAAACAGTGTTAACTGACGGTTAGGAAAATGGCCGAATTCACCCATCTGGATGACCGTAACCAGCCAACCATGGTCGATGTCGGCGACAAGGCGGCGACGGAGCGGCGGGCGCAGGCGCGCACGATCGTCCGGCTGCCGCCGGAAGTCCTGGAAAAACTGGTGGACGGCGACATCCAGTCGGCCAAGGGCCCGGTGTTTCAGACCGCGATCATCGCCGGCACGATGGCGGTGAAGAAGACCAGTGAGCTCATCCCCTTCTGCCACCCGCTGCCGATCGACAACTGCAAGATCACGATCGCCGCCGACGCGCAGCAGCGGATCGTCATCGACTGCACGGTGCGCGTGCACCACAAGACCGGGGTTGAGATGGAAGCACTCACCGGTGCCAGCGTTGCCGCCCTGGCGATCTACGACATGTGCAAGGGGCTGTCGCACGACATCGTCATCGAGTCGACCCAACTGATCGAGAAAAGCGGTGGCAAAGGTGACTTCAAACGCCAAAACCGATAGCCACCACGGCCGGCGCCAGGGCGGCCAGCCCTACGCCTTCAACCCGTACGAGATCGCCGTGTGCGGCTATTCGAACAGCGGCAAGACGGTCCTCGCCCGCCGCCTGATCGAGAGCCTGTCGGGGCAGCACCGCGTCGGCTATGTCAAGCAGGCGCACGACTTCGAAATGGACCGGCCCGGCAAGGACAGTTTCGAGGCCGCCGCGGCGGGCGCCACCGACGTCTTCGTGGCGACCCCGGAGAAGACCGCAAGCCTGACGCAGCGCGGCACCGACAAGTTCCATCAGCAGCGCCAGCTGATCGATGCCGACTGCGTGGTGGTCGAGGGGCTGAAGCATTCGGAGCTGCCGAAGATGGTCGTCGTCGACGCCGAGAACCGCATTCGCCGCGATGACCTGGAGCTGCAGAATGTCCTGGCCTGGATCGAGCCGGGGCAGCGTGACGACATCGCGGCTGTCCGCCGCCTGGTCGACGGTCATTTCGCGGCGGTCACGGAAAGCCGGCCGCTGTACGGCCTGGTGCTGGCCGGCGGCCGCAGCACCCGGATGCAGCAGGACAAGGCGGCACTGGACTATCATGGCAAGCCACAGGTCCGGCACGCCGGCGAATTGCTGGGTTCGCACTGTGCGAAAACCTTTGTATCGGTCCGTGGCGAGCAGTCCGCCGACGCCGCCGTCCACGACCTGCCGCAGATCTGTGACCGGCACCTCGGGTTCGGCCCGATGGGGGGCATTCTCTCGGCGATGCACGAGCATCCGGAGGCGGCCTGGCTGGTGCTCGCCTGCGACCTGCCGTTTGTCGACGACAGCCTGCTCACGCACCTGCTGGCGAACCGCCAGCCGATGCAGCCGGCGACGGCATACCGCAGCACCAGCGACAGCTTCCCCGAACCGCTGTGCGCGATCTGGGAACCGAAGAGCATTTTTGCCTTGCTGCATTTCATGGGACTCGGCTACAAGTGCCCGAGGAAGGTGCTGATCAACACCGAGATCCGCCTGCTCGAGCAACCGTTCAAGCACGCCCTGGACAACGCAAACCGGCCGGAAGAATACGCCGAAATAAAGAAGCGTATATCACAAGAAACTGACCAGTAAAAACTACCTGTTTAGCAATTATATAATTAATATCAACAGGAGACAATTATTGGTATTAAATGAGCCATTGGCAAGGTCATCTTTCGTGGTGATTGCGTTGTCGTGATCCGGTCATGGTGCATCGTCTCGATGTCGCCGGTTTTTGCCCTTTTCGCGATCCAGTTGACCGCGTGTCGAATGCGCAGTTTGCCTGCAAATGATTTGCCATTATTGTATCCGGCGGAACCGGGGCCTGCACCGTTCACATTTCAACCGCACCGGGAATCATGAATGTCCTGACCGACGATCAATGGCAGCAATACGAGCGCGACGGTTATTTGAAGCTTGGCCGCCTGTTGTCCGGCCCGGAGCTGGCGGCGCTGCAGCAGCGCATCGACGACATCATGCTGGGCCGGGCCAAGATCGACTACGGCCGGGTGCTCATGCAGCTGGACGCCGGCGGTGATGATTACTCGAAAAACCTGCCGCAGACCAAGGGATTCAAGGGTCCGAGCCGGGACTACCGCAAGATCCAGGACCTCGAGCTCGACCCGCTGTTCCTCGAATTCAGCAAGCATCCGCTGGCCCGGCACATCTGCGGCCGCGTCTACGGCGCCCAGACCGCGATCAAGTGCATGCGGGCGATGTTCATGAACAAGCCGGCCCGGCGCGGCACGGTTCTGCCGTGGCACCAGGACCGCTGGACCGCACTGGATCGCGACCCGCTGGTGACGATCTGGACCGCCCTCGATCCGGCCACCATCGCCAATGGCTGCGTACGGGTCATTCCCGGATCGCATCGGCAGCTGGTGAACCGCGAGGCGTCGGCCGGCTTCCTCAGCAAGGAGCAGGTCGCGGCCCTGGACGAATCGACGGCGGTCCACCTGGAATTGGCGGCCGGCGAGACCGTGCTGCTGCACAACTGGGTGCTGCACAACTCCGGCGTCAACAACTCCTCGCAGTCGCGCCGGGCCTACAGCGTCTGCTACATGGAGGCGGCCACAAAATACTGCGAAAGCGGGCTGACGGATCAGTTCAATGTCCTCTTCGGCGAAGGCGAACTGACCCCTGAAACGCTGGGTTGACGCTCGGCGACGTCGCCGGCCATCGCTGCCGTGCTCGTTGATCTTCCAGCGCCACCCACTGCCGGACGGCAGTTTGCCGGGGCCGCTGCGCCGCGGGACGAAAACCAGACAACCACGGGAAATGACATGAAGCTGACAACCGACGGCTGCCGCGCCCGGCAGCAGAAACTCCTGGAAAGCCTCGCCGACCGGAAGCTCGACGGCGCCGTGCTGGCGCAGCGCGAGCACGTCTACTATTTCACTGGCCACCTGCACAACCCGATGCACGCCGCCGCCGCCCTGATCACTGCCGACGGCACCGTGACGCTGGCCGCGGACACCGATGACGCCCCGGCGGTCGACGAGTTGGCACCATACGCCGCCGACCGCTACTGCACGATGCATTGTCAGCAGCTCGAGGAGGCGGCTGCCGCACTGGCACCGGCGATCGGGCCCGGGAAATACGGTGCCGACCTCGCCGGGGCCACGGTGCTGACACGCCCCGGCGGCGACCTGCCGGTCGACCTTGGCGCCGAGATCCTGCGGCTGCGCAAATCGAAGCATCCGGACGAAATCGCCGCCATTCGCGACTGCATCCGGCTCACGGAGGTCATGTACGACACCGCCAAACGCGTCATCGGCCCGGGCGTCGACGAGGTCGCCGCCTTCAGCGAAATTCTCGCCGCGACGACCATCGCGGGCGGGGAGTTCCTGGAGTATTGCGGCAACGATTTCCAGGCCAACGCGATGGGCGGCAAGGCGCGACGCCGGACGATGAACGCCGGCGAATTGTACATCCTCGACGCCGGCCCCTGCCTGCACGGCTACCACGCGGACAACTGCCGCACCTTCGCGGTCGACGGCGCCCCGACCGGGGCGCAGCTCGAGGCCTGGGCACGGATTGACGGCGTTTTTTCGAGGCTCGAGGCGATGATCGCGCCCGGCCTTTCGGCGGTCGCGCTGTACGACGCGGCAGACGCCTATTTCCAGGAGGATGGCGGTCCGGGCATGACCCATCATCTCGGTCACGGTATCGGGTTGCGGCCGCACGAGCCGCCCGAGCTCAATCCCAGGTACAGTGCGATACTCGAAGTCGGCGACGTCATCACCATGGAGCCGGGCCTGTACCGGGAGGAGCTCGAGGGCGGCATCCGCCTGGAAGAGAACTATCTGGTCACCGCGGACGGTGTCGAAAAGCTGACGGCGTATCCACGGGCATTGACCTAGAGCGGCGGGACGGCTAAACAGGCTCGGAACCAGGGAAAGCGAAGCATAGACTCATCCCGTGAGAAATCACAACGGCACCCGTCTGTCAAATTGATAATCCGAGGCACTGTACACCACAGTTCCCAATCGGTCTGACTTGACATTTTCGCTCGGCCTCATAGGTTTACTACGTTCAGCGTTAATTGTCAGTAAAAATCGTAATTGTGCAGGGTAACAACTGCATTCATCACTGCGATACCCTGTAAGCGCGGAAGCCTATCCGGCGACTGATGCGAGCCGGATATCGTACAAATCGAAACTACATGAGGGGAGGAAGCTATGGGGATGTTAGCGACAATTTTTGGAATTCTTGGTCTGATCGTCG
The DNA here is from genome assembly GCA_030754995.1 of Lentisphaeria bacterium. Lineage (GTDB taxonomy): Bacteria > Verrucomicrobiota > Lentisphaeria > JABSQK01 > CAJWLW01 > CAJWLW01. The sequence continues at coordinate 8,630 of JASLZG010000085.1, forward strand.
GTATCGTTAGCTGGATCATGGTTGTGGTCGCAGCGTTTCGTTGTAAAGAGAACAACGTTCTCTGGGGCGTTATTTGTTTAATCACCGGCGTCGGCTCGATTGTCTTCTGGATCGTGCACTGGCAAGACGGCAAGAAATCGTTTTTTGCCTTCCTCTTGTGCATTGTGCTCTATGTTTTGGCCGGGGTATTCGGCGCTATGGCTTTGGGCAGCGCGGTAGCCGATGCGGCAAACGAACTGGAAATAGAATTTGTCGAAGGTGCGGGCGAAGCAGGCGGCAGCGAGCAGTAGCTCAAGATCGAACAAACCCAAAACGCGCTTTCCCGGTCATACTTAAAAAGCCGGGGAATTATAAACCGGCTTGTCAGCCAGGTCAGCCGTCTTTTCGCCAAGTCAGCCGTCGTCGCGGACTCGAGCGAGAATGACAACGTTCCAGGCTAACCGTCGCAAGCCGGTCACGGATAAAACCGTCTCCAGCGCGGGATCAAGCCACCGACAGATCAGGCTGAGTGGGAAACCGACGATACTCGGCAGGAAGCGGGTCTCCGCCAACGGCGTGGTCAACAAGCCTTGCGGAAATATCCGTGTGTCGAAGCCGCAATCGGCGAAGATTCGCTCGATCTCTGCTGCCGAGAACGCCACCTGGTCATCGGAGTAGTTCGCGTCCGTACGCTTGCGAATGCGGCGCAGCACACTGATCAACGGGTTGCCACGCTGCGGTTCGTTCGCGACGATTACACCGCCTGGACGCAGACGCTGTTTCATCTGCTCAAGCGCCGCCGGGACATCCTGGATATGGTGCAAAACGCCAATCAGCAGAACGACGTCGAAAGTATCGGTATCATCCAGGTCCTTGATATTGCGGCAAACGAACTCGGCGGCTGACGACGCGTGGCGCGCTCGAGCGTACGCAATCAGTTTCTCCGAATAGTCGACCCCTACATAGCGGCCGTAGTCACCCGCCAGATATTCGGCAGAAAAGCCAGCGCCGCAACCGACCTCGAGCAACCGGCCGATCGGCCGCGCGAGGTGCCGCAACGACCGCGTCAGGCGCAGGGACCGGGCTATACGGCAATACGGCGTGAGGTCTTTCGCCACGTACGAATCGGCAATACTGTCGAACAATGCCTTGTCCGCCTCTTCAATCCTGCGCGGCATGAAAAACTCCGAGGCGATAGGTCAGGTATTTGAACGGAAAGACGATCGCCATCGACAGAAAAATCGTCGCGTAATAAGGCAACGCCACGGCATGGGTCAGGGCGACGAAACAGCACCAGTCGACAAAGCGAAAGAAGACGACGGCGGCGATATACTTCGCGCCCTGCCGCAGCGGGTGCTGGTGTGCCACGTCAAAGATCCAATAACGCGCCAGCAGGAACATAAGCCCCAGGATTGCCACTTGGGTGATTGCGTAGCCGGCGACATATGCCAGGGCCAGCACATCGGTGTACAGATACATCTGTGCCACCGCGCACAAGTAGGAAATCGCACCGGCCATCGCAAACCGCACGATGCTGGACGACAGTATGGACCTGGTGCACTCCGCATCCATGGCGATCAGTGCCGCAGCCGGACAATCAATTCCGCCAGGATCCCGAAGAACAGCGTCTGCAATCCGAACAAGATGCAACCGAGCGTCGCGTTTACGTGCAGGACGGGCTTTGACGTGTGCCCCATGAAAAACATGGTCAATTCGACGGCAAAGGTGACGCCGCCGGCTGCAAGAAAGGCCAGGCCGACCGGCGCGAACACCTTCATCGGCTTGATGCTGACCAGCACCATCAAGATCTGCGGCAGCACCTTGAACGGGTACTTCACGGAAATGAACGATTGCCCACCGGTACGCTCGCGGAAGGTCACCGGGGCATGTGCAAAGCGCATGTGCTTGTGATAGGCATCGAGCAGGATCTGCTGCGTATAGTTGTAGTCACCCGGCAGGTAAAGGATCTTCAGATAACTGCGATTGACCGCCAGGATCCCCGGCTGGCTGTCGCGCAGCGGCCAGCCGGTGAGCCAGCGCATGAGCCGCATGAAAATGTGATTGCCGCAACGCCGCAGCATTGGCATCCGGTACTCGATGCCGTCCGTCCGGTCACCGTAAACGACGTCTGCGGTGTCATCGAGAATCGGGCGGATCAGGGCGGCGATATCGTTCGGGTCATGTTGCCGGTCGGCGTCGAACTTGACGGCGATCTCCGCCTCGTCGTCGCGCGCCGCCGTCATCCCCGTGCGCACCGCGGCGCCCAAGCCGAGATTACGGGCGTGGCGCAGGACACGGTCGGCGCCGGCCTTCGTCGCCAGCGGCGCCGTGTCATCTGTCGACCCGTCGTCCACCACGTAGACCAGCAGCTCGATCCCGCCCGGCGCCAGCTGCTCGCCGGCTTTGCGGAGTCCGCAAACGGTTTCGGCAATGCCGCTTGCCTCGTTGTAGGCCGGGACGACAACGACAAGTTTGGCGGGAATTTCGGGCTGGGGCTGTGTCATGACCGATAAGCTATCTGCCCAACAACGATTGACCAATGTAACCGGCATGGTTCCGGCACGATGGTGCCACTCGCCGGATGGTTGGTCCCAATTCCGTTTTGCGGTCATCTGGAGAAACTGCGCCGGCAGGTGCCCACGCAGTTTCTCCAGCGGGTCACCGGCCACCTGTGCATCGTTTCGCACCAATGCACCGGGTGCCGTCCGCGCCGGCGCGCGAAGAAGGGATACGGGTCACTCAACCGCGCCGCAAATCACCGGCGCAGAGGCTGGTGGCCCGATCGGACGGCCGCGGGGATCCGGGGCTGCTTTGGGAGTAAGATTGAGGGCATATATTGACGTTGCGGCACCGACGCCTGATATTCGGGTTGAATCCAACCAAGGGAGTGAAATGAGCCAGCAACCAACCCCATCCTCTTTGCACGGCAAACGCGCCCTGGTCACCGGCGCCTCCGGCGGTATCGGCGGCGAGATCGCCCGGGCCCTCGACCGCTGCGGCGTCAGTGTCTGCCTGACTGGCCGCAAAACCAACGCCCTCGAACTGCTCGCCTCCGGGCTCGACAATCCGGCAATGACCGCGTCCGTCGATCTGCAGGACGAAAAGGCGCTTCTCGCCCTGGCCGCCCGGGTGCGGGACGAGCTTGGGGAGATCGATATCCTGGTCAACTGCGCCGGGGTGCTGCCGGTCAAGCCGTTAGTCGAAACGACAACTGCGGAATTCGATGTCTGCCTGTCGGTCAATCTGCGGGCCCCCTTCATCCTCTGCCGGGAGTTTGCCCCCGGCATGCAGCAGCGGCGCTGGGGGCGTATCGTCAATATCGCCTCGTCCTCGGCGTACAGCGGCTTTGCGAATTCATCGGTTTACTGTGCCAGCAAGCACGGCCTTCTCGGGCTCAGTCGCTCGCTGTTCAACGAAATGAAAAACGACAACGTCCGGGCTTTCTGTATTTCCCCGGGCTCCGTGCGCACCGAGATGGGCCGGCAGATCAAGCACCAGGACCCCGACACCTTCATCGACCCGCAGGAGATGGGCAGGTTCGTCGTCGAGACGATCGCCTACGACGGACACATGATCGCCGAGGAAGTGAGGCTCAACCGGATGTTCGTTCAGTAGGCAGCCGCTCAACCACCGCCCCGGGGCGGGATCAAAATGAGTCTTGCCCTCGAAGCTTCACGGCATGCAGCCGGCGCCATGGCGGAAAAAGGATGCGGCGCCTTTAGACTGGTTCAGCAGGCAAGACGGCGCCGATTTTTGGTCACCGTCCCACTGGTAATCGGGCTGGATTATGAGCCGAGATTGCCTGTGGGGTTGCAGAGAATTACGCGATTGCCTCGCATTTACCGGGTTTCATGGCATCATAATCGATTCGACAACTGAACTGGGAAGGCAACAACCATGAGCAAGCGCAAACGATACGTCCTCGCCGGCACCGGGGGCCGCGGCACCAGCATGTTCGGTGAAGCACTGATCCGTGATTTCAGTGACCGTGCCGAACTGGTCGGCCTGTTCGATTCAAACCCGGCACGCATCGCCGGTTCGCAGGCGGCCATGGGCACCGACCTGCCGGCCTTCACCGACTACGACGAGCTGCTGCAGCAGCTTGATCCCGATTGCGTCATTGTCTGCACGCGTGACAGCACCCACGCCGATTATATTATTCGGGCGCTGAACGCCGGCAAGCGGGTCTATTCCGAAAAGCCGCTGTGCACGACCGCCCAACAATGCCGCGCCATCGCGGCGGCGGCGGCCCGGTCAACGGGCGACTGCTTCGTCACCCACAACATGCGGTATGCGCCGGCCTGCAGCCTCATCAAGTCCCAGCTCGACACCGGCGCCATCGGTGATCTCATCTCCATCGAGTTCCGCGAAACCCTCGACCGCATCCACGGCGCTGATTACTTTCGCCGCTGGCACCGCAAGAAAGAAAACAGCGGCGGCCTGCTGATCCACAAGGCGTCGCATCATTTCGACATACTCAACTGGTGGGCCGGCGGCAAGCCACAGCTCGTCAATGCCCGCGGCGGCACCTATTTCTATGGCCGCAACGGGCCGTTCCGGTCGACGAACTGCCGTAATTGCGAGCACACCCGGGCCTGCGATTTCCACATCGACCTCACCACCGACGAGCGGGCCGACCTGCTATATCTCGGTGCCGAGGGCGAAGACGGCTACTACCGCGACGGCTGCCTGTACGCCGAAGAGATTGATACGGAGGATCAGGTCGCGGTTTTCTACAACTACGACAACGGCGTGCAGGTGGCGTATTCGCTGATCGCCTACGCCTCCTATGAAGGCATGCTCGTCGTCTTCGAAGGCACCAGGGGCCGGCTCGAGCTGGAAATTGTCTACCCGACCACCGCCATGGGCGATAGCCGTGTGACGCCGGGTCTCGACAAGCTGGAAGGCGAGCGGCTGACCAGGTTTTCGCGTGACGGGTGCGAACAGATCGACATCCCGCCGGCCGAGGGCGGACACGGCGGCTGCGACCCGGCGCTGCTGCAGGAGTTCATCGGCCAGCCCTGGGATGCACCCAGGTCGAATCGCATGGCGACCCTCGACGAGGCGATCCAGGCGGTCATTATCGGTGCCGCGGCCAATGCCAGCATTGCCGGGAACGGCGCCCCGGTCAACGCCCCGGATCTGCTGGTGTGAATCAGTAATTCGCCACGGGAATGCCCGCGACAGACCCGGCCGGTCAATCGCCGGTCGCTTCGGCGGCGCGCGCCAGCAGCAGGTCGAGCAGGCGCTCGTCGATGCCCAGCGGGGCGGTGACAAATGTCTCGATCCCCGGATGGGCCGCCGCCGCCGCCGCCAACAACCCCGGGATGTCGCTGGTCGAATGACGCCCCGGTGAGAGGAAAAGCAGCGACACGACGACCCGCTCGGCACCCGCCGCCGCACAACGATCGAACGCCTGCCCGATCGTCGGTTCCGCCAGTTCCATGTGGGCCGGCTCGACCGTGACGTACCGCCGGCCGGCATGCTCAGCCAGGCGCTGCGCGAGCGCCACCAGCATCTCATTGGCGGCGGCCCGGCGGCTGCCGTGATCGACCACCATCAACGCGGTAACCGGCGGCATCAGTCGCTCTCCGCCCGGGGTTCCCGGCCGCCGCAGCAGACGGTTTCGAAAACATAAAGCTGCGCCCCCTGGCGCCAGCTGCCCTCCCGCAACCCGGCCTTGCGCTCGAGATGCAGCATCGTCGTTTCGCGATCCCAGCGCTGCTCGGTGGCGACCTGCGGCAGGAAGACCGCGCGCTTGCCGTCCTTTTCCAGGATGATCCCGTGACGGCCGAGCTCAAAGTCGTCGATCGAAGCGATCGGGCGCTGTGGCGTCAGGCAGGAGATCTGCAGGTCGACATCGCGAAATTCCGTGTCGGTCAACGACGGGAAGCGCGGGTCGTGAAAGGCGGCATTGACCGCATTCCGCCCGACGTTCTCGAGCAGCGGCTCCTTGGCCTCGAGCGACCCCATGCAGCCGCGCAGGTCGCCGCGCAGCCGCAGTGTCACGAAGCAGGCGCCGTGGTCGTACAAGTGCGGCGGCGCTGTACTGGGCGGGCGATACTCCTCGTTCGCCAATTCCGAGGCGATCGCGTCGTGCGCGACATTGAGCAAAACGTCCACGGCTTCCTCGCTCATCACCAGGTCATCCGCCGCCTCGGCGGCACGATGGACGATCGCGGCGTAGCTCACCGTACTGCTGTAGTCTCCCAGCATCTCACCGGTGTTGGTGTAGTGCAGCAGCTCGAAATCACCGCCGGCCTGCCGCCGTTCATGCAGCGCCAGCATGACCGCGACCGGCCGCTGGCCGCAGATCGTCGCGCCGGTGCGTTCGCAGTAGCGCATGAAGCCGTCGGCGTCCTGGCGGATGATCTCGTCGATCGCACCGTGATCCAGCTTCGGCAGTTGCCCCGGAGCCTCTGCCTCGGTGAACGGCACGTAGCCGAAGCGTTCGCCATAATGGGTGAAGTCTGAACTGACCACGAACAACGTCTCCGGCGGCAGGACGGCGTCGAGGGCGGCGGCGGCCTGGCGGGTTTCCTCCGGCGTCAGGTCGCCGCAGACCAGCGGGATGACCGGGCACTCCGGCATCAGGTGCTGGATGAACGGCAACTCTACTTCGAGCGCGTGTTCGGGGGCATGCGCGTCTTCATTCATTTCGAACAGCGTCTCGGCGGCGACCAGCGCCTTGCACACGGCGGTGTCGACCGGCACGTCGCCCAGGGGCGTCCGAAAAAAGTCGTGCGGCGCCACCGCAATACCATGGAACCAACGATAATGGGACGGTCCGATCAGCACGATCTGCCGCCAGCGTGCCGGATCAACAACCGAAAAGGCAATCGCCGCCGTCTCACCGGAATAACGCAAGCCGGCGTGCGGCACGATCAACCCACTGACTGGCGCGCTGTCACACCGGCTCGGTGACACCAGGAACTCGTTGAGAAAGTCCTGCAGACGCAGGACGCTGTCCGGATAAAACTGGCCGGCAACGGCTGGCGGACGGATTTTCGGCATGGCGCAATCCGGTGATTGTGGCTTTGTACAGCGTGCTCACTGCGTCACATCCTGAATTGACCATACCGCCGCCGTCGACATTTTGCAAGACCGTTCCACCGCCCTGCCGCATCATGAATTGCCCCCATGCCCGGTTCCCCGACACCGGCCCCGGGGCCGGCTCACTGCCGCCGCGTCACCAGCGCCTTGAGCAGACGGTAAACGCGCTCGACGCCGGCGATGTTGACCCGTTCATCGGGTGAATGGGCATTGTCGATCGAGGGGCCAAGGGACAGCAGCTCATCCGTCCCCAGCGCGGCGCCGATGATGCCGCATTCCAGGCCCGCATGGATCGACTCGATCCG
>JASLZG010000086.1 GCA_030754995.1 Lentisphaeria bacterium
GGCTCGGCCGCGGCGAAGGCAAGGATGGCAAGCAGGGCACGACATCCGTGCAGCTGCATTACATCGACAAGATCACCACCAACGACATGAAGCGCAAGAGAAGAGAACTGACGAGGCAGCTCGAAGCGCTGCAGGCGAGTCTCGCCGAGCAGCGGCGGCAGCGGCGGCAAGTACTGACCGGTCTGCAAGCCGGTGTTTTGACGCTGCAGCACCAGGAGCAGAGGTTCAAACGTTTCGCGCAGAACGATATCGACTATGAGCGCGACCTGTACATGGTCGTCGGTGAAGACACGAAGGTGTACCGCCAGCGCGCTGTTGTCGGGCGCCTGGCCCACGGGCGGATGGTACTGGCGCGGCCGAACCCGAAGTTCGACGACTGGCTGCACGTTCAAGCCGACGCTGATGCCGTGGTCGACGGGCACCGCAAGAATTTTATCAGTTTTCCCACCTGGGAAAAGGCGCACAAGACGGAGCGCCTCGCCGGCGAGGCGACGATGCGTGAGACGGAGCAGGAGTTGCTGATGCTGGCTCACCGCTACGAGAGTTACGGCGAGATGTCGCTGCAGCTCGATATCGAACTCGACACTTACGGTAAGTACTCGGTGGTGCACGGCGGTGACAGTGCCTGCACGATCTGCGGACTCGGCGGCGCCGAGTGCCGGCACAATGTCATCGAACTGCTCGACCGGGCACATGCCCGCCGGATTCTGAAGGATTGGGAGAAGATCCGCGAGGACCTGCACGAGGAGATGCGGCGGCAGCGCCAGGCAGTCGGGGCGCTGGGTGAGAAACTGGTCAATCTGAAGCACGATTTCGAAGAGGTCCTGGAAAAGCAGGACGACTTTCTGGCGCACTACACCCGACGAGCCGATGGCAGATGACCCGTCATCGTCAAACGGCAGCATGGTGCTCGCCCGGTTTCTGGCGCGGGCCGGGCTGGGGTCGCGCCGGGCCTGTGAGAAACTGATCGGTGCCGGGGACATCACAGTAAACGGCACGGTGGTGACGACGCCGGCAACACGGGTGATTCCCGGCACTGACGAGGTTCGCTACGGTGGCCAGTCGCTGTGTCTGCAGAGGGCGGTTTACTACCTCCTGCACAAGCCCGGCGGCTATACCTGTTCGTCGAGTGATTCCAACGCTGAACGGCTGGCGATCGACCTGATTGCGCCGCCGGACGATGTACGGATATATTCGGTCGGCCGTCTCGACCGCGACAGCGAAGGGCTGCTGCTGTTTACCAGCGACGGTGACCTGGCCCACGCGCTGACGCATCCGTCATTTGAAGTGCCGCGCACCTACCTGGTTGACGTAACGGTGCCGGTGAGCGACGCGGCGATCGAAAAGTTGCAGGCCGGTATCGTCGATCGCCATGAGACGTTGCGGGCGTTGAGCGTCGAACGCGTCGAAGCGCCCGAGGGCATCTGGCGGCTGCGGCTGGTGCTGGTGACTGGCCGCAATCGCGAGATTCGCCGGATGATGGCACGGCTGCGCTATGAGGTCGCACGGCTGAGGCGCATAGCATACGGCCCGATCGAGCTGGGGAATTTCAACCCTGGATACTCGCGGCAACTGACGGATAGTGAAGTGGCGGCGCTGAAAGAGGCTGTCACTTGAGGCGGCGGAATCGACAACAGACGGAGAGACAGGATGAATCAAATGCGATATTTGCGGCTCACGGCATTGGTGCTGGGAGCATTGCTGGCCGGCGGCTGCGGCCCCGGTGCCGGTGAGATTATTGCCGCGGTGGAAAGCGGTGAGCTCGAACAGGTCAAGGCGCTGATCGAGGAGAAACCGCGCCTGGTGAATGCCTCGGGCAACACCGGCATGACGCCCCTGCACTGGGCGGCCGCGAAGGACCAGGGAGAGATTCTGGAGTACCTGATCGAAATGGGCGCCGACGTGAACAAGAAAAATCATATCCGGGAGACCCCGCTCGACGTCGCCAAGCGCAAACGCAAGGGCGAGATGCAGGCGCTGTTACAGAAACACGGCGGCAAGCACGCCGAGGACCTTTAAGCGGGAGGGGAGCTTCACCGCGAAGCCACTCCGAAATTTGCTACAAAAATGTATGATCAATCCGGATTCGGATACAATATTGTTTGACATGGCCTGGGGAAGGTGGCGCATTTTTGTATGAACTTACTGTGATTACGACAGTTACCGCCCTGACAGGGGCCTTGGCATAGATACTGCAATCACCTTTTTTCCACTTCACATGTTGTTGTAGACTGCGGGTGCGTTGGGAATCGATCGCCTCAATGGCTGTCGCATACCGGGTTTGCAGGACAACTAATCAACGGTGCCACGGCACGAAACCGCGAGATATGTCGATGAGCAAGACGAAACTCGAGTACATTTGGCTGGACGGCTACACGCCGACCCAGAGCCTCCGCAGCAAAACCTTGATCGCCAACGATTTCGGTGGCACCGTGGAAGACTGCCCGCAATGGGCGTTCGATGGTTCATCGACCGAACAAGCTGAGGGGAACGACTCTGATTGCCTGCTCAAGCCGGTGGCAATCTTCCCCGATCCCGGCCGCAAGAATGCTTTCCTGGTGATGGCCGAAGTGCTCAACCACGACGGCACGCCGCACGCCTCGAACGGCCGCGCGTTGATTGATGACGACGATGACGACTTCTGGTTCGCGTTCGAGCAGGAATACACCATCTGGGATCCGGAGACCAACCTGCCGATCGGCTTCCCGCCGACTGGCTTCCCGGCCCCGCAGGGCCCGTACTATTGCTCGGTTGGCGCTGGCAAGGCCGTGGGCCGCCCGATCGTCGAAGAACATCTCGACCAGTGCCTCGATGCCGGCATCAATCTCGAGGGAATCAATGCTGAAGTGATGATTGGCCAGTGGGAGTTTCAGGTGTTTGCCAAGAGCGCCAAGCGCGCTGGCGACGAGACCTGGGTCGCCCGCTATCTGCTTGAGCGCATTGCCGAAGACCACGATCTGGCCATCAACTGGCATTGCAAGCCGGTCCATGGCGATTGGAACGGTTCGGGCATGCACGCCAACTTCTCCAACTCAGTCATGCGCACCTGTGGCAGCGAGGAGACGTTCAACAGCATCTGCGAGGCGTTCAGCGAAAGAATCTCTGAGCACATCGAGGCCTACGGCGCCGACAACGATCAGCGCCTGACGGGCCTGCACGAGACTCAGGCGATTGACAAGTTCAGCTTCGCCATCGCTGATCGCGGCGCCTCGATCCGTATCCCGGTGGGCACGGTTCACGACGGCTGGTGTGGGCGGCTCGAAGACCGCCGTCCTGCTTCCAACGCCGATCCCTACCGGGTTGCCGGCATCATCGTCACGACGACCAAGAGCGCCTGCTGACGACGGCACCGGGCCGGGTCTGCCGGTACCGACAACGACCCCTGAGACGGCCGCTCCGCATACACCTGCGGGGCGGCCGTTTTTTTATGGTTGGGGAATGTCCGGGGTGATTTTTGTCACAAGTTCGCGGCCCCCTGAGATTTTGAAAATCGGCGTAATCACCTGTACATTAAAGCAACGCACACGCACGCGACAAACTACCATGGCTTTGGTGACCATTGGTCACCGGTCGAAGCCGCTGCATTCGCATGACGAAATGCCGTACAACCATATTGTTCCGCTGCCCACTCTGCCTGTTGCTGGTTTTCCTGTTGGCCGGCACCACGCAGGCCGTCCAGTACGACTGGACCGGCGACGGTGATGGCGTCAACTGGGAAGACCAGCTGAACTGGGAGCCGAACGACCAGGGGGCGCCCGGCGACTCCAGCACGGACGAAGTGACGTTCGGCGGGCCTGTTGCCGTCGTTTACAACTCGGTCGTCAGCATCACCAAGCTGACGCTGGTCCCGGGGGTGACACTGACGATCAACTCGGACCTGGAGGTCAAAAAGAACCTGGTGGTCGCCGACGTGGGCGATGGTGATGCCGTCGTCAACGGCACCGGGTTCCTGGTGGCGCTGGACGACGTCAATACGAAAGTCAAGGTCCTCGATGAGGTGAATGACCGGTTGTTGATCGACAATCTGCGGTACCAGGACGATGCCACGCTGATCATCGAGAACGGCGGTGCGGTAATGGTCACGGACACCCTTGATTGGGTGACGGGCGCCGGCGCGGCGTTGATCGTCGAGAACGGCGCCTTTTTTGTTGTCGACAGCCCGTTCACCATACCTGTCGGTGCGACGCTGGAAGTGCAGGACGCGACGCTCGAAATCGGCGATGATTTAACCAACAACGGCACCTTCACGCCGACCACGTCGACGGTCACATTCGCCGGGGACAGCACGCTCGGCGGCAGTGCCTTTGCATTCTATAACCTGACGATCAACGCGGGCGCCGCGATCACGCTGGACAATGACATCGCGGTCAACAACAACTTTGTCAATAACGGCACCCTGACCGGGGCGGCGCATAAGGTGAATTTCACGAGCGGCACGGCGGCAGTGACCGGATCGGGTACCAACAATTTTCACGACCTGTCCATCCAGGCGGGTGCGGTTGTGGACCTTTCCGGGGTCGAACCTGTCGGCATTTCCGTGTCGGGTACGCTGCTGATCGACGGCGTGTTGAGTTGCGGCGGCGCCAACGCCGTCACGATCACCGGGGCCTGGCTCAACAACAGCGGCCCCGGCGGCTTCCTCGAGGGCACCTCCGTCGTCGAGTTCGGGGGCGTCTCGCCGACCTTGCCGAATGTTGCCGAAACTTTCCACGACATCACTATCAGCTCCTCGGAGGACGCGGTTGCGCTGGCCGACTACACCGTCAGCGGCACCTGGCGTTCGGATACATCCAGTTTTCTTGCCAGTACCTTCACGGTGACTTTCAGCGGGCCGGTGTTCAATCCCTCCCAGATCGACGGCTCCGCCACTACGACATTCAACGATGTGGTCATTGACAACGGGAGCAACGGCTTGCTGTACCTCGATAGCGGTGACACGATCCGGGTCGACACCCTGACCGTCAGCGATTCGGGTCAACAGGTGCTGATGATGGGGGCGAATTCCGTGATCGAAGTGCTGACTGCCTTGACGGTCAACGGCGGGCTGAGGAACGCCGGATTGGCGGTGCCGCCGCCGGTGATTACCGGCGTGGCGCCGGGGCATTTCTCCTTCACCATCAATTCCTCGATAGCAAACTTTGTCAACATCCGGGCCATGCGAGTGATCCGCCCGGATGACAACGGCATGACCATCGCAGCCTCTTCAGCGCTTGTGCGGCTGCAGAATGTGACATTCGAAAACGATGATTTTCTGGAGACCGGCACGTACCTCAGGGTGCTCAACAACCTCACGCAGACCTTCATCGGCTTGCGGTTCGACCAGTTCTGCGAGTACAGCGTCGAGACGCCTGCGACCGCGTCGCTCCCCGTGACTATGCGTGGCGCCAGCGGCGCCAAGGGCGCCGAGCTGTACGAGAACGACACCGGCAGTTCCGGGGTCATTGATCCCGGAACCATCATTTGGGCGACCACGGTCTGGACCGGCACCACCGACATCAACTGGAACACGTCGACAAACTGGGATCCGGTTGGTGTGCCGAACGCCACGTCCGGGGTGGCGATCGGTGCGGCCCCCTTCGAACCGACCATCAACAGTAATGTGATGATCAGCTCGATGGTCATCGAAGACGGCGTCACGGTCACAGGTTCGGATCGTTCACTGCGCGTCTTCGGTGTGCTTGAGCTGCTCGACGACGCGGGTGCCGGATCGCCCGGTCGTCTCGAGTGGACACCGGCCGGCGGTGCGATCACCACCGGCGGGCTGGAGAACAGTGGGGAAGTGGTGCTCAACAGCGGCGCGAGTACGTTGCAGATGACCGTGCAGGCGGGCCTGAACAACTACGGCACCTTCACCAACAACACCGGCGGCGCCATTTTCAGCGTCTATGGTGATTTCTCGAACTTTGGCACTTTCAAGACGGACAACGCGGCGAACGACGACAGCTTCACGGTGCGTGGCAGTTGGCTGAACGACAGCGGTACGATCACCTGGGGCAGCGGCACGGTATCTCTGAGCGGCAGCTTCGGGGACATCACGACCAACGGCCAGCCGTTCAACAACCTGCACATCGATCCGCTATCCTCCGTGTTGGGGGCCGACTACACCGGCACCGACGCACTGGACGTCACCGGCACGTTGACTATAGACGACGGCGGTATTTTGCGGATCACGAATTCCTTGGGCTTCGGAACGCTGACCGCGAACAGCGGCAGCGCGGTGGACTTTGCGGGCACCGCGGCACAGACGATCCCGACCGGGACCTACCACCACCTGACGATCAGCAACCTCGCCGCTCCGGTCACCCTGGGCGGCGACGTCACCGTCAACGGCGACCTCACCATCGAGCCGGGTGCGACGCTGGACGGCCTCTCTCACACGATCACCGTGAATGGCAACTGGGTCAACAACGGTACTTTCACGGCAGACAGCTCGAACGTGATCCTGGCCGGTGCAGCGACCAGTGTCGACGGCACGACGACGACGACCTTCCATACCCTTACGCTGACCGGCACCGTCGACATTAAAAGCGCGCTGGCCAGGGTCTCGAACGCCTGGATCAACAACGGCGCCACCTTCACTGCCGCCTCGTCAACCGTCGAGTTCACCGGCAGCACGCCGACGATCGGTGGGACCACCACCACCACCTTCAATATCCTCAAGATCGCCGCCGGTGCGACACTGTCGCTTACGGTGTCGACCGCCACCGTCCAGGTCACAAAGACGTGGCATAACGAGGGCACCTTCACGTCCGCCGGGACGACGGTTGTGTTCAACGGTTTCACCTGTGGGATTCTGGGCGGGGCGGCCACAACGTTCGCGACGCTTTCAATCGACAGCGGCACGATTCTGGTTTTGAACGACGATGACGACATTACCGTGACCGCCCCCTTCACCGTGCCGACTGGCGCCACGCTGATCCTTGCGGACACTGCATTCATAAGGCTGCAGAATGGACTGATCGTGGAAGGGGCCCTGCTCAGTTCGGGTGCCCCGACGATTGGCGACACCGGCACCGACCTGACGTTCGTCGTGCAGAATGCCGGCCTCATCGATACTGCCGGGCTGCTGGTGCAGAACCTTGCCGATGCCGGCCTGGTCATCGCCGCGGATGCCTCGCCGAATGTCGACCTGGACAGTGTCGAGTTCAGCGACGACGACGGCGTCAACACGGGGACTTTCCTGCAGTTCCTGATCCCGACGGGGACGTACGTCTTCAGTAATTGCCGATTCGGCGGCAACATTGAGTTCAATGTGCAGACAACAAACGCCGCTGCCGATGATCTCATCAACTTTCCCGGATTCAGCGGCGTCAACGGCGGCGAAGCTTACGAGAATGACAGGTCAACCGGCGGCCCGATTGCCGACGGCTCGATCATCTGGCCGTTCCGCTCCTGGGATGGCGACACGAGCCAAAACTGGAACGTCGACGAGAACTGGGACTTCGATTTACCCTTGCAGCCGACCGACCTTGTTCTCATTCCGGATGTGACCACCAACGATCCGGTGTTGAACAAGAAGGATACCATCGCCTACCTGGTCATTGAGGATGGCGGGCATCTGAGTACGTCCGGCGATGAGCGGACCCTGACGATATCGGGCGGTCTCGAGATCGAACCGGACCAGGGCGCCGGGGCGCCGGGTACGTTCATCTTCTCCTCCGGTGACGGCCGCCTGGCGACCGGCGGGCAGCTGCTGAACAACGGTATTCTGACTTTCGACTCCGACGACAACGCCGAATTCAATATCCAGGCCGACTTCACCAACACCGGTACGTTTACCAACGATACCGACGGTGCCCTGTTTCTCATCGCGGGCGACATGACGAACAGCGGCACGTTCCGGACGACAAATGTCAGCAACGACGACAGCGTCCGCATAAGTGGTGACTGGAAAAATTCCGGGTTGGTCACATTCGGCACCGGCACGGTCACACTTGACGGGGGCGTGGGCACGATCACCTGTGGCGGCGTTGCCTTCAACAATCTTAATATTCCTGCCGGATCCACCTATACCGTCCTCGATAATCTGGCGGTGGACGGGACGCTGACGATCGAAGGCCGGTTGATCGTCACAGGTCAGCTCAACATTGCCGGCACCCTGGTTTCGACAGCGGGGTCGGTCGAATTTGCCGGCCCGGCCCCGCAGGTCGTTCCCGGCAGGTCATACCACGACATTGTCGTCTCAAATCTCGACAATGATGTCTCCGTGGGCGGCAGCGTTACTGCCAGCGGCGATGTGACCATTGAATCCGGTGTGACCCTCAACGGTGCCGCAGAAACGGTGACGGTTGCCGGCGACTGGATCTGCAACGGCTTGTTCGAACCTGCCAGCTCGACCATTGTGCTCACTGGTGCTGCAAGCACGATCGCCGGCTCGTCGGTGACAACTTTCAACAACCTGACACTCACCGGCACCGTTGACATTGTCGTGACTGCGGCCCAGGCCGACATGGTCCGCATTGCGGGAGCCTGGACCAATAACGGCGGCACCTTCGTGCCGGGGCTGTCGAACGTGCAGTTCGTCGGTGCTGCCGGCGTTGTCGCCGGCAGCACCGTGACCGAAATCAACAACCTGCAAATCGCCACCGGCGCCTCGCTGTCGATCACCGCGGCGGCCAATCGCGCCCGGGTGCGCTCACAGTTCACCACCAACGGGACCTTCAGCAACAGTGCATCGACGGTCATCGAGTTCACGGCTGCCGGCACGATTGCCGGGGGGGCAACGGTAATCAACAGCGTCGAAATAGCGGTCAACTCGTCACTGACACTGGACAACACTGATGACCTGACCGTGACCCAGTTCCTGACGGTGCCGGCCAGTGCGGCGCTGCACCTGCGTGACAGTTCGATCCTGCGGTTGGCCGGGCTGACGGTCACCGGCACGCTCACCGCCAGCGGCAGCACCCCAACTGTCCGTGCGATTGCCGGGTCCTTCAACTTCGAAGTCAACGATGCCAACGCCAGTGTCGACATTGACCAGTTGAATATCCACAATCTTGACAGCAGCGGGCTGTCAATCAGTCCTGTGCTCGGCGTGACGAATCTCGATATCGACGGTGCAAACTTCACCCGCGATGCGGGCAGTTACGATGGGTTCCGGTACATCAGTTTCGGTTTTCCGCCGACCACCAACTACAGCTTCGTCGGCTGCAGCTTCGACGCCAACACCGAGTACAACGTGCAGACGCCCGTGGGCACGGCTGAGCGCCGCGTCATCATGGCCGGCACCGCCGGCGACGCGGGCAATATGGCGCACGAGAACGACGCCGGCAGCGGCGGGGTCATCGACCCCGGCTCGATCCACTGGCCGCTTGCCGAATGGACCGGTGGCGCCGGCCCGGCCGACACCAACTGGTCGACGGCGACCAACTGGTCGGGCGTCGTTCTGCCACTGCTGCAGGATGTTGCTTCGGTGCCGGATTTCAGTGACAACGACCCGACGCTCAACATCTCGACGTCAATTGCCGGCCTGCTCATCGGCGATGCCAAGACTCTGACCACGACCGGGTCGAGCCGCGTGTTCAAAATCCTCGGCAGCCTGCAGATCGACGGCCCCTCTGGTGCGGTGATCTTTTCATCGAACCAGGGCCGTCTGGAAACCGGCGTGATCATCAACAGCGGCAACCTGACGCTGGCTTCGGATGACACGGCGGTCTACCTGTTCAACGGCGACTTCAGCAACAGCGGCGTTTTTACCAACGATACTGATGGTGCGCCGATCGTTGTTTCCGGTGATTTCGTCAATACCGGCACGGCCACTACCACCGGCAGTACGGATGACAGTTTGTCGGTCGAGGCAGACTGGAACAATTCCGGTGCGATCAACTGGGGCACCGGCACGCTGGCTTTGACCGGCGGCGACAACACCATCACCTCCGGCGGCGTGGCGTTCAACAATCTGACGATTCCGGCTGACGCCGTATACACCGCGCTCGATGATCTTGTCGTCACCGGAACGTTGACCGTCGAAGGTCGACTGCGGATCAACGACGGGTTGACGCTGGGCACGGCGTTCGTGTCCAGCGCCGGCACCGTAGAGTTCAGCGGCGGCTCTGCCCAGACGATTCCGGTGGGGGCTTACCACCACCTCGAAATAACCAACGTGGGCAGCGATGTCGCGGTCGGCGGCCCCATTTCAGTCAACGGCACCCTGCGGATTGACGAAGGCGCCACCCTTGCCGGCGGCAGCCAAAGCATCACGGTCAACGGGGAATGGCAGAATGATGGTGATTTCACCGGCGGCTCGTCGACGGTAATCCTGGCCGGTGCCGACACGACCATCGGCGGCAGCGCGACCACCACCTTCCACAACTTGAGCCTGCAGGGCGGTGCGACGATCGATGTCCAGGTGTCGGACGTGCCGGCCGACCATGTCCGGATAGCTGGCACCTGGGCCAACAATGGCGCGTCATTCGAGCACGGCGCCTCGACGGTCGAATTTGTCGGCACCGGCAGCGTTATCAACGGCAGCGCTGTGACCACGTTCCAGAATGTGCGCATTGGTGCCGCCGCCAATGTTTCGGTTGTCACCCCAGGCAACGTGGTCAAGCTCGTCACCGACTGGGCCAACGACGGCGGCACCTTCAATCACGCCGGCACGATGGTCGAGTTCACTTCCGTCTCCGGTTCGATCGGCGGTACCAGCCCGTCGGTCTTTGATACGGTCGTTCTGTCCGGCGGCGCCGCCTTGACCGTGGACGGCAGCGACGACCTGCAGATCGACGACGCCCTGACCGTGCCGGCCGGTGCGACGCTCAACGTTATCGACCTGTCCGTGCTGCGTCTCGGCACCGGTATCACCGTGGAGGGCGTGTTCACAACCAGCGGCGCTTTCCCGACGATCACCGATACCGGATCGAAGTTCGCCTTCACGGTCAATGGCGCCGCTGCCGTCCTCGACATCGAGGGGCTCAATCTGCAAAACATGGACGACAACGGGTTGACCATCGACACTGACTCGACATCGATCGACATCGATCTGGTCAACTTCACGGATGACACCCCGGGGGAGACTGGTACTTACATTCGTTTCCTGGCCAATGTCGGCAACCCGTCCGTTGGCGACCTCTATTCCTTCAGCGGTTGTTTTTTTGATGGCAATTGCCTGTACAACGTCTTCACGCACGCCGGCATGTCGAACGACGAGGTGGTGGTCATGGTTGGTGCCAACGGGGCCCGCGGCGGCGAAGCTTACGAGAACGACCGTGACTCCGCGACCCCCGCCCCGGACCCGACGGGCGGCACCGTGACGCCCGGTTCCATCCACTGGCCTCAAGCCGTCTGGGACGGTTCGGAATCCTCCACCTGGTCGGACCCCCTCAACTGGTCGGACGGATTCGTCCCGGGCAACGCCTCGTCGGTGCGCATTCCCCAGGGGACCCCGAACGATCCGTCGCTCAACATCACCACGACGATTTCATCGTTGTTCCTGGAGGCTGGCGTGACCATGACGTCGTCCGGCAACAATCTCACGCTGACGGTGAGCGGCGGCCTTGTTCTCGAGGTGGGCGCCGACCTCAACTTCTCCTCCGACGGCGGCGGTCTCGAAATCTTCGGCACGCTTGACAATGACGGCATTTTGCGGTTGACCTCCGACAACACCGCGATTTACAACATCAATGGCACGCTGGAAAACGACGGGACATTTTTCAACGATACCGACGGTGCCGTGGTTCGTATCGAGAACGTGGAAAACCGCAGCCTCATCACCACCAGCAATTCACTGTTCGCCAACGACATTACATCGACGGGCAACTGGGTCAATTCCGGCACCGTCAACTGGGGTGTGGGCACGGCAACTTTCGCCGGCACCACCGGCCAGCAGGTGACCTCCGGCGGGGCCGATTGGAAGCGGATTGTCGTGGCCAATGCGTCTGACGGCGGCGTGTCGTTTCTCGATGGCTTCAAGACCGGGCACCTGGCCAACACGGTTCCGGGCTCGACCATGCGGTTCAAACGCAAAGATGTCGCCGCCGATATTTTCGAGATCACCGAATCGAACGGCCTCAATCTCACCGGTGTCGCCGGCTTGCTGATCAAGTTGCGCCGGCTCAGCGGCAGCGGCATCGACCTTTTCGAAATCTTCCCGTCGACCGGCGATTCCATTTGGGATGTGTCACATGTCGACGTCAAGGATTCCGCCAATCTCGCCGATAAGGTGATCCTGGCGCCGCCCATGGATTCCAGTAACTCGACCGATTCGGGCAATACCTTCAACTGGTTCGGCAAATCCCATTTCCTCACTACCGGCGTGGCGCCGGCCGGGGCCAGCGGCAGTGTCGATATTCCCAGCCGCTGGTTCAACGAAAACGACGACGTGACGATCATCGCGTCATCGGGCGCCGGGCAACAGTTCACGCAATGGGAGAAGGACGGTGTGCGCCAGGAGAATCCGCACGGCGATGCGGTTGTCGGCTCGCTGGTCGTGGTCATGGACGCTTCGCACACCGTCGAGGCCAATTTCATGGATGCTGCCCTGGAGACCGACTTGGACGAGCTGCCGGACTGGTGGGAGCAGCGCATGTACGGCAGCCTGAGCAACGGCGCCAGCAGTAACACCGACGGCGACGGCTTCGTCGATTTCGACGAGTACCTGACCTCCTCGTCGCCGCGCGACCCGGACCTCCCCAGCAGGGTGTTCGTGGATGCCGACGCGGTATACGGCGACGGCGACGGCAGCTCGGCGACGCCGTTCAAGTTCCTGCAGCAGGCGCTCGACAGCGTTGCACCGGATGCGGTGGTCTATTTGCGTGCCGGTACCTACCAGGTCGAGCCTCACAATGTCACCAGCAATGTCTTTATTTTCGGCGCCGACCCCGACACCACCCGAATCGTCGGGCCGCTGCCGTCGGGCACGTCGGCACCGCAGCTGTTCGATGTCTCGGCGTCACGGTTCATATTGGCAAACGTCGAGATCAGCAATTTTCGAAACAATTCTCCGATCATACGGTACGACGTCGGCACCAGCACCGAGACCGTCGTCTTCGAAAACCTGACGTTCACCGGCAACGGCATTGCCTCTACGACGGAGCCGATGATTGGAAATGCCGGCGTATTGTCGTCGACCGAGGTCTACTTCCTCAACAACCTGGCGTACGGCAACGACGGCACCGGTGCCGGCCTGTTCAACCTGTCGGCGTCGAAACTGATGGCGATTCACAACACCGTCGTGAACAATCCGGGCGGCGGCATGACGCTTGGCGCCGGTTCCGCCGGTATGCTGGCCAACACCATTCTGCAGAACAATGCCGGCTTCAATTTGTCGGATCTCTCCACCGCCGGGGTGGAGCAGGCGACCAACACCATTGCCGGCGCTGCCCTGAACTTCCTGAACCCGGCGAAGGGGTTCTACCGCCTGGCGGCTGCCGATGTTGCCGCTATCGACGCCGGTACCACGACGTTCCTGCTGCACGACAAGGATATTGTCTCGCGGCCGCAAGCCGCCGCCGTTGACCGGGGCGCCTACGAACACAATCCCAATGACATCGACAACGATGGCCTCGTCAGCGCTGATGAAATTACCAACGGCACGTCGGATTCGAATCCGGACTCGGATGATGACGGGCTCTGGGACAACGATGAGATCACCATTCACAACACCCTGCCGACTGACTCCGACACGGACAATGACCTCGTGTCCGACGGCACCGAGGTCGACCTCGACCACAAGGCCCTGATCGCCGACGTCAACCCGTTGCCCGGCGCCTTTGTCACTGACTTCGAGCCACCCCTGTGGACCGCCGGACAGAACATCAGCGATGTCATGCCGCATCAGGTCATACGCGGACCCGCCGTGGTTACGAACGATGCCGCCGCAGATGGCAGTCAATCCATCGAGTTCGGCGGTGCCACCGGCGAAAGCGGGGCTTACGGCTACGGCTTTACCGCCGGTTTCGACGACATGTGGATCGAGATCCACTTCCAGCATCCGCACGCGCCGCTGCCGACCAATGTGAACAACGCCCTGCACATTGCCGGGGTCAACATCGCCGTCAACGATGCCGGCTTTGTTTGCTTTTACAGCGGCGACGACGAGAATTGGATTGTCGGCAACGTGGCCGTGCCTGCCAATGACTGGTTCAAGGTAATTGTCCATCGAAACATCACTGCCGGCCGCTTCGACACCTATGTCGACGACAAGCTCGCGGTCGCCGACCTCGGCGCCTACGGCAGCGAGCTGGACAACTACGTGCGCTTCCGGCTGTCCAGTGTCGATGACCAGGCCGTCCGGGTCGATCGTATCATCGGCTACTTTTTCGGGCCGTATCATCTCGCTGATTTTCGGGAAGCGACGTCCTCCAGCACCACCATGGTGGTGGATCTGGCGGACTCGTTACTGTATCTGCGCAACGACCTGGCGCAGGTCACCTGGACGGTAGCCAAGAACGACGGTACGCCCCTCGACACCGGCGTCCTCGACTTCGCCGTAGGCGTTGGCACGGCGTCCATCGACCTGTCCCCTGCCGTGGCGTCCGCCGACTCGGGGGATACATTCCGCATCGAGCTGTCGAATCCGTCCGAGTGCAACCTGGGCCGTGCCTGGTTCCACATCTACACGCACCCATGAGCGGAACGGCGCGCCGCATCACGGCGCATCAGGCGAATCACTTGCCGTATCCGGGTTTCTTTGCCAAGATGCACACGGTTGATCAGTTCGTCATTCTCGATGATGTACAGTTCGTCAAAGGCGAGTACCACAACCGCAATCGCATCCGCCTGAACGCCGCCGCACACTGGCTTACCGTGCCGGTAATCCACCGCGGCCGCCAGGGGCAGTGCATCGCCGATGTCGAGATCGACAACCGCCGGGACTGGCGGGGCACCCACCTGCGCACCCTGCAGCAGAACTATTCGAGTGCGCCGTATTTTGCGGCGTACTTCCCGCCGTTTGCCGAACTCTATGCCCAGCCCTGGGAACGGTTGATCGACTTCAACCTCGCCCTGATCCGCGGCCTGGCTGCGGCGCTGGAAATCTCCACGCCGTGCTGCCTGAGCTCGGAACTGCAAGCCAGCGGTACCGTGACGGACCGCTTGATCGAGATCTGTGCGGCCACGGGGGCCACCGGGTTTGTCCACGGCAAGCACGCCCGCGACTATGTCGATTTCGACAAGATGAGCGCCGCCGGAATTGCCAACACAATCCAGGACTACACGGCGGTCGAATACCCGCAAACCGGCCCCGGCTTCGTTGCCAACCTCGCGGTCATCGACGCGGTGCTGAACTGCGGCCCCGGGGCTTGCGACGTGGTGCTGGCGGGGAACTCATTGCAGGATGCGTGACGGGTGCCCGGCATGGTGTCGGAAGGACCGGGCCGCCCGCCGGGCGGCACGGCAACAGGAGCCGCCGACAGGTGTCGTGCCGTACCCCCGCAACGGTGCCCGGAGACGCCCCCCGCCCAGCCCCCACCCTTGGCGGAAAATGGGGGATTTGAGAATTGGGACGAAAAAGATTATACTTTTCCCATGGCGGCTCATGCGGGAAATATGACGATCACCGAAAAAGACCAGGCGTTGCGGCAAATGATTCGCGGCTACGGCAGCCTCGCCATCGCATTTTCCGGCGGCGTCGACAGCACGTTCCTGGCCGCCGTCGCCCGCCAGGAGCTGCACGACAACGTGCTCCTGCTCAATGCCGCGTCCTCGGCATTCCCACCGGACGAGGCGGTTTTCGTCAAGCAGTTCGCCGCCGACTACGGCCTGAAGCTGCAGGTGATCTCGACCAATGAACTCGAGATCGAGGAGTACAGGGAAAACGTCCCCAGCCGCTGCTACTTCTGCCGCCATGAGATGTATTCGCACCTGGCGCCCGTCGCCAAGGCGGCGAACATGGCGGTGATCGCCGATGGCGCCAATATTGATGACATGGGCGACGTGCGCCCGGGCA
>JASLZG010000087.1 GCA_030754995.1 Lentisphaeria bacterium
ATCGCACCGGCCATGTCCTCCTGGTCACCCAGAGCATGCGCGGGCGCTTCGACTTTATCGATGCCAAACGCCTCTGCGACGCCGGGGAGATTGGCGATCTTTTCATGGCGGAATCACACTACGTGCACGACCTGCGCGATATGTACGAAGCAACGCCCTGGCGCTGGCAGATGCCGCAGAATCTCCTGCTCGGCGGCGCCTGCCATCCGATCGACCTGCTGCGCTGGTTTCTGGGCGACGTCGACGAAGTGCACTGTTACGGCCTGCGCGGCGGCGTTGCCAAGAAGTATCCCCAGGAAGACAATTTCTTCATCAACCTGCGCTTCAAGAACGGGGCCATCGGTCGGGTCTCCTCAATTCACGGGATCGTCGAACCCGGGGGTGTCCCGATGAACAGCCTGACGGTATATGGCACTGCGGGCACAATCCACGACAACAAGATTCGCATCGACCCGACCGGGGAAGTGCCGGAACGCACTTACACCAGCACGTTTCACACCTCCAGAAGCAATCATCACGGCGATGGCGGACACGAGGGCGAGCTGGTCATCATGATGCGGCACATGGCCGACTGTGTGCTCAACGGCGCCAAACCCTGGGTGGGGGTCCGTGAGGGCGCCTGCGTCGTGTCGACCGGCCTGGCCTGCTGGGAATCCATCCGCACCGGCCAGGCAGTGAAAGTACGCAACGAATTTTAGGAATTTCGGACCAGCAGCTATCCCGATTGCCACGGCGGAAAACGATCCGGGGCCACCTCGACACCGCCGACTTTACGCATCCGCGTTTGACTGGACTTCTTGACGGCCGCCTCGAGGCGGCGCGCCAGGCCGCGCTTGTGCCCGAGCACGGAAAGCACGTCGTAGTGATCGGCAAAGGCGTGCCGCGCCCAGTTGTCCCAGAAGTATATGTTCCGGACGCCATTGCGGTATAACAGTTCGGCCCGTTCACCATAGTACTCGGCGCAGTCCAGGCTGGCAGGGGGATCCCAGATCTCGGCGCCGAGCTCGGTTTTCGTCCCGGCGACTGCATCGACGTAGTAATCGATGTCGATATGGCGCCATTTGCCTTCGTTCTCGCCGTACTGATCGCCCCAGGGCGAGGCGACGATACGGTCGATGAGCCCCTGCTTTGCCCAGGCCCCCAGGTCGAGACCGAAGGTCGCACACGCCTTGGCGTTCGTCAGGCCGTGGACCGTCAGGATCGGCGGCTGGTGTCCGGCCTTTTCGGCGGCGGCATCGACCGTCGTGCGCAGGCGGCGCAGGTAACCGGCAAAGATCTCGCCACGGACGTCGAGAAGCCGGCGGTCATGCAGCGGCAGTTTGCGCGGGTCGGTTCTCGTGCCGTAGGCCTGACGGAAGCATTCGACCATCTCGTCCTCATACATCACGGCCGGCCCGCCACGGATAAAAATCAGGTGGAAGCCATCGACACCGTACGCGGCAGCGGCCTCGTAGAGACGCAGCATCTTGTCCTGGACATGGCGCTTGGCGTAGCTGAAGCGCTGTACCGGCGCCCCGTCGGCCAGGTGACAGTAGTCGTCATACTTTCCCTGGTGGAAACCGGTGGGGATCATCTCCTCATAGGGCACCTGGGAGGCGTGGCCCATACGGTGGCTGACATGGAGCTCCAGCCCGGCCTCCCGCGTCAGGTCACGCATCACGCGGAGATAGTCCAGGCCATCCCTGTCCATCTTCGCCTGCATACGGCGAATTTCTTCGTAGATCCTACCTGGACAGATTACATTTCTGGGGATGTTCCGCCGCGGCACGCCGGGCACCGGAAATTCAGTCTGGTCGCCCTTGAACAACTCCCAGCAGACGCCGCGGAAATCGGAGTTCCTGTAAAGGTCGATCTCCTCGGCGAGACCGTCCGCGTCGCCGATGCTGTAGTGGCCGAGCATGCTGGTGGCGTCGTTCATTGCGTAGAGGCGTTTGCTGGCGCCGCGGCGATCTTTCTCGAGCGCCCGGACCTTGGCTGCCGACATCGGTACCAGGCGGAAGTATGCCACATAGTTGTCGGTGTCCCTGCCGAAGACCGCGAGCGGGGCGATATGGATCGACTCGCCCGTGAGATCGGCCGCGGTCCAGAAGTATTCATTGGCGACGCACATGAGCTTGCGGAAATCGTACACGACGTTGACACGGAACTTGCGCCAGGCCCGGTCCGAGGAAAGGCGCAGCCGGATGGCGCCGGCTTCGAAGGTGTGATAAATTCCCACATAGACCTCGTGCCAGCCCTTCAGATCCAGAGACAGCCGCACGGGCGCCGGGTCGCGGCTGCCGATGGCGCCGAGCATGACCCCCGAGAAATCCTCGTGTTCGTATGGCAGCAGCTTCCACTTTCCCGGTGTGTACTTGTTGCCCAGCGCCGACGCCGGCCGGCACACCGACAGGTCGGAAATCAGATGTTCCCCGTTTTTTTTGCGTTGCATTTGTGTTTCTTGATTGATTCGTGCCGCCCAGTCGTTCAAATTCGGATGACCGGCGATGGCACTTCCGTTGCCTGCGTGGCTTGATTCAGGCGGAACTGGCAACTATCGTAACCCTTGTAATTGGGGTTTACCACAAACACAAGTAAGGAGCGGTTCACCATGATGAGTCGGCTTGCCATTGTCGTTATCGGAATCACCCTGCCCGGGCTTGTATGTTCGCTTCGGGCGGACCCGGGTGACATCGTTAAAGGGTACAAGGACCAACCTTGGGGCGCATCAACCGAAACCGTTCAGAAGGCATTTCCCGATAGTGACCTGAGGACCTCCTCCGGAGGTGCCGCGGCACTCACTGTCAAGGGGCAGGCGCCGGCGGTGCATACCGTGTATTCGTTCGCGATGGACCAGTTGTATTTCGTGCGGGTCACGCTCGAACTGCCAATGAGACCGGAAGGCGGCAAGGATTCGGACGGCAAGAAAATGATCGAGGAGATGATCAAAGAAAAGTATTACCCCGATGAGGATGCCAAAAAACTGCTTGACAGTGCGAAGGTTTATGTTCACGTGGCCCAGGGGCAGAATGGTACGGTGATCGTCATGTACGAGAATATGAGACTTTTTCGGGAGGTTCAAGCGGCCCAAAAACTTGCCGAGCAGGAACGCGACGAGAAACGCCGGGCGGAACAAGGGCCAAAACGGCAGCAAGCGCTCCAGGACGCCGGAGTCCCCGATTTGCTGTAGGCGACAGTCAGCAGCGTTTAAGCTCCGTGAAAATTCTCTCCGGGTCCGGCGATTCGCCCAGCGGCAGTTTTACCCCCCCCCTGCCACGATGACAGGAAGGCCGCATTGACAATCTCGACCGCCTCTGCGACTGGGCCCGGATCAAACGTGAAACGTCAGCATCCGAACCTGATCCATCTGCCCAATCCCCCCCCATTTACCCGACATCCTGTGGATGGCGCTACTTTGTTTTGATGGATTTTCGCAGATCAAGGTAGACCGTCGTCAGCATGGCGGTGTCGGTGCTGTAGGCCAGAAAACGGATACCATGCTGGATATAATTGTCCGCCTGCTCCGGAGTCACGGCGAAGTTGCCGACGGCGACCCCTTTCTGTTCCGCCCGTTTTATGATGTCCTTTAATGCGTCGATAACGCGGACGTCGGTAACCTGCCCGGGAATGCCCAGGGACTGTGAGAGGTCAAAGGGGCCAATGAAAATGGCGTCAACGTCGGGTACCTCCAGGATCTCATCAAGATTGGCTATCCCCTCGGTCCCTTCAATCTGTAAGATGACGGCAGTCTCGGCATTGGCCTGCTTGTAATAGTCCGGGTTGTCGAGGGCATAATAGGATGCACCTCTCACAAAAGGGCATATCCCTCTGCTCCCCTCGGGATGATAATTCGCACCGGCAACCGCGATCTCCGCCGACTCCCGGTTCTGAATCATCGGAACCATGACGGCGGAAGCACCAAAATCGAGCGCCTGAGTTATACGTTCCGCGCTGAGATTGGGCACGCGGATCACCGAGGCGATCCCCGCAGCATCGCAGCCCCGCACCAGCTGGACCGCGGTATCGACGCCGAACATCCCATGTTCGGTGTCGATGATGACAAAGTCGATCCCGGCACGCCCGATGATTTCTGTCACATCCGCCGCGGGTATCTGCTGAAAGGTGCCCAGGAGCGTTGTGCCTGAGCTGAGCTTGGATTTGAATGTCACTGTCGGCATCGGTTCTCTCCTTTACCGGTCATGTTTGCGGCTTGAGGTCACAATCGACCTGGTCGCGTTCGGTCATTCCAGCCACTTTAGCCCCAGATTATCAACAAAACCTTCAGTATTCCTGTCTTTTCCCAGATAAACTGGCCAGGAAAAGAGATATGAAAAAAGAGTTGGAACTCAAGTTCCAAACACTCGAATGTTCACCGGGGGGCGACAGTCGATATCGGCGGAAATAAGGCTTTGACAATCTCGGTGGCAGATGGCGTCAGGGGACTATTCTGACAAAATAAAAGTTTGACGTGTTCGAGTTTCGATAGCTGCGACATATTACCCAATGACCAAACCCGTCATCAACTGCCCATCCACGATCCCCGCCGCCGCCGTGCTCGACGGAACCGGCGCGCCGCTCTGCATCAATAACAAGGGTGAATCGCGTGACACATAACAACATGAAGGCAGCCCTGTTTCTCCTGCTCGTGCTCTGGACCGGCAAGACCGGGGCTGAGCTGATCACGGGCATCCCGTATGCGGACTTCGAAGACAACGATCCCGTCAGCCTCAGTGGTGAACGGCTGCAACCCGAGACGCGCCTCGAGGTTAACCGGGTAGAGGCCTATGGGGGAATGCAGTCGGCACGGCTGCACTATCGATTTCGCCAGCACATCGGGCCGCGGCAATATGTCGAGCTGCGGATTCCCCAACCAATGACCGGTACCGTGCGGGCGATCAACTTCTGGATGCGCGGTGACGAATCGAAGCAGTTGCTGAGAATGCGTGTCGTGGATGCTGACGAAGAGGTACACCAGTACACCTGGGGCACGATCGACTGGCACGGGTGGCGTCAGATTAAGTTCGATGTGAGCGCTCGGGCGGATGAACATTGGGGCGGCAGCGGCGACGGAATAATGACCAGCCCGTTTCGCAGCATCGCTATCCTGGTGGATAGCGCCATCCGACCATTCGAAAGCAGTCTCGCCATCGACGACATCACTTACGATGCTGAGGGAACCTACACGGATTTTGTTTATGTTTCCTGTAAAAGCCCGGTTCCCGGCAATGCGTTCTATGGCCGGCGGCCATCGTTCGAGATCACCGTGAACAATCCGCTTGTGACCGCCATTCCCGAAACCCCATTTCGTGTGGCCGTGGAACGTGCCGACGGTACCTCCATAACCACACTGCAGCGGAATCTGTCCCTGGCGGCCGGGGCTGGAGAGACGTTTACAGTGGCCCCGGAGCTCACCGACTTCGGACTATACCGAGTCATCGTGGGATTCGGTTTGCGTGGTGAGACGCAAGCTTTTTCGTGGTTACCGGAAGTTACCTCGCACAAGCCCGATCCTGACAGTCCTTTCGGTATATCCATGCATTTCGGCCATGGCAGCCGGGGCCCGATCGAAAAGAACCTTCAACTGGCCAGCGACATGGGTATACGCTGGGTGCGCGATGACGCTCACTGGAGCGGCACGGAACAGACGAAGGGTGTATACAAAGTTTCCCCGACATTCGACCGTTTCCTGCGCATCGCCCGGCCCGAGTATGGCTGCGAACCCCTGGTCATCCTCGATTACAGCAACGCCCTGTACGAGAAGAACCGATCGGTCGAAACCGAAACAGGGCGCCAGGCATTTGCCGCATGGAGCGAGTTCATGGCCCGTACGTACCGCGACACGGTGCGCTACTGGGAGGTCTGGAATGAACCCAATACCGACCACTTCTGGGAACCCAAGTCAAGCCCCGCGGCCTATGCCAGGCTGCTCGAGGCAACTTACCCGGCGGTCAAACGGGGCAATCCCGATGCCGTGGTCATTGCCATGGCGACCGCGGGCCTCGACCTGGGCTTCATCGAGAATGTCCTGAAGGAAGGCGCCGTCGGCTCTTTCGATGCCGTCTCGGTGCACGCCTATCACTATCCCGCAGCCCCCGAGGTTGGCGGCCAAACGATGGTCGAACGTCTCGGCAAGCTGGTGGAACTCCTGGCCAGGTACGGCGCTGCCGGCACCCCCATCTTCAACACGGAAGTGGGGTGGCCCAATCAGGACGACCCCCGCGGCGTGCCGGAAGACGCCAGCGCCGACTACCTGGCCAGAATGTATATCCAGCTCCATGCCGTCCCCGAGATCAAGGCCAATCTGTGGTATGACTTCCAGAACGACGGTACCCGGCGCGACTTCAACGAACACAACTTCGGCCTTCTCCATCATGACTTCACCCCGAAGGCGCCGGCGATCGCCTGCCGCATGACATCGATGATGCTCAGAAACACCCGGTTCGTGCGCCGCCTCGAGACCGGTGCCGTCAACGTGCATGCGTACCAGTTTGCAGGCGCTGACGACCGGACGCTGGTGGCAGCGTGGTGTGTCGTCGGCACCGCGTCGCTCGCAACCCGCTGGGAAGGTGCGCCGCTTCGCAGCGTCTCGGCATCCGGACCGATCCGCCCGATTCCAGCGCATGACGATGTCCTCGTCACCGAGCTCGGAACGACACCGCTCTTCCTGGAGGGCCGCGGTGCAGTCGAGTGCCTGCCGGCAGTGGTGACGCCGGGCTCGGCGGTTTCAGCACCACGCCATACGGTCGAGATCCCCATGACCCTGCACAACCGGCAAACGCGTCCACTCACCGGCACGCAGACGGTCGAGGTTCCCGATGGCTGGCTGGGGCCGGCGGCGAAACAGGTCGACATCCCCCCGGAAAAGGACGCCGAGCGCACGCTGCGGATCACGGTTGGGCCCGATGCGGCGATCGGCAGGACGTACCCCATTGTTTTGCGCTGGCGGGATGACGCCGGGGCGTTGCTGGGCGTCGAATCGGCGGCCGTCTCGATCCGCCCGCCCGCCACGCTCTCGTTGGCGCCGACGTGGACACCCCAAGGATTCGCCCTGGCGCTTTCGGGCCGGACCACCCTGGAACCACCGCCGGTCATCTTGCAGGTCGAGGTCAAGGGAATGGAGGCCTGGGGCGGCCAGGCCGGGACGATCCTGGAGAAGATCGCCTGGGTTGCAGCCGGCGAGTCCCGCTTCCGTGTGTTGGCCCCCTGCCCACCGGGTGCGGTCAATGCCAGTGCCGCTGAAGTTGTCGCCGAGCTGCGGCTGGCAGATGGCAACACCGTGACCGCCACCCGGGAGATCTCCTTCTGGCGTCCTTTGCAAAAGACCATCACCGCTGACGGTTCGACCGCCGACTGGAAGGGCGTGCCGACGATCCCCGTGACCATCTTCGACGGCCTCCACCAGGACCTTTGGAAGGATGCAGCCGATTGCAGCGCCCGCCTGCAGCTCGCCTGGGATACGCAGGCATTGTACCTGTGCCTACGAGTGACAGACGATGCACACGGTCAGGCTTACACCGGGACACAGATCTGGAAAGGTGACTCGATTCAACTGGCGCTGAGTCAACAACCCGAAGCCGGCACGCGCACCGAAATCGGCTTCGCGCTGACGCCACAGGGACCGCGTGTGTTCCGCTGGACTCAACCCAGGGGGCCTATGGCTGCAGTGCAATGCAGCATCCGCCGCGACGCCGGCGAAACGCTCTACGAAGCGGCGATACCGTGGTCCGAGCTGCGCATTGCCGTCCCGTCCCCTGGAACAACCCTCGGTTTCGCATTGGTCGTCAATGACAATGACCGCGGTATACGGGAAGGATGGCTGCGTCTGTTCAACGGCATCGCCTGGGGCAAGGATCCCAGCCAGTTCGGGACCCTGTTTTTCTGACCGGCGCGGTCAACCCGGTTCCTGTGCGATCATGCGCACCCCAAAAACACGCCTGGTTGATTTCACGGTTACACCGGCGGCAGTATGTTGAGCTCAGGAAACCCCAGGGACGCCCAATGCCTTGGAGTGCCCGCCTTTAGATTTGAACCGACAACTCATTCGCCGAACATAATGAACCCACCGATCATACAAACAGGAACAATCATTGGTGTCGCGGCGGTGGTCGCCGCCATCGCGGTGGCCGGTGCCGGTGCCGAATGGTCGCCGCTAGAGGAACAAGACGGGTACGTTGTTTTCAACCACTCCAACCTGGTGAATTTACCGGCAACACACGTTCCGGCGCCAGAGGCCATTGCGAAATCGCTGGCCTGCTCGCTCGCCCCGGATGAGTACTAGTCGATTCAGTTCGGGGTGCACGCGATCACCGACGGCATTGAAAAGGTGAAGGTGCAGGTCGAATGCGACCTGCCGGTAACCGTTTATCACCGCATCAGCCCGGCGATCAAGGAATACTTCGAGTTTCAACCCGGCGATGCCGCGGAGATTCGGGGCTGGCTCCCCAGCGAGATTCATCTGCAGCGCGGGAATGTGTTTGCCGCGTTGCCAAACGGCAATACCGTCAACTTCTGGCTGACCTTCCGCGCGGCCGCCGACAGCAAGCCGGGCCTGCATCGCGGAAAAGTCCGCATACAGCCGGCGGGAAAACCGGCAACGGAAATCGCGCTCGCGGTGACGGTGCGGCCGTTTGCGCTGCAGCGGCCGCGGTCCTCGTTCGGCATGTGGTTTCGCGAAGACATGCTGCCAAAGCGCTTCGGGGGCATGGGCGTCGCCAATGAGACGGTCCTCGGGATCTACCGTGACATGGCGGCTCACGGCCAGAATGCCTGTGTGTTCTATCCGGCGTCAGATTTTCATCCGCTGCCGCCGCGCCGCAATCATGTCCTGCACAAGCTGCTGCCGCTCGCCATGGAGGCGGAGCTGCTTGACCCGAATGTCATGAGTCTCATGCTCGGCAACATTGCGCCTGACAACAGCCCGGAAAAATTGCAGGCGTCGATCGACTGGCTGCTGGCCGAGACCCCGAAACAGGGCTGGCCCGAGTTCGCCGGTTTTGCTGCCGATGAACCGCACTATCCAGATGACTTTCCCGCCGTCCGAAAGGCGTGCGCGAAATACCGCAACCTGGACCGGCGAATGAGCGTCGACCTGGCGGACATCGTTTCGTTCTATGGTTATTCAATCCCCAACCTGTGCGATGTGCTCAGTGTTGGCGAGGGATTGGTCACGCCGGAAGCAGTGGCGGAAACGAAACGTCTCGGTGCGGAGTTGTTCACCTTCTCTTTCACGATCTGGCGCCAAGGCCACGATCCCCTGAAAGAGCGGTTTTTTGCCGGCTTCTTCACCTGGGCCCATGGGCTGCAGGGCAATTGGATCTGGGCCTATCACCATATTCACCATCGCCATGCGTGGTTCCCGCCGGACAGTCAAGAGCCGATGCCGGTGACCGGTTGGGAAGCTCGTCGCGAGGGTATCGACGACTACCGCTATCTGCAAATGCTCGAAGACGGCATTGCTGCGAACCGCGATACGCCGGTCGCGGCCGAAGCAGCGGCGTGGCTGGCCGAGCTGCGGGATCGTCTGCGACCGGTACAGCCGCTGAAAGTGGCGGCGGGCAAGCCAATGGCAGCGGCTGAATTTGATGCGATTCGCGAGCGGGCCGCGGATTACATCACCAAACTGGGCCCGCTGCCCAACCCGCCGCAACGGCGGCCGCCGCTCGCACGGGCCAGGGACGAAGCGGCGCCATATCGCGGCAAGACGGTGGCCGCCTGCCTGGTGGGGATGACCCATGGCGATGCGGCGGCGCGGCGCGCCGCGGCGTGGGCCTTGTACGAGATGGGTGACAAGGCGGCGCCGGCGGCCGGGCAGTTGGCAACGTTGCTGGATGATCCGGGCACCCGCATGCCGGCCCTCCATGCACTCGAAGCCATCGGCCCGCAAGCCTGGCAAACTGTGCCGGTAATCGCGAAACTGCTCGAGCACCCGGACCCGTACGTCCGGGTCGGCGCGACAATGGCCCTTGGGCAGATCGGCTGTCCCGTCGAGAAATACGAACCCGGCGCCTCCCGTATACCGTCAGACCACGCGGCGGCAATCATCGAACCGCTCGCCATGGCGCTGGAAGACACGCATCCGGACATCACCGGACGGGTCGCCGAAATGCTGGGGGTGATGGGACCGCTTGCCAAACCGGCAATGGCGGCGATCGGCCGCGCCCTGGACAATCCCGAGCCATCGGTGCGCCGGTCGATGATGGCGCTGATCAAGCGACTCGGGGCGCATGCCGCGCCGGTCGCGCCGAAGCTCTCGGAGCTGCACGCCGAGAACCCGGACAAGATGGAAATCATCAACGCGCTCGCCGCCATTGGCCCGGCAGCGACGGATGCGCTGCCGGCGTTGCGCGAGTATGCGGCACGGGCGAACCCGAACATTTCGCACACCGACTCCTATTGCGCGATTTTTTGTATCACCGGCGAGGCCGAAGACCTGCAGCCCATGATAACCTTGTTGAAAAACCCCAATGTCGGGGCCGCCACCAAGAATCATCTGGTCGACCGGCTCAGGGAACTGGGGAGACGCACAGCACCGATCGCCGATGAGCTGCGCGAATTGACCAGGGCCGGGGAATTTACCGACGAGCCGAAAGAATCCGGCTTCGGTGCGACGCCGCCGGAAACGGCGCGATATATCGACGGCGTGAAATGTCGCGAACTCGTGCCGAAACTTGGGATGGTGGCGCGGTTGCCGCTCGGCGGCTGGCGCTTCAAGGCGGATCCGAAGGGCGTCGGGACCGCGCAAGGTTTCTACAAGCCGGGCTTTCCGTCGGACGACCTGCCGTTCATCCGGATCAGTGAGTTCTGGGATACGCAGGGCTACAAAAACCTCGGTGAAGGCTGGTATCGCCTGCAGTACAAGTGTCCGGCATTGCCCGATGGCAAGCGTGTGTTCGTGTTGTTCGAGGCGGTGGACGAGGGGGCATTTCTGTATATCGACGGCCAGCGTGTGGCGTGGTACGACACGGCGTTCCCACACATCACCTGGTCCAAGCCGTTTCTATTGGACGTGACGGGCAGCCTGCAAAGCGGCGGCGATCATCTGCTGGCGATCCGGGTGCACAATTATTCCGGCGACGGCGGGCTGTACAAGCCGCTGAGCATCATGGCGGAAAAGTGAATGGGGCAATGGGCAAGCCCAGCCTGAATTATTCACAAACTTCCTGCTGCGAGCACCCATATGACGCAATATCAAGAAGTTCGCTTGATTGGAGCGCACCGCGGCACCTGGACCGCGGCCAATTCACCGGCCGATGCCCGGGGGCTATCAATCGATGAGAGGCTCGGGGGCGGCAACGCCGAGTTCCTCCGCCATCTCCCGCACAATGGCCCAGGCCTCATCTGCCAGGAGCTGGTCGGTTTGCACCTGTTCGCCACGCTTCAGCGCATCGACGCAGGTCTCATGGGCTCTGTCCATCAAGCGTCGGGTCTGCGACCGGCCCGGGCCGTGCTCCGATGCGGCGGACGCCCCGCGCAGCCAGAAGTCGCTGAACGGCGGCACGCGGCGACAGTGCTCCCGCGTGTGCGGATGGGTCATGTAGGCTTGGACGTCGTGGCCCGCCTCCAGCATGACGTCCAGGCCGATGGCATCGGCGCTGAATTCGAAGCCGCTCATGATCTGTCCGGCATCCTCTTCCATGGCGATGTCCATGACGGCTTGTTCCGGCGAGAAGATGTTGCCGTCTGACAGTCCGCCAATTTCCGTGGCGCCATGCCCGCTGAAGCAGCGGTTGAACATGTTGAGCGTGCCCCATTCGTAGCAGGCCTGCATGCCCGGCTCGTTGGCGTTCCGGTATCCCCAGTAGTAGTGCAGGCGGGCACCGAAGACGTGCCGGAAAACGTCTATCGCGAGGTAGTGCGCCGCGATCGCCCACGGACACTGGTAGCTGAGTCCGCCGGTGCGCATATCCAGCACCCCGCCGGTTAACGCCGCCATCAACCCGACCTGCGGCCGCAGCCTGTGGACGACGCTGAGGGCACCGAGCACCTCGGCCGTGGCCATGGTGGCGAGCCCGGGCGCGGTCAGCGGCGCGCCAACCCCGGCAGTGGTCATCGCCCCCATGCAGACGGGATCTATGCCGGCGTCCACGCGGGCTAGCATGGCCTTGATCGCGCGGTCGCCGAGAGTCAGCGGCAGGTTGACATGCTCGTTCGGCGCGATGATCTGGTTGTAGCCGCGCTTGCGCTGCAGCGCCACGAGGCGGTTGAGGTACTTCAGGTGAATCACCTCGGTGGGCTGGTAAAAGAAGACCGGCTTCGTTGAGTGCTGGAACATGATGGCGAACGAATCGACCAGTTGCAGCACGGGGTCCAGGCCCTTGTCCTGGACGACGCAGAACTGATTGCTGCTGATGACCCCGTCCATGCCCTCCGCCCAGCGCGTCAGGTTGCGCAGGTCGCGACGCGTCGCGGCCACCGTGTCCCAGCGTTCCCAGTCGAACAACAGGCTGCCGCCGTTGCCGACCACGTAGCCCGTGCCCGGCCCGCCCGGCGTCGGGTCGAGTTCCTTGTCGGCAGGCCAATCCCGGGCGAGGAGCCGGGCGGTATCCATCACTTCATCTTCAGTGAACCGGACGACGCCCGCCGACTTGTCGACGCCGCCACCAGCCTGCTCCAGCAGGCGCAGATTATCCTCGCCCTCGACGCGCACGCCGACCCGCTCCAGGACCACCAGGGCTGCTTGCACGATCTGTTGCCGCTCCTCATCCCCCAGGGTCAGCATTTCACCGGGACGATCGCGCGGGATTCGAAGCTGAACAGTCTTGCTCATAGTGCGGGCTTGCTCCTTCCATTGTGCCGCCCCTGGCGTAAGCCGGTCATCGTCTCCGGTCGACGCCAGTTGTCGGGCATTCGTGATGAGTAGTCGGTCGTCATGCCGCCCTCCCCTTCAGCTTGCAGATGCCGGCCTTCAGGGTATCGACGACGCGCCGGACGTGACGATCCTCCAGCCCGGCGTAGACGGGCAGGTAGAAGGTCCGGTTCGCCTGGCGCTCCAGCACGGGGCACTCGCCCCAATCGTGGCCCGCCTCCCGCCACAGGCGGAATGTGTAGAGCGGCCGCACGAACTGCTCACCGCAGTGAACGCCCTGTTCGGCGCACCAGTCGGCCAGCTCGTAGCGGTCCACGCCCGCCGCGTCGGGATCGAACGACGCCCGGTAGCGGAAATAATTGTTCTCCGCGTAGTCCGCGATGACCGGCGGGCCGAAGCCGTCGATGGCCGCCAGCGCCTCGTCGTACAGGGCGGCGATGTGCCGGTGTACGGCAATCGTCTGCGGCAGCCGGCGCAGTTGCACGGAGCCCACCGCCGCCTGCGCGTCGGTCATCGGGTAGGAGGTCCCGGCGTAGCCGTTGATCGTGATGTTGTCGCCGGTTGCGGTCCGCCCGGTCATCGGGTCGGTATAGGGCGCCACTTCCGCCCAGCCGAACGTCCGGATGATCCCGACCTGAGCGCCATAGCCGTCATCATTGGTGACGAGCATGCCGCCCTCGCCGAGCGTTGTCACCATCTTCTTGGCGTGGAAGCTGAAGCATCCGAAGTCGCCGATGGTGCCCACCGTTCGCCCCTTGTACTTGACGCCGAGGGCGTGCGCACAGTCCTCCACCACTTTGGCGCCAACGTCACCGGCGATCTCCATGACCCGGTCCATGTCCACGGGATGGCCGTCCTCGTGGACCACGAAGATGGCCTTGGTCTTCGGCGTGATCCGGCGCCCGAGGTCCTCCGGGTCCATGTTCAGCGTGTCGGGGACGACGTCCGGAAAGATCACGTTGGCGCCCAGCGTGCGCAGCGGCAGGCTGGTGGCAACGAACGATATGGACGGGCAGATCACGTCGTCGCCCGGCCCGATGCCGATCAGCTTCGCGGCAATCTCCATCGCCGTCGTGCAGGCGTTGGTGGTGTGCGCGTACTTGACGCCGAGGAACTCCTCGAACTCCTCCTCAAACCTTTTCACGAACGGGCCGAGCGTGAAGGTTCCGTCGTCAAGGACGGCCTTGACGGCTTCCAGTTCCTCCTCTCCGGTCTGGCCGGGGCCCTCGGCCGGGATAACCTGTTCGAGATCCTCACGAGGCTGGCAAAACGTGTTCGGTTTCAGTGGCTTCGTCATGCTCGGTCTCTCTCGACCGGGGTTCCCGTGGTTGGTCCCGCTGAAGTTCGCGTCTTCTGCAAGAGTGCTGCAACCATCCCCCCATTCTCCTGGCGGCTACTTTGAGCTGCCGGCGCCTCGGCGCGACGACGGTATGCCGGGGCGGTCCGTCTGGCGCCATTTTACCGGGGCATGCTGCCTGTTGGTGGGGGTCACGGCCGCGCCTACTGCGCCGCCTTCTTCAGTACGCCCTTTGCTGATTGCCGGCTTGAGTTCGTTGCCATGTCCCTTGCCTTACGTCGGTGATGTATATGTCCTCGAACTCGCCGAGGTTAAAGATTGCCAATTGATCCCCTGCGCTTGCGACCACCGCCGGGCAGGGACACCTCAGGGTTCGGCGCTGAGCGATTTCACGTAGGCCATCAGGGCCTTGCGCTCGTCCAGGGTTGTCGGCAGGGGGGCCATGCCCGGCACCGCGCCCTTGACGATTTTGGCCATCGGCTTTTCCACCGATTCCATGAAGTATTCCTCGTTCATCACGACCTTTTCGACCGGGCCGTTGATACCCACCTGAACCTCACGTTCAATGCCCCAGAACTGGCCGATGAAACCAGGTGCTTTCAATGCGGTGCCCGCGGGAGAGGGCACCTTGGGATCGATCTGGTGGCAGGTGAAACAAATCTTCGTTTGAAAAAGTGTCTTGCCTTGGGCAACCAGCTCGGCGTCGAGCTCGGGTTCCGGCGGCGGCGCGACGGTCGCCGGGGGCGGTGTGCTTGCCGCTTCAACAGCCGTTGCCGCGGCGTCGGGGGCTGCCTGAGGACGGGTAATCGGCAGCGTGACGATATAGGCGGCGACGTCGTTCACGGCCTGAGGGTCGCCCAGCGCCAACGCCATTGGCACCATTGCGGCGCCGGTGATGTCTTTGGGGTGAGCGCCGCGCAATCCGGTTCGGAAGTTCATCAGTTGCGCCACCAGGTACCAATCATGCTGCCCGGTGAGGGACGGCGCGTTGAGTACCGGGTTGCCACTGCCGTCCATGCCATGGCAAGCAGCACAGATGGCGAACAGCGCCTTGCCGCGTCCGGCGTCCCCGTCGACGGTTCTCGGGGGGGGCTGCACGCCGCCGTCAGCCAGCGACACGATATAATCAGCAACGACCTGCATGTCCGCATCCGCCAGCGCCATTGCCCGCGGCTGCATTTGCACGCCGCCGATGTCCTTCGGATCGGTCCCCCGAACGCCTTCCTTGAATTTCTGCAACTGGCGGACGATATACCAGTCTTCCTGCAGAGATAATGCCGGCGCGTTCTGCTTCTTGTCGCCTTCCGCCTTTTTACCGTGGCAGACAGCACACTCCGTAAAGAGTTCGCGCCCCTGCCTGTGCGCTACCGTGGCAGGATCGGGTTTAGCGGCCGCAACCGTGGGATCCGCCGGCTTGTAAACCGGCCCCGACCCATGGGCGGCGCGCAGGGCGAAAAATATGGTGATCACGGTCAAAGCGAGAACGCCGGCAACGGCGATGCGCTCGATCCCCAGCCCCCTCGGCACCTGGACTGACATATGTTCACTCCCCATTATCCGAGCCTTTGGTAGTTGATTCGCGAAAAGAACTAAGGCCTGTCATTATCCGGCTATTTCCCACCTTACACACTTTGTCGGTGGTTGATTCGCGGGTGAATGCGGCGCTCAATTCAAGCGGGTTGCACAGGATATGCCAAACAACTATTACGACCTTGTAACTGTTTGAAAATTCCAGCGTTACGTCAATGTTACCTTCGCCCGTGAACGGTGACGGTGGGAATCGTAATCGGGTGTTGTCC
>JASLZG010000088.1 GCA_030754995.1 Lentisphaeria bacterium
GCTGGCGACCAAGACTCTCCTGGCCTTCAGTTGGCCCTGGGAATCAGCTGCCGACGCCGCTGCCGCGGACAGCAGCGCCTCCGGCCTGATCGTCGGCGGCACCCTGCTCACCTACATCGCTCTGGCGCTCAGCAGTACCGGGCCGCTGGCGGCGCGGGCCTTTCTGCCGCTGGCGATCATCTGCACCCTGGCGGCTTACCCGGAGAAATGTTTCGACCTGATCCACTACCGCATCGACGTGCCCGCCGCCCTCGAGTTCCTGGTGACGGACCCGGCGCTGATCACCATGTGGGTGCTTGCCGTTGGCGAGTGCCTGGCCGAGAAAAACAACGAACTCAAGGAACTGCTTGACGAGATCCTCAAAGGCGCCAAGGCTGCTGTCGCCGTCGTCATTGCTCTCATGCTCGTACCCGAGGAAGCCGCCTCGACAGTTGCCATGGCGACAACCGATATCCGCCAGGCCGGGATCTCCGGCTACGGCTTGCTGGCCCTCGGCTGCGGGGCGATTACCTGGTTGCTGGCCGACATCCGCACCCGCTTCTTCCGCTGGACCCGGGAGGTCGATGCCGACGACAGCCTGTGGCTGCGCGGCTTCCTGAGCTGGATCGAGGATTTCACGGCGATTTCCGGCCTGGCGCTGATCATTCTCTTGCCGGCCCTGGCCTTGCTGTTCATCGGCCTCCTGATGATCGGCGCGGCGGTAGTCACCTGGTTGTTCAACCACCTCGAACGCCGCGGCAGCTACCCGTGTCCCGTCTGCGCCAACACCTGTATGCCGGCCGCTCTCGAGTGCCCGTCCTGTGCCGCCGAGCTGACGCCGCACAAAATCCTGCTCTGGCGCGGCAGCGCCCTAAACAACGCCCACGGCGAGCCGCTGGTCGGCAACCAGCGCCACCAGCACCGGCTGCGGCTGCTGTCGCAGCGCAAGTGTCCGTCCTGCAGTGAACCGCTCGACGTGCGCCACTTCCTGCGGGAGGGGTGTGCCGTTTGCAACGAGCAGTTCACCGGGGAAAAGCAGAATGACTGGTTCGACGACTACCTCCGCGAAGTCCTGGCCCGGGCCTGGCGCTGGTTGCCCCTGGTTTTCCTGGTCGGGCTCATTCCGGTGGTCGGTTTCTCGTTTGCCGTCGTGGTCATCAAGCTGGCGCTGGTATCGCCGCTGACGGCGTTCCTCAACTTCCGCCAGAAATTCGGGTTGCGCTGGGGCATGCGTATTTTCACCCTGATCATGCTTCTTCCCGGCTGCCTGCCCGGCGTCTCCGCCGTCGCCGCGCCGGTGCTGCTCGCCGTGCATGTCTGGGTCTACGGCCGCTCGGCCCGCAGGAATGCCACCGAGCTGCTC
This sequence comes from Lentisphaeria bacterium, assembly GCA_030754995.1. Classification (GTDB taxonomy): domain Bacteria; phylum Verrucomicrobiota; class Lentisphaeria; order JABSQK01; family CAJWLW01; genus CAJWLW01. Next base: position 1,343 of record JASLZG010000088.1, read on the forward strand.
GAGCCAACAGCCGCGTAGGCGGCATCGGAAGCCTGTTCCCAACAGGCCCTGGGAGGCCAATCTCGCTGTCGGCCGGCACGCCGTTTCAGTTCGCCCCGTCGACCGCTGCGGGCGGGGGCTTGTTCCCGAAGTCGACACCTGTCGCCCCGGCTCCTGCCGTCAGGTTGACTGCGTGCGAACCCAGGGTGGGCGGGAATGTTTGCGTCCACCCCTTTTTCGTCACTTCCGTAACCTTGTAGGTGCCGGGCACGAGACCGCCGAAAGCATAGGCCCCGTCGGCACCGGTCGTGGCCGTGGCCTCGGTGAATGGAACCTCCCCGGCCCCCATGTGGAAGTAGTCGAACTCCTCCTCCCAGCGGGAATTGCCCCAGTACACATTGTTCAGGTTGCTCGCATCCGACCAGGGCATCCTGGCGGCGACGGGGGTAATGGAGCCGGCCAGCACCTCGTCCACATACAATTCGACCGAAGCACTTCCTTTCCTCCTCTGCAGGCGGAAGACGTGGTAGCCCGACCTGACGTCATACGCGAACCTGACGTTGCCGCCGCCGCCGGCGGCGGCAGGCATCCCATCCAGCAGCGTCACCCCGCCACCGTCGGCCGGGTCGGCATCAAACTGCACCCTTATCATATTGGTGTCGTCGTCGACAATTACCACGGTTTCCCGGGTGGCGTCGCCGCTGGTAGCCACCCTGTTGGTGGCCCACTCGACGGCCCAGCCGCCGGCCTTGGTGTTCGCCTTGTAGCTCCCTGGAGTTCCTGCACTGAAACCTCCCCCCGGGTTCCCGTGCCACCTTAGCCAACCGACCTCGGGGGTGTCAAACTTCACGTTCGAACCGTTCAGGACATGCCCTGTCCAACCGGCCTCTGCCGGGTTGCCGGCACATTCGGTGCTCAGGCCGTTGTAATCGAGCCGGCCGTTGTTGTTTGCGTCAAGAAAAATCGTCGCGCCCGCGATCCCCGGTTCGTCGGCATCCCGGACACCGTCGCCGTCCAAATCATGCCACTTGGTGCCGCGGATCTGCGCCTGGTATCCAAAGTTGAGATCCTCGACACTTTCGCCTGCGGCCAGAACGACTGTGTGCGTCGTCGAGTCGGGCGGGTAGGCCCGTATCCAGTCAACCTGCATCAGTTCCGCAACTGTATAGGTGGCCGGCGCGAGGCCGCCGAAGCCATAGTCGCCGTTGGCGTCGGTGGTGGTGGTGGTCTCGCCGTCGTCGAGCCGGCCGTTGTCGTTTTGGTCGAGATAGATCGTCGCGCCCGCGACGCCCGGTTCGTCGCCATCCCTGAGGCTGTCGGCGTCCAGGTCGATCCACGTGCTGCCGCCAATCTGGGCGTAGAAAACGTTGATGGTCTGGTCCACGGCAATGTTGGTGATGGTTTGTGTGGTGCCGTCGGGCCAGGAGATTTCCAGGTCAACCGGGGCGTCATGGCCGCCGAGGCCGAAGTGCATGGCCAGCTCGTTCTGGTTCCCCTGGCCGGTGCCCGATTCGACCTGCCTGACCAAGGTGCCCAGCCCGGGCACGGCGATTCTTGCCTGGGCGCCGATGGCGGCATGGTTGACGCCGCCGCCGTTGCCGGTGAGTCGAACACGCAGGTAGTGGTTGGCGTTGCCCTGGTTCTGAAACAGCCTGCCGTCGGTGACCAGGTCCAGGTCGCCGTCATTGTCGTAATCGCCCCAGGCGGCCTGGTAGTTCATCGAGCTGCCGATGCCGGCCAGCCCCTCGGCGGCGCTCACGTTGGTGAACGACCAGTCACCATCGTTGCGGTAGAGCCGGGCATGGTCGCCGCCGTAGACCGTGGTGATGAAAATGTCCACGTCCCCGTCGTTGTCGTAATCGGCCAGGGCGCAGCTGGCATAGGATTCCTGCCAGTTGCCCCCGTCGAAGGTGAATCTCCTGTCGAATTGCCAGCTGCCCCCGGGGCCCATGTTCTTGTAGAGGATGGCGTCTTCCGAGCGCCGGTTGTCGTGGTGATTGAAGTTGCAGGCGAACAGGTCGAAGTGGCCGTCATTGTCCATATCGGCAAAGGCGGCGCTGATCGTGTGCCCGGCGCCGTGAACCCCTGCCGCCGCCCCGACATCGGTGAGGTTCCCGGCCCCGTCGTTCTGCCACAGCTGGTTGGCCTGAAACCAATAGCGCGAAGCCAGCACATCCATGTCGTGGTCCTCGTCGTAATCGCAGGCATTCACACCGCGGGTGTACAGGTTGCCGCCGAACCGTTCCGCGGTGAAGAAATTGCCGCCATGGCTCATGAAGACGGCATCGGTCTGGGCGCCGGGATTGCCGCCACCGACATACAGGTCCACGTAGCCGTCACCGTTCAGGTCGGCCCAGGCCAGGCACATCGAGCAGTCCATCGGCATTGCGGCCATCTCCTGTTTGGTGAATTCACCGGTGCCCGAGATGTTGCGGTACAGGGCCAAGCTCGCCGGCGAGTCGGAGATGAAGAGGTCGAGAAATCCGTCGTTGTCATAGTCGGCGAAAATGCCCGTGCTCCGGTGTGGGTGTGCCAACTTGACAAAGCCTTTCCCCTCGTTGTTTTTCCAGGTGAAGCCGTCATACAGATCGACGTAGCCGTCGTTGTTGTAATCGGCCCAGGCAACAGCCCAGCGTCCGGCTGTCCCGGTAAACCCCAGCTCGGTACTCTTGTCGATGAACGTCCCCGGTGAATTGGTCGCTGGAACTTGCATCAGGACAATCCCGATCAGGCACTGCAGGCTTCTTCTCATGAGGGATTCCTTGAATTTTAAGGGGTGGACTTATTGCAACAGCGCTGCTGTTCGCCGGGCCATTTCGCGCCGCCATTTGTCGAGGTCGGCATCGACCCGCAGGTCACCGAGCCAGCGTTCGGTGCGGGCGACAAGGCGGGTGTGTTTGCCGGCCGCTTTCGCCTTTGCGATGGCGTCCTGCAACGTTGCCAGGTAGCGGGCGTCGTCGCAGCCCTCGCGATAGCCTTCCCACGCCAGCGTGTCGAACGGCCCTTGCGGGCCGCGAAGAACAAAGGAGTTGGGGCTGTGCGGCACGCCGCTGTCCTCGATATCTGGACTGTCCAGGCGGGGCGTCTTCCAATAGATGTGGATGTAGGCCCAGGTCATGGTGCCGTCCAGCCCGGTTTTCCACATCCCAAGGCCGCGATGGCGGCGGTGCAGCTGCGGCACCGGCATGCCGCCCTGGGGATCAAAGTAGCTGAAGATCTTGTGACCGTGTTCGTGGGCGCCTTTGATCGACCGCTGGTAGGCCGGCACCATGAACGTTTCCGGGTCCCAGGTCATCAATCCCTGGCGGTGCAGCAGGAAGTCGCGCGGGGTGAAAAACCATTGCTGGTGCTGGTCCGTCATCAAGGCGCCGGGGTGGGCCAGGATGGGATAATCCAGCAGGTCACCCACGATATCCAGAAAGTCGTTGCCGCAAGCGACCCAGATCTTGCCGCCACCGTCGCGGATTGCCTGGAAGCAGTCACGCTCCGAGCGCAGGCGTTCGCCGTGAAATTCATCGCCCCCCATGAAACAGGCATCGGTATAGCCCCGGGCCCTGACCCAGTCGACGACTTTCCGGGTCGCTTCGGTGCTGCTCTTTTTCTCTTCATCGGTCAGCGCCCCCTCCTTCATGATGACGCCACCACCGTCGAACATGAACAGCGGCACGTCTTTCGGCATGCCCGCCTTTTCGCGGATATCCAGGACGTAGCTCAACACCTCGAATTCAGGTTCCCCGTCGGCGTCGATGCCGGCGCCGTAATAGCTGACCGGATTGGTGCAGCCGTGCTCGACCATGTTGCGGCATTCCGCCAGGTACTGTTCGGGAGTGACCGCGTTGTAACGCTCGACGAGATGTTCCGGCATGCCCGGGTAATTCACCATGGTCGGGTAGTAGGCGCCGTAATGAAACGGCGGCGGCTGCAGGTCGAACGGCGGCACCGTGAGTTCGAGTTCGAGGGTCTTGGTCGGGCCGTTCGCGGCCGTGACCGTCACCGTCGACCGGTAGGTTCCCGATGGCGCATCATCGGGCACATGCACGGTGATCCAGAACTGGCGAAAGTCCGTGACGTCCCCCGGCTGCAGGGTATCGGTGTCGATCAGTTCTTTGAGGAGTCGGTTGATCTTGCTGTGCCCGGCCTTGTATTCTGCGAGGGAAGCCGGCTTACCGTCCGGCCGAATCGGCTCCTTGGTCAGTTCGCGGAAGTACCTGGGAGTGTGCTCGACGATCTGCATCATTCCCGGGTCGTGCACCAGCACCCACGGCATCGTTTCCTTCGTCCAGGTGATCGCCATGGTAAACTTCTGCGCGATCCGCACGTCGACGGCCGTCGCCGGCAGCTCGCCGCCGGCACCTTTCAGGGGGCCGACCTTTACCATCACCTGTTTCAACGGTGCATCGGTCTCGACGAGGAACGATGCCGGTTCGTATTCGCCGCGGGCGCACATGATCGACATCACCGTCTCGTCGCGGCACTCGACCGGCAGTGCTTCGCCTTCCAGGACCGGGTTGTCGTTGATTGGCGGGTCGATGACGTAGGTGCGATAGCCGGCACCTGTCGATACCCCGGCAAGGAGGAGCGCGAGCAGCAGGTTTCGTGGGATCATGACAGCCTCTATTTGTGGTTCAAATTTTCGTGCGCCTGAAAAAGTAAATGCAACCATGTCGATTGCAATGTGCCGGGTTCTGATGCGGCGGACCAGCTGGTGCACAGCTTGTCTTGCCCTTGAAGTTGGACGGCGATGCCCGGCGGTTCGGGATGGCCTGTCGAAGTTCACCTGCTGCGGGAGTAAGGCGCCACCACCAGTTTCACCGTTTCGCTGCAGGGAACTGATCAGGGAACGGAGATCGGGTGTGGTGCCGGGGTTGCTGCCGGCCCATGGTCGAAGGGCTCTTGAATGATGAACGGGGAAACGATCGAATTCCCTTGCCCGGACGTGCCCCGGCTTGTGGCCGGCGGCATGGTTGAACGGTAGGTATACCCAAGTTATGTTGATCTTCCGTCCCGCTTGGGAAGGGCTTCCTCGAAGGAAACAACAAGCCCCTGCAGTCCTTCCGGGCAGCGGCCACAGGGGTAAGGAGAAGGAACATGAAGATCACCGCAGTCAAATGGTTTGCGCCGACCATCACGGCGCGAAGCGTATTCTTGGTCAAGGTCGAGACGGACGCCGGGATATACGGGCTCGGTGAGGCCGGGACCGTGAGCCGTGAGAACGCCCTTGGCGGGATGATCGACCACTTCTCCCAGTTTCTCGTCGGCATGGATCCACGGCGCATCGAGCACATCTGGCAAACCCTCTATCGCAGCCAGTATTTCGAGGGCGGCACGGTTATGTCGGCGGCTGTCTCGGCGGTGGACATCGCGCTCTGGGACATCCTGGCCAAGTCCTTGAATGTTCCCGTCTATCAGCTTCTCGGCGGGCGATCCCGGGATTACGTCACTTGCTTTGGGGACGTTGGCACACTCGCAAGCGAGAAGTGCGTTGAGGCGGCTCAGGGTCTTGTTGAACGGGGTTTCCGCACGCTTCGCTTCAATCCCGGAATGGCGACGGAGGGATGGAGCCAAGAGAGTGACGAGCCGTACGAGCCGCTCGAATCGCTCGAGCTCGCCGCTCATTGGCTGGGGGAGGTCCGAAAGGCGCTCGGGCCGTCCATCCAGCTCAGCATTGACGTGCACCACCGTTTCTCAGTTGCCGAGGCCGCCCTGTTCTGCAAGAAGGTTGAAGCCGCGGACCTGATGTTCGTGGAGGAACCGATCCGCAGTGAGAACCCGCGAGCCTACGCCGCCCTGCGTCGAATGACCGATATGCCCTTCGCTATCGGGGAGGAGTTCTCCAGCAAGTGGGCATTCGTACCCTTCATAGAGGAGGGGCTCACGAACTTTGCCCGCTTAGATCTGTGCAACGTGGGAGGGTTCACGGAATCGAAAAAGGTCGCCGGATGGTGCGAGGCCCACTATATCGACGTGGTACCCCACAATCCGCTCGGGCCGGTTTCCACCGCTGCCGCCGTCCACTTCTGCACCGCCATCAACAACTTTGCGGTGCTCGAGCCGAGTGGGTGTTTCGCGAGTTACCCGAGTGATCTCTTCCCCGAAAGTCCAGTCCTGGACGGAGACAAATACCGGGCCAATGAAAGTCCCGGGCTGGGAGTGACCTTTAACGAGGATGCGGTGGCAGATTACCCATTCAAGTGCTACGAAGCGCCGCACTGGAATCGGCGCGACGGGGCGTATACGAATTGGTAAAAACGCATGAGCGGTGTTGACAACTGGAAGGCGGTGTACGGATCCGGGGTGATCGTGCGAGAGTGTCGCGCGCTTGGCGGCTGTATTGGGTTGACTTCGCCGAGTGCGTGGCGTGCGGTGGCCCCGCTGCTGCCTGTTCCACCGGTCGGAAAAGCGTTCGTGACAAGCCAGGAGGAAGAGTACCTGCTGGACCTGGTTGAGAAGCTGCCGCAGGCTGAGCGGGTTCTGGCAGTCGGAGGCGGCAAGGCCCTCGATGCAGGCAAGTTCGTTGCCTGGAAGAGGGACCTTCCCTACGTGATGATTCCCACCATCGTGTCAACCGGGTCGGTCTTTCAGCCGTTCGTTCCCACCAGGCACAATAGCAAGATTCACAGGGTCATTGAGACAAGTTCGCCGGAATGCGTGCTTTTCGATACGGACGTTATCGGTGCTGCGCCGCCGCACCTTAATGCGTCAGGGATGGCGGAGTGCATCTCCTGGCTCGGCTGCATTGCCTCGTGGCGCTGGTGGAGTGACGCGGGGTTGGGCGGCCCCGCCTGGGATGAGGAGATAGCCGGGGAAACACACGAGTGGGTTCGCCAGCGCGTGAGCGCCTACGCGTCGGACCTGGATTCGGAAGGGCGGCCTGGCGAGCGCGGGATCCGCACTGCTGCGGAGGTTAACCGCGAACGTCACCATCTGCGACTGTCCGCGCTGGAGGCCTCCCATCCCCTCTGTCATATCTTTGAGAACACCTTCCTCTGGGTGCACGGCCGCGATCTTTACCACGCTGAAGGCGTTGCTCTCGGCACCCTCGTGGGCTGTCACCTTTACGGCTGGGGGTTCGACGAGGCGAAGGAGCATTTCGCCGTCTGCGGCACCCGCTTTCGCCCCCGGGAGATCGGTTGCACCTGGGACGAGGTGCGCGCCACCTTCCCGCGCATCCCTGAGCATGCCGACCACCTCAACTGGCCGGAAACCTTCTTCCACAAGCGCTCGTTGTCCGATGAGACCTTCCGGGAGATGGCCCGGCGCATTGACGCTGATTGAAGCGCCCGGATTTCATCGGGCCAGGTGGTTGACGCCTTGACCTGCCGGTGACCGGCTCTTGACACGATATTTCCCCGGGATTTCCTGCCGCGGCAGGAAGCCGGGCCTATTTCTTGTAGCCGTCGGGGCGTGCCGAGTGCCATGCCCAGGCGGTCTCAATGATCGTCTGCAGCTCCGGAAATTGTGGCTGCCAGCCGAGTAGTGCCGCTGCTTTCCCGGCATCGGCGATCAGCCGCACCGCGTCGCCCGCGCGGCGGGCGGCGATGACGGCCGGTATTTCCCGGCGGCTGACCCGGCGTGCGGTCTCGATCACCTCAAGTACGGAGTAGCCGTTGCCGTTGCCGAGGTTGATCATCTCCGAGCCGCCGCCGGTGCGCAGGTACTGCAGCGCCTTCAAGTGGGCCTGCCCGAGGTCGGCGATGTGGATGTAATCACGCACCGGTGTCCCGTCCGGCGTGTCATAGTCGTTGCCGAACACGGTCACCTGCGGCCGTTGTCCGAGGGCGGTCTGCAGGACGATCGGAATCAGGTGGGTTTCCGGCCTGTGGTCCTCGCCGCATTCCGGCAGGGCCCCGGCGGCGTTGAAGTAGCGCAGCGCCACGAATCGCAGGCCGAACGCCCTGTCATAGTCGGTCAGCACCCGCTCCAGCATGAGCTTTGACCAGCCATACGGGTTGCATGGCGACTGCGGGTGGGTCTCGTCGATGGGCAGGTGCAGCGGTTCACCGTAGGTGGCGCAGGTCGACGAAAAAACGACGTGCCGAACGGCCGCGGCCTGCAGCGCCGCCAGCAGTGTGAAGGAGTGTGCCACGTTGTTGGAGTAATATTCATGCGGTTTTTCCACCGACTCGCCGACATCCGTGAACGCTGCGAAATGGATGCAGGCCTCGATCCCGTGTTCGCGACAGATCCTCGTGACCAGCGTGGTGTCACCGACATCGCCCTCGTAAAACGGGACGCTTGCGGAAACCGCGGCGCGGTGGCCCTTCGAAAGGTTGTCGAGCACCACGACCTGTTCGCCGGCCTGCCGCAGCAGCAGCACCGTCGCACTGCCGATGTATCCGGCACCGCCGGTTACGAGAATAGCCATGGAATGAATATAAGCGCATACCGGGGGCCTGCCCGGCGGCGCATGGTCATTCGGTGGCCAGCGCGGTGATTACCGGTACCAGGTTGGCAATGACCCGGGCCAAGCGGTCGTAGTCGATCTTGTCCGGCGTGTCTTTCCCCGTGTGATAGTGGGGATAGCGGAACGGTGCGGTGTCCGTCAGCATGACCGCCGGATACCCGGCCTGCCAAAAGGCCCAGTGATCGGACCAGCCGATGCCGGGCAGAAAGCCGAACGTGGCAATGCCCTCGCACGGAAAATTGTTTTGCGCCCGGAACTCGCGCACAACCCGGCGTACCAGCTGGCGAGACTTCGTATTGCCGACCACGGCGACGAAGTTGCCGGTGCCCGGATAGACGAGATTGAACGGCGACGGATACCGCTGGCTGCCGGGTTCGTCGCTGTAATAACCGATGGTTTCCAGGCTGAGCATGGCGATTACATTGTCGTTGCGGGCCTGGCAGGCCCGGGCATAGACCAGGCTGCCCATCGACTCCCGGGAGAAGTACGGCGGCTCTTCGTTGACGAAGGCGACGAAGCGTACCGTGCGGTCGAGGCCTTGTCCCGCAAAGGCCCGGGCCAGGGCCAGGATTGCAACGGTGCCGCTGCCGTTGTCGTTGGCGCCCGGGCAACCGGCCACCGAGTCGTAGTGGCCGCCGACAACGATGATTTCCCCGGGTTTTGTTGTGCCACGCAGTTCGACCGAGAGGTTCTCCACCTCGATGCCGGAGACGTCGTAGGCTTGGCGCTGCACTTCGTAACCGGTTGCCGCAAACGCCGCCGCCAGCCAGTCGGCGGTTTGCTGCAGCGTGTCGCCGTCGGTGAGATTGCGGTTGCCGATGGTCTCGCCCAGGTACGCAAGGTCACGGTGCAACTCAGCTTTCAGGTCTTCTTCGGCAGTGCTCAGGGGAATAAATGCGCCGCTGTAGGTTTCGCCCGGCATGCGCACCATGAAGATGCCGCCGCCAGTCGTGATCAATCCCAGGACAATCAGGAGTACACCGATGCGGATCAACGCTTTGCGAGTGCAAAACTGGATGCGCCGCGCCGGTTGCCGGGCCCCGGACGTCATGCGGTCGACGCGGCCTCAGGCTCAGCCTGCTCATCGGGGGTGCGGTGTATGGCTGAGGTAATGAACACGAGAATGGCATAGAGAAGCCCGTGCACCATGGCGACGACCGGCCATAGGTAACGGTGATTCTCGAACAGGCTGTGGGCGATCAGCAGGACGATCATAATCGGTATCCAGGCGATCGTCAGGCCCAGGCTTGCCGGCAGCCGGAAAGTCTTTTGGCGGGTCAGGTCAAAGGCCAGCCAGGCTGCCATGGTGACGAGGTACGGGATGGCCGGGTTGTTCAGGATCGTGAGCATCTTGCCGCCCAGGATGGACAACGACGATATGCAGTAGGCCATGGGCGACAGGGCCACGAGAAGGCCGGCGATATTGAGTTGCGGCGAGTATTGCGCGAAGCGCCTCAAGCTGTCAAACGTTTTCAGCTTGCCGCTGTGTACCATGAAGATAACGACGACGAAGGCCAGGCCATTTGTCGCGCCGGGCAGAAGGTGGTGGATCTTGCTCTGGATATTGGCATCCAGCGTGGCTGCTGTGCGGACTGCACTGAACGCCGGATAAACCCACAGCAGCAGCAGCCCTATCGTGATGCGCTTGACGATTTCGTCGCGGTGGCCGCGGTTGTAAATCTTGACGCGGCCCGGAAACTCGTTGGCGAACTGCAGCAGCTTTGGCAGAATCAGGCTCTGTGGAATGGCCAGAAAGCGGTGCCAGGCTTCGCCGGCAGCGGGGAAGCGGGCGCCGGTCTCGAGCTCGACCGCCGTGTTGTACCTGTGCGCCACCTCGTTGTTGACGGCCCGCTGCAGGATATCGGAGAGATGCTTCCAGGCGTTGGAATGGCCGAAGCGCAGGGCGTTCTGGGCGTCGATGACGTTGCTCCAGCGGTCGTTGTGGATCCATTCGGGGATCGTGTCCTCGATGGTTTCTGTGAGCCCTTTGTCGATCCGCATGATGCGGTTATGCGCTTCCTGATCGGCGGCGGCCGGCCGGATCTCGCTGTTGTTCGGCGGCAACCGGAAGTGCCCCATGTCCATGATCTGCAGCAGGGCGTCCGAGTATTTGCCGTCGCGGGTGTATTTCTCGATGTTGTCGATCGATTCTTCGCGGGTCGTCGTCAGCGCCCGACAGTGCTCGGACATTGTGGTGCGGCGGTCGCCGAGCTTGGTGCCGCGCCATGGCGGGGAGTCTTCAAGGATTTGCATGGCGTGCGAGAAACAGTTCATCCCGATAAACAGCCCGGCCTGGGTGACGGCGTGGTCGAGGGCGTTGCGGGTCATTTTCAGGTCGCTGTTGATCGATGTGCAGGCGCTCTCACCGAATACCCGATTCAAGTAGTTGATGTACATCGTCAGCTTCTCCAGGTCGTACTCGGCCTGTGCCTGCTTGGCGGCTTCGGTCAGCATTGTGCGAAGCTCGGCAATGTTCGTGTTGAAATTGACCACAACCTCGAAATCAGGGCTCTCCGAGAGGGATTCCTCAGGTACGAGCTGCCGTAAATGTTCGGCCAGGCTGACGGCTTTCTCCAGATTTCGCACCCGCATGGCGGCATCCAGGTCCATGATCCGGTTGCGCCGCTCGAGAATGATTTCCCGCCATTTCCTGGTCAGTTCAGCGGCCTCCGGCTGGTTCTGAGAGACAAACACCTTGAGGGTCTCGACGGCGCTCTCGAACTCCAGGAAATCGGCCTGGCTGCGGGCGGTCTGGATCACCGTCACCGACGATTCTGCCAGCTTGATGTCACTGCCGCAATCCGGGCAGAACTGCACGCCGATATGGTATTCCGCCTCGCATACCGGGCAGTCGGCGACACCCTTGGCGCCGCAATAGGCACAGTACGTGGCCTGCTCCAGGTTGCTCTTCTCGCAGTGTGGACATTGCCACTGTCCCGCCGATGATCCGGCGTCCGGAGTGTCGATGCCCGGCGTCGGGCTGGCGTGATCCATCGTCGCCTCGAGGTCCCGCACGAACTCGCTCATCTTGGCATAGCGATTTGGCCGCTTGTACGACAGCGCCTTTGCCAGCGGCCTGGAAATGTCCTCACGCACCGCTGATTCGCGGAAATAGCGTGGTAATTCGGCCGTCATGATGTACCAGAAGACGGCGCCCAGTGCGAAGATGTCGACGCGGGTGTCGACATTGGCGGCATCACTCCACTGCTCCGGCGCAACGTACTCGGGTGTGCCCAGCAACGTGCCGTGGTGGGTAATTTCCTCGGTCGGCCCCTTTTCAACCGGCCGCGCCAGGCCGAAGTCGACCAGCTTCGGTTCGAGATTGCCGTCGAGCAGGATGTTCGACGGCTTGATGTCGCGGTGGATGGTGCCCTGTTCGTGGGCGTAATCCAGCGCGTGGCACAGCTTGACGATTAGCTGCCTGGCTTCGTCGGGTTCCAGCGGGCCGCGGATTTTAATGTATTGGTCGAGGCTCACCGGCGGTGTCGGTACGACTGGCGGATTGTTGTCCAGAATCTCCGGCCCGGGGACATATTCCATGACGATGTAGTAATCGTACTCGTCCTGGCCGATGTCGAAAATGCTGACGATGTGAAAATGACCGAGAGACGCGATGGTCTGTGCTTCGCGCAGGAAGCGGCGCTGGATCTGCTTGCTCTTCGAGGACTGCACGAGCAGGCGCTTGATTGCGACAAAGCGATTCAGGCGCGTGTCCTGCGCCAGGTAGACGATGCCCATTCCGCCCCTGCCGATCTCGCGCACGATGTGATAGCGCTCGCCGATCACGCGCTTCGACAGGCCGTCCACCATCATTGACTCGCCCAGCGTCAGTGTTTCTTCGAGGGCATCGCTGTCACCGATCGTCTCCGCCGGAGGCGGGTGCGTCTTGAGGTCGCCGCCAGACGGCTCTTTTGTGGCATCGTTGTTCATGCGCAAGCAGGGGTAAAAACCGGACAGGATCAGTTCGGGGAGTGGCTCTTCAACGGGTTCTGAATGAACATCCCGGGCACCAAGCGGCAGTTGGAGATGCACCGGCGGGGATCATGCAATCCGGCCGGCAACGGCAACCGAAAGATGATGTGATACGATGGGATGATTTACTCCCAAAATATACACGTGCAACCGCCGATTTCAAGGCGCGGAGTCCTGCACCTTGCCGCTCGTGGGGCGTATTTGTAACGTTCCACGGGTACAGTGAACAAGGAATTTCATCAATGATCACGCCCTGGATAAAGGCGTTGAACAAAGGCAATGGCGGGCGGTGTCCCGGACAGTGGCATGTGGCCGTGCGGTTTTGCGATTTCCTGCTTGCAGCGCAACTTGTATTCTGTCAGCCGATGGTATGTTAACTGTTCCCTTAAACCTATCAGGATAAGCATTTAGCCGACCTGGAACCATGGCAACTGCCCTTACGCATCACCGGCTGGAAGTTTCGACACACAGCCATCACGTGGACGCCCGCGGGGTGGCACTGGCCCGGCAGATTAGCCGTGAGAGCGGGGTCACCGCACCGTCGATTCGAACGCGTGATGTCTTCTCCGTCTTCGCCGACATCGACCAGGACCACGCGAAAACGTTTGCGGAGGCAATCACCAACTCGATTACACAACGCAGCGTGATCGGTGAAAGCGATGAGTTTGATTTCGACTGGCTGGTCGTGGTGGGATTCCATGCCGGGGTCACCGACAACGTCGCACGGACCGCCGCCGATGCCTTCGCCGACGCCCTCGACCGGCCACTCGCCGAGGCGGAGAAGATCTACAGCTCGATCGAGTACCTCATCAAAAGCACGGAACTGTCCAGGGACCAGGTGGAGGAGATCGCGTTCACGGTCCTGGCCAATCCGCTGATCAACAATGTCTCGGTGCTGTCACGGCCCGACTGGCGCCTCAATGGCACCCCAATCAATCGTCCCGAAGTCAAAGGCGATGAGACGATCACGGTTGACCGCGTCGACCTCGACGACCTCGACGACGAGGCCCTGATTCATCTGAGCAAGGACCGGCTGTGGGCACTGTCGCTGGAAGAAATGAAGGCGGTCCGTGACTTTTTTCAGCAGTCCGTCAGCGATGCGAAACGACAGGAACTGGGGCTCGACGGCCAGCCGACCGACGTGGAGGTCGAGATGATCGCCCAGGCGTGGTCGGAACATTGCAAACACAAGATCTTTGACGCCATCATCGATTATACGGATGAGACGGGCGACGTGCGGACGATCGACAGCTGCTATCGAAGTTTCATCAAGAGGAGCACCCGTGAAATAGGCGAGGAAGTCGATTGGCTGGTGTCGGTCTTCGAGGACAACGCCGGCGTGATCCGCTATAACGACACGATCAACCTGGTCTACAAGGTGGAGACCCACAACAGCCCGTCGGCACTGGATCCCTACGGCGGTGCAATGACCGGGATTGTCGGGGTCAACCGGGACCCGATGGGCACCGGCATCGGGGCTGATTTGCTGATCAATGTCTGGGGATTCTGCCTGGCTTCACCCTTCACCGAACCGGCGGACGTGCCGCAGGGGCTGATGCATCCGCGCCGCATCCGGGACGGTGTCCACAAGGGCTGCATTGACGGCGGCAACCAGAGCGGCATCCCGTATGGGATCGGCTGGGAATACTTCGACGAGCGCTACCTCGGCAAGCCATTGGTTTTTTGTGGCACGGTGGGAACGCTGCCACGCACGGTCGCCGGGGCGCCGGGGCATGAGAAATCGATCAAGCCGGGCGACCTGATCGTGATGGGTGGGGGACGCGTCGGCAAAGACGGTATCCATGGCGCGACATTTTCGAGCGAAGACCTGAGTGCCGAATCGCCGGTACAGGCGGTGCAGATCGGCGACCCGATCACCCAGAAGAAGATGACCGACTTCCTGCTCGAAGCGCGGGACGCGGGCCTCTACGCCGCCATCACCGACAACGGTGCCGGCGGGTTGAGCTCGTCGGTGGGCGAGATGGCGACCCTCTGTGGAGGGGCCTGCATCGACCTGGCCGAAGCGCCGCTCAAGTACGCAGGCCTCGACCCTTGGGAGGTCCTGCTCAGCGAGGCCCAGGAGCGCATGACGCTCGCGGTGCCCGCCGAACAGCTC
>JASLZG010000089.1 GCA_030754995.1 Lentisphaeria bacterium
ATTCTCATCGTGACGGGGGTGAAACCCGCGAAGCTTGTCCGCCACGCGGCTGATGAGCTGGCAGGTTACATCAAGAGACTGTTTGGCCTGTCTGTCCGCGTTGCCGCGACCCCTGGAAGGTGCAACGGCCAAATCATCACCCTCGACGCCCGCACGCCGCCGGTTCCGGACGGCAATTCGACACGAGGAGCCCTGATTCGAACGGTACAGGAAAACCGGCGCTGCAGCGGGCGGCTTGAAGAACGCTGGGGCGTCCGCTACCAGCTGCATGGCGACCTGCTGCCGGACCGTCCCGGCAGGATGCTCCTGCCCAAGCAAGGTATCCTCCGCGAGCCCGACCTGAAATGGCGCGCTTTCCGCACCTACAATGATTTCGCCAACAACGAATGCACCTGGGCTGCGGCGGACTACCAGGTGCTGATCGACCAGCTCGCCAAGATGCGCCTCAACAGCATCGTCGTGGTCAGCCGGCCGCAGGACCCGTTTGCCGATCTCCAGTTCAAGGGCGCCCGCAAAGCGCTTGCGGTGTCGAATTTCGGGTTCCGCCCGGCAATTCGACCGGATCACCCCGGATTCGAACTGTTCAGGAAAAGCGGCGATGCGGCCCGCGGCGTCTTTGTCAATCCGGATCTCGATGGTCACGGCAGTTACGAGAAGGCGCATGAGGCCGGCAGGCGTTACCTGCGAAAGGTCTTTCGGATGGCCCATGCCCGCGGCATGTCCTGCTGCCTGAAAATAATTTACACCGACTACGACCCGGCCATCAAGGATCGCTTGTTGGAACTCACGAAGACGCGGCACAAGGCGGCCCGCGCCCAGGTCACGCGCGTCCGTTACGGCGACTGTCTGGAGGGCCCAAGCCTGGAAGTGGCCCGCTGTATGAGTATCCGCAACCCCCTGTTCTTCGAGTTGATGGCCGCCACCATCCAGGCCCACATCGACGGCGTCCCGGACGCCGACCTCTACTGCCTCGGCACCACCGAATTCAGGGAGTCGGCAGCGGACTGCCAGTTGGCGTGGAAGAAACTCGACCGAAAATACGGCTTGAACAAGATCGCCACACCCGATCAACTTGTCGAGGAGGCGCGGGCAATGGCGGAGGGCGACCCCGACCGTTCGGAACGGGCGCTGCGGGCCGACATGGTGGCGCTCCACGTGCTTGACGTGCTGCTGAACGAGCGCGGGTTCGATCTGAGCCGGGCCCGCAGGAACGCCCGCATAATTGCCACCGCACTGAGCCCCGAGCTGCATCGGTTCCTGCCGCTGATCTTTCCACGCGGCACCCCGTACATTGCCGAGATGGGATACCGGCCGGGATACGTCGCCAGGCGCGCCGATACCCTTAAAATGGATGAGCCCGGACAGTTGCCCATGTCGCTGGTCATCAGCCTCGAGGACGACAACATCGGGCTGGTGCCGCAGCTCACCGGACCGGCCGTCCACAAACTGGTCCAGGCACTGCGCGGCAGCGGCGCCGACGGGTTTTACACCCGGCAGTGGCTGCACAGCAACCTGCTGCCGACCCTTCATTATCTCGCTCATGCGTCGTGGGAACGTGGCTGGACACCGGCAAAAGCGTACAAACATTTCTTCGGGGATTTATGCGGCGCCCGGGCCATGGCGCCGATTGCCACGGCATTCCGCGCCCTCGAAAACCTTACTGAAGAACTGCACGCCAGTGCCTTCCATCTGTCCTTCCCTTTACCGGCGTTCATGGCCGTTCTCTGGGAAAACTGGCCGGCGACACACACCCCGGAGCGCCTGGCCGAAATCGCCCGGGCCCTCGAGCGTATCACCAATGGTCTCGAACAGGCCGTCAACGCCAGCAAACCGGCGGGCAGGGAGTATCTTCAATCGCTCGAGCGGCATTGTCGGCACGCAGTTTTTTTCGTCAGCGCCCTGGCTGATTTCAGCGTTGCACACGAGGCGAAATGCCGGGCGGACGCGGCACAAAAGGCGCGTGACTTCGATCAACTGGACCACTGGTCGGCAACGGCGGCGACGCACCTGGAGCAATGTGCGGGCAACATGCGCAACGCTTGCGAGGCATTCGCCGAAGGCGTTCGCGACCGTTGCGGTCTTGGCGCCCTGGCAACCCTCAACAGCTATTGGCTCGATGTCGCGGATGCTTACGCGACCGTGGCCAAAGCCAGGGCCGGTTTTCAACACGTCGTGGAGAGCTGACCAGGAAATTTCACCTCAAGGCGAGGGAGGCATCGCATTGAAGATTGGCAGCACCAGGCAGCTGTTCATCGATGATCATCTGATCGAGTCGCTCGAAGGCGCCTCGAAGCAGCTGAACCAGCCGACCAAGCACCCCGCAAACCCCCTGCTGCCGATGGTGCCGGCCGGTTCATCATCCTGGGAGGCGGATATGCCGGTCCAGTTCGGCAGTGTCATCTTTGACGAGGAGAAAACTGTTTTCAAGATGTGGTACGGCTTGTGGGAAAGGGGCGGCAAAGACGACGCCTCTGTCCTGGCCTATGCCTCCAGCCGCGACGGTATCGCCTGGCACAAGCCGACGCTGGGGCTCCTCGACTATCGCGGGACGCGCCAGAACAACCTGGTACGGACGCGGTGCGGGATCGCCTGCGGCGTGTTCAAGGACCGGCACGGGACAGACGAGGCCGGGCGCTACAAGATGCTGTACGTCAACGGCAGCGAACAGGTCTGCGCGGCGCGCTCAGCGGACGGACTCCAGTGGACTGAGTATGCGGATCGGAACCCGGTGATTTTTCATCCGCCCGGGCACGACTCGCAGCCGGTGCCGTACTGGGACGACGGGCTCGGCAAGTACGTGGCAATCATTCGCAACCGGACCCGCAAGATAGCCGCGGCGCGAAACGATATCATCAACGACGAAGCGGCGCGAAACAGCTACCAGAATCTCTGGGGCGGCGCCGTGCCCGACAAGAAATCCCTGCGGGTAGTGGGCCAGGCCGAAAGCGACAACTTCGTTGACTGGACGCCCATGCGCGTTGTGCTCGAGGCCGATTCGCAGGACCCCCTTCTCCGGGGCGAGTTTTACAACATGGAAGTGCTGCCCTACGAGGGGGTTCGTATCGGCTTGATGACGGTGTTCAGCTACAGCAGCGACTATTGCCGCGCCCAGGTCCAGTTGACTTTCAGCCGCGACGGCATGCATTGGGAGCGGGCCGGCGACAGAGAAGTGTTCCTGCCGATGTCCGATTGCGTTGACGATCTGGACTGGGGGCGTATCTATCCTTTTCAGCGGCCCCTGGTAGTCGGCGACGAGATATGGATCTACTACACCGCGGACGCCACCGACCACGAACTCAGGCGGCCACACGACGCCGGGGGACAAGAGAACGGCATCGCCCTGGCGACGCTGCGCCTGGACGGTTTTGTGTCCGTAGACGCCCGGGGAGAAGGCATGCTGACCACGAAACCGTTTACTTTCAGCGGGAGCAAGCTTGTCGTCAACGCCGACGCCGCACGGGGGCGCCTATGCGTGGAAATCATCGATGCTGCGGGCAGCCCCGTTCCGGGATTCGGCAGTGGCGATTGCGACGGCATTGAGAGTGATGCAATCCATCAACTCGTAACCTGGAACGGGCGACCGGAGCTCAACAGCCTTGAGGGCAGAGCGGTGAAATTGAAATTCTCCCTGAATCAGGCTAGACTTTTTTCATTCACGCTTGAGTAAAGGATACTCCATGGAAATAGTGGACAGAGGAACGATTTGCGCGGGCCGGAAGGACAGCCCGCGTTCCAGCCTGGCGTTTCCGGGAATCTGTGTCCTGCCCGGCGGGCGTTGGTTGTGTACGTATCGGGCGGCCCGAATAAAGGAAGGCTCGACTGAAGCCACGCTGTTGACCTGGTCCGACGACAGCGGCAAAACGTGGCGTGAACCCGCCAGGCCATGGCCGGCGCCAGGCGTCGGCGGCCGCATCGGTTCGGACCACTGCGGTTATTGCACGGCGTTGGACGAGAAACAGGTGCTGGCGGTTGTCTGCTGGGTCGACCGCTCAGAGCCCGACCTGCCGTTTTTCAACGAGGACACGGAGGGGTTGCTCGACTGCAGGATCATGCTCTCGGAATCGCCGGACGCCGGCGAGACGTGGTCGGAACCCGGTTTCGTGGATGCCGCGCCGTTCTATGGCCCGGTACCCATTACCGGGCCGGTCTTCTCTCTTGACAACGGCGACCTGGGCTGCCAGTTTGAACTCAACAAATCCTATTACGAGCCGACCGAATGGCGGCACTCCTCGGTCCTCAAGTTTTCCGCGGACGGTGGCAAAACCTGGCCCGAGTACGTGATCACAAGCAACGACCCGCAGAACAGGGTTTTCCACTGGGATCAGAGACCGGGGGTCCTCGCGGATGGACGTATTCTCAATCTCTTCTGGTCGTATGACAAACAGGCGGGTGCCTACCTGAACATCCACGCGCGGGAATCGACCGACAACGGACGCACCTGGTCACCGATGTGGGATACCGGGGTCCCCGGGCAGCCTGCCACGCCGGTGTCCATGCCGGACGGGAAAGTCGCCATGGTGCACGTCAACCGCACTGGTGCGCCGGCCATCGAAATGCGAACCAGTGACGACATGGGCCGGACCTGGCCGGAGGAGACAAGAATGGTGCTTTACGATGCCGGAACCGATTCCCAAACCAGAAAAAAAACGACAATGCAGGACGCGTGGGCAGAAATCGGGAACTACTCTGTCGGGCTACCGGCAACAGCGGTCACCGCCGACAGTGATGTGCTCGTTGCCTATTACGCCGGTGCGGAAACCGACCGCACCGACATACAATGGGTGCGCGTGAAGGCATGAACATAGACAAAAAGATGATCATCTGCAGCCCGGGCGTCAACGAGCATACGATGCTCCACATGGTGCGACACCCGGATCGATCGATTTACATCAACGCCCACAAGCTCGGCCTGGTCAGAAGCAGCGACGAGGGGGAGAGCTGGACGCAGATCCCGTTGAACTTCCCCGACGCGCCGCCCAACCAGGACCCGGGCGGATTCGGCATCACACGTGACGGCCGCCTGTGGGTGGTGCATCAGGCCCTGCAGGGCGGCGAGACGGATTTGTTCGTCTCGTGCTCCACTGACGACGGGCGGTCGTGGAAAACGCGGCAGGTGGCGTTCGGCCACTTGTCACCCGGCGGCGCCGCCGACCCGTACGTTACAGCCGGCGTCAACCGCTGCTACGTCAACTTTCTGGAGCGGCCTGACGGGACGCTGATGTTCTCGTGCAGCCTGCGCTACGCCGACTGGATGGACTACACGCAGAAGGATCAATCCCGGCCGGGCATCCGCGACGTGATGATTCGATCCACCGACGGGGGCAAGGCCTGGGGCGATCCCACCGTCGTGCACCAACACGCCACCGAGACGCAGTACGCCGTCGATCCCGCCGACCCCGATCACATCCTGGCGGCATCGCGCAAGCAGCGGCAGTTGCTCGCCGGCGAGGATCAGGCCACTGTGGAGAAGCTCACCGGTTGCGAGCCCGGGGCCGGGTACCCGTACAAGGGGGGGCTGTTGCTGGAATCCGCCGACGGCGCCCGCTCATTCCATGAAGTTCCCGACAGCTACCTGGGATACTACTCGCACCGCGCCGCGATTCTCTGGACCGGGAACAACGTTGTGCTGGTCACGCACCAGAACGAGGAAGGGGCGCTGCTTGCCAGGATCAGCCTTGACGGCGGCAAGACCTGGCTGGACGGCACGACGAACGGAACGCCGTCAATCAGTAACGCCAAAGGGTTTGTCATGACGGACGATCACTCCTTCCCGGCACCGACCGTAGAGCTGTCGGTCGATCATTTCCTGACGGTCTGTGTTTCGCATGGGAACGTCGAGGGATTCTTCTGGCACATCGAACGAGACGGCGATGATATTGGCCTGAATCATTGATGCAGTTTCGGGCATGGGTACAGGAATCGGTAATTGGGCGATCAAAAATCCGGGCTGCCACGCAATTAACGGCGCCGCAGCTAAGGCTGGGTCCAACGGCATTCTGAACTGGTAAAATATTTCACTTGGAATTTCGATTAAATTTGTGTAAAACTATAGTTGATTGATCGCAATGAACTGACTAATCTCCCGTTTTACGCGGGTGGCAAACTAGGGAAGGAGAAAAATGAACATCCAAAAGTACCAGTTTCTGACCGCAGTCCTCGTCGTCATCGTAACCGTCGGGTTCTTGCCGGCGCAAATCAACTTGAAGACCGACACTGCGTCGCCGGGCGCCGGTAGCGTTTTAGTCGATCAGGATGGCAGCGGTACCGCTGTATGGGGCGCGGCGCCGTCCGGCGCTGACAATGACTGGACCGTCGGCGGGGGCAATGTGTCCACATCCGATAAGGTCGGTATCGGGACGGACTCACCGGGCGCACTGCTGCACGTGTTGCAATCCAGTAACGGTTTATGGGCCGCAAAAGTTATTCATACCCAGGCGGATGGTCCCACGATGTTGATTGAGCATCAGGATACAGGGGCGAACAAGAACGCTATCTTGTCGCTCTACACCGGTTCCCAGGGTACTACTCCGGTCTTCCTTGCGATGGCCACCGGCCAGGTCGGGATAAATATGCCGGCGGGTGACTTATACAGCAATTCAAGCACGAAGTTCTTTGTCGTCGGCACAGCCAAATCTGCCGGGTGGAGTACCTATAGCGACGAGCGACTGAAGGAGAACATCGAGACGGTGTCGGGCGCGCTTGACAAGGTCACGCGTCTGCGCGGGGTGAACTATGAATGGCGCGCGGATGCCGAGAGGAGAGTCGGCCCGATGAGCGGCCGGCACCTCGGCCTGATCGCCCAGGAAGTGGAGACGGTCGTCCCGGAGGTTGTGGACACCAGCGACGATGGCTACAAGAGCATTAATTACGACAATCTGACCGGGCTGTTGATCGAGGCCATCAAAGAACAGCAGCGCCAGATTGAGGCCCTGCAGGCTCAGCAGGACTAAAGCAAGGCGTGCAAAAACAGCCCTCAAGGCGACGTGGGTAGCGGCAATCCGCCGGCTCGCGGAACGGCTCAGTCCACCCGCCTTCGATACTGTTCCGCCACGTGCGTGTCAGTGCAATTTTCGCATGATACGCGACACCGTCCCGGCACCGGTCAGCGCTTCAGTTGAACGGTGACGTGCCGATCAACACCGCTAATCCCCATCTGCTTAGTGCCGTCTCGGGCCAGGTGACGGTATAAGACACCTCCTCGTCGTGGGCGCCGAGCCCGAAGTGGAGGGGCGGGTCGTTCTGATCCCCGTCGCCGCTGGTGCCGGCCCCGCGCCCTGGCTGACAAATATCCTGGTCGCCGCCATGGTCATAATCGGCGCCGCATTTTGTTTCCAGGGAGATTGGGCTTGGCCTTCGGCTTGTTTTGCATTTTTCAGCAGCTAGAGTAGCTGTATGGTGTATGGCGTAAGGGGAAAGGGCATTTCGGGCTCGGCGTTATCGTATAATTTATGAGAGCCAGGTTCCAGATTCGGGTGACGATTTTTACCTTGGAACAGGAGTGGAACTCCATGAAACTGCCCGCGCAGGTACAATCAACATTCCCCCGCCGGCGGGCGGCGTTCACGCTCATTGAACTTTTAGTGGTCATCGCCATCATTGCCATCCTCGCGTCGATGCTGCTGCCGGCGCTGACCCGGGCCAAGCGCACCGCCAAAGTGGTGATCTGTATCAACAACCTGAAACAGGTTACCCTCGGCCTGACCATGTACGCCGATGTTTTCGACGGGCACGGGCCGTTCAATGCCAACCACGGCACCTGGCAGACGCCCGGCCAGGCGTGGAGGTACTCGATGCCCGATGTTTTCGGGTATGCCAGTTGCGAGGACTACCTGGATATGTACCTGGAAACAGTCGGCGGCGGCGGCAAAATTTTCACCTGCCCGTTGGCGCGACGGTACACGCCCAGCGATTTCAACAAGCGGTATGGCCCACCCGGGACAAACTCCCAATCGGGCGCCATCATGAAATATGTCGATATCTTCGCCTACGTCGACAGTGTCGGGGGGACGGGCGATGTGAATAAGAACGATTACTTCATAAGTTATTATATGTTTTCCGACTGGGAAGCGGTGTCGCCGCCGGGTCCCGGAGGGGCGCTGGAACCGGACTGGAGCAACAGCGGCAACTCCCAGACCAGCCGCGCCCCGAAACCGGGAGAGGCGTCTCAGGACGTGCTGGTAACCGATAAATGCCATACGCAGGACGATTACTGGGACTCACACGGCGATACTAATTACGACCCGGTTAATGCGACTGCGTACTCGTCGTATAACGAGAACAACGTTGGCTACGGTGACGGGCATGTCGAGACCCACAGGCACAGTTTCAACCAAACTGGCAGTATCGGTCAACCGTATTGGACCGAACATTACATCCAGAAAGGCAGCCGCTACTACCTCTATTGAGCCGATCATCGGGAAAAACCGGGACAGGTTATTTGGAGATATTGTAATCTGTCGTTTTCTTGTCCGTTGCGGATGCCGCATTTTTCCCAGCCTCTTTTCTTCTGCTGTAGCCGGAAACCCCTTGAAAAACTGGTGATGTGAAGCCCATGGCGAACAAGACATGGTCGGATGAATGGAAACGTACAAACCCGGATTTGGCGGTTTATCTGCCCGGGCAGGAAAGCGGGTTTGACAGTGTTAATCAGCATTTTCTTGTGACCAGGACACCCGGCAGCGCATGGCTCGCTATCTGGACGCAGGGCGCTGACGAGGGTGAGATCAATCAATCGGTCGTGTCGTCGCGGTCAACTGACAGGGGCAGGACATGGAGCGAGCCGCTTGTTGTTGATGGCCCGGCGAAGGCCATTGACCAGCACGTTCGCGCCAAGGATCAAAAGGGGGAATGGAAAGCCGTCGACGCCTCCCTCGAGGAGGACGAGCGCCATGCGGGGCTCGCGCAGTGGGGATTTCCTGTCGTCGTGCCGGCACTGCAGCGAATATACTGTTTTTACACCAAGAACGAAGGCGTCGCTGAGTTTCGTTATGACGTGTGCGGCATCCTTCGCGGCAAATGGAGCGACGATGACGGCATAACCTGGAGCGCCGAGACCGTCGACCTGCCCATCAGGCGTACCATACTGGATCATCCCGACGAGAAATTTCCGATTTGGTGGATCGCCTGGCAGATTCCCTATGTCACATCCGGCGGCGAGGTCATTGCCCCATTCAGTCGTGGAGGCGCCAGGGCCTCCCCGTTTCCAGGTGCCTTGGACAGCTGCTTTTTGCGCTTCGACAACATTCTTGCCGAGCCTGACCCGCACGCGCTGACGACCACGACGCTGCCGGACGGCGAGCGGGGCCTGCGCGTTCCCAACTTCTTCGAGGGCAACACCGAATCGTTTGCGCTGGAACCTTCAATAGTGGAGCTGGCCGATGGCCGTTTCTACTGTGTGATGACCACGACGGCGGGGTATCTGTCTTTTAGCATCAGTGCCGACCGCGGGCATACATGGAGCGTGCCGGCGCCGCTCTACCGGGACAATGAAAGTGAACTCATGCTGAACCCGCAAGTCCCGGCGCCGCTCTATCAACTCAAGGACGGCAGGTTCATCTTGTTGTATTACAATAACCGGGGCGACATCCACGGGGGGCATTTCCCCTGCGCAGGTGCATGCTTCAGGAGCAACCGCTACCCGGCCTACATAAGCGTCGGTCGTGAAGATTCCACCAATCCCCTTGCGCCAATTCGTTTCTCACGCCCGAAGTTTTTCGCCACCAGCGACGGCCATGGTATTGGGGTCGGCGGCCGAACCGAAGTCGCCACCTACCCCAGCCTCCTTGAAGATGGCAATGACCGCATCCTGTTTTACCCCGACCGAAAACATTTTCTGTTGGGCAGACATGTTACCGACGAATGGTTAAGTGACTGTGAGCAGGGTAAGTAACGGCAAAGCCAACGGTTGGGGAATTGCTTTCCGGTCACGGAAGGAAGCTGGCGGATCGCGTCTCGGTGCCGGTCAGCGCTGCAGTCGAACGTTGACCTGCCGATCAACGCCGGTAATCCCCTCCTGGCTGGTGCCGTCGGGCCAGGTGATGGTATAAGACACTTCCCCGTCGTGGGCGCCGAGCCCGAAGTGGAGGGTCGGGTCGTTCTGATTCCCGTGGCCGCTGGTGCCGGCCCCGACCTGGCGTGTCAACACCTTGTCGCCCAGCCGAACCCGCACCTGCGCACCGATGGCGGCGCGGTTCACCGTCTTGCCGTCGCCTTCAAGGCGCATCTTGAGCCAATGGTAGTCATTGCCCTCGTTGACAAATATCCTGGCCGCCGTCATGAGGTCGAGGTGGCCGTCGTTGTTGATGTCGGCCCACGCCGCCTGGTACGTTGGCCCCAAACCATCGATGCCGGCCGGCGGCGATACGTTCTTGAACTGCCAGTTGCCGTCGTTGCGATAGAGGACCGGATAGTTCCTCCTGCCGTATGAGGCGGTGCGATAGGTGGTGGTGAAATACACATCGAGATCACCGTCATTGTCATAATCGGCGAGCGTCGGTGAAGCGAACGACTCCTGGTAACCGACGCCGCATTCACCCAGGTCCTCGAACTTGAACCCTTTCCCCGGCCCGAGGTTCCTGAGAAACCTTGAGTGCGGCTGACCGCGGTGCGCGAAGTTGCCGGCGTAGATGTCGAAGTAGCCGTCGTTGTCGATATCGCCCCAGCACGAACCGATGCCGTGCCCGCGCCCGCCGGTCGCGCCGTATTCAGCGGCGACATCGGTCAGTTTGCCGTTGCCGTCATTCTGCCACAGCTGATTTGGTTTCAGCCGATAGTTCGTGACGTAGACATCCATATCATTGTCCTGGTCGAAATCACAGGCCGTGACCCCCCGGCCATAGAGGCCACCGTGTTCAAAGGTCTTCAGGAACTGCCTGCCCGCATCGTTCATCAGCACCATGTCCCGGGCCGGGCCGCCCTCGATGCCCGCGGCATAAACGTCCAGGTCGCCGTCCCCGTCGAGATCGGCCCAGCACATCGCGCGGCTGCCGTCCATGTCGCCGTCGTAAAGCGTTATCCGTTCGAAGGCGTCTTGGTCCGGGTCATATCTCGATACCGATCCGGGCTGGGCGTACAAATCGAGGAACCCGTCGTTGTCCCAGTCGCCCCACGAGCCCACGCCGATGTTGCTCGACACGTGGGTGAACTCCTTCCCTCCCTCGTTGCGCCAAAGATGGCCGGCCACGGTCATGTCAACCCATCCGTCGCCGTTGTAGTCGCCCCAGGCGCAACCCATGTTCTCCGGCCTCTCGCCCCCCTTGAGCAGCTCGTCGGTCTTGTCCTGCAATACGCCGGCCTGTGTGGGCCCCGGACAGGCGCTGAGAGAAAGGCCGCAGAGCACCGCGAAAACCCGGACGCGGCGCCGAACCGCAAGGCGAATGTTGTTGGTCCGCTGGTGGGTCATGCCGCCACCGAAAAGCGCCGGAAGAGATCCCGGTAGATCTCGTCACGTTCACAGCTTTGTGCGACCCGCATGAGCGGCCTGGATTCATCGCGGGCGTAGGTCACCTCGGCGGTGAGGATTGGTGTTGAGGTGAGCTCCGTCGGCACCCATTTCGGCTGGATCAGCCAGGCGATGGTTGAGATATCCCAGATCACTTTCGACCAGCCGAAGGGGTCCGGCGTATAGCCTTCAACGATATCGCACAGGTAGTCGGCCAGGTCGCCGCGGCCGCGCAGGCAGGCGTTGAGCTCCGGTATCGTGGTCCGCAACTGCTCGGCGACCAGCCGCGCCGGGATCTGGACGAGGGGCACGCCGGAGTCGAACAAGAGTCGCGAGGCATGCAGGTCCTGGGCCAGGTTGAACTCGTTCGCGGTGGGCCAGTACAGCGGCTGCCCGCCGATCCAGACAACAACGATCCGTTCAACCAGGGACGGCTCGAGCAACAACGCCGATGCCACATTCGTCGGGGCACCGATACTGGCGACATACAGCGGCTCGTCGCTGGCGGCCGCGCAGGCGACGAGGTCGCGTGCCGCCGGGCTGTCGACCGCCTCGTCCGCCGCCGGCAGGTAGTTCCGTGATCCCCTCAGAACGCGGTCGAACCCACTGCCCAGGCGCTCGATCACCCGGAGGATTTCCTCGTAGCTGCGCTCCATGCCGTCGCCAGGGCCGGTTGAGCGCGCATTGAAAAATGGCGCTGCGTAGATTCCCTCGACCGTCAGCACCTCGGGCGCCAGGAGCGCGTAGGCGATCGCGAACTGGTCGTCGACCTCGTTGTACGTGTCGGTGTCCAGCACCAGCCGGACCGGGCCGCGCGGCGGGGCCAGGCGCTCACTGCGGAACTGATCGCTTAAGTTGGGGAATGTCATCGGTCGTTGGCTCCATCGTGACAACTGTACATGAAGGGCCTATTCACAGTTGTCAACTGACAGGCGTTTTGTTTCCAGGGCTATTGGGTTTGGCCTTCGGCTGACAATGTACGCCGACTTTTTCAATGGGCACGGCCCGTTCAATGCCACCCATCGCACCGCGACGGCCCCTGGCAACCACATCCCGGCTTTCAGCGGGCGAAGTTTCTGCCGGAGCACGGGGGTATCGGTCAAATCGTGCCGCGGAGCTAAATCCCGCACATAATCGATTATTGTGAAAAATTAATTTGGCCAGTGAGTAATTGCCGGTATTGACGAGGTATTTGCAGTCGGTAATATCGGGTGGTAAGATTACGACGGGAGCAGTTCGGTTGGCTGGAGCACCAGGCGGTGGTCCCGGGAGTCGCGGGTTCGAGTCCCGTCTCTCCCCCTTTGCTTGGGCAGTGGAAAAAACTGGCTCTCGTCAAATGACTTGGCGAGGGCCATTGTTTTTTGCTGGACCAGTGGCCTCGGGGGCAGCTGACCTGGTGGATGGGTAGGAACCGGATCGAATGTGATGTGAGCGAATTTGTGCCGCCTGGCAGGAACACCATGGCCGGGACGGCGCCGGTGCCGACAGATGCGAAGTGAGCCTTGAGCTACCGTTACCGGCTTCAGGCCGAAAAGGGAATGCCTCTCCTTATGACAACCGGCAACACGTTCAAGATCTCCTTCTCACTGGCGAACCCCTGGAAGTTTCCCCTGTACGGTTTGCCGCTGCGCTGCAGCGTGCCCCTGCCTGAGGGAGCTGTGCAGGACCCGGCCGGGGAACTGGTGCTGATCGATGACCGGGACGGAACCGACTGTGCCGCGCAATGGCGTGTGCTGTCGACCTGGAACGACGGGTCGGCACGATTTGCGTTGATGGACTACGCCGAGGCGGAGATGCCGCCGCGAACCACCCGGACCTACTCGCTGGTCGAGCGCCGGGAGGCGCCGGATACGTGCGAGCGCACAATGATTGCCGTCACCGACGATGCCGACAGCTTGACGGTCGACACCGGCCGGCTCGCCTGGAGGTTCAGCAGGCAACGATTCTCCTTCGGCGAATCCATTCGCTTCGGTGGCCGTGACTGGATCGCGGGCCGGGCGGCTGACCTGTGCATCACCGACGAGCAGGACCGGACGTTCCGCGCCTCGCAGGGCGACTGCCGCCTCACGCTCGAGGAGAACGGGCCCTACCGCGTGATCGTCCGCCTCGAAGGCGTGCACGGCTGCGACAACGAGCGGTTCATGGACTACACCGTGCGCTTCCACTTCACCGCCGGCGGCGCGCAGGTGTTGATGCTGCATCACATCCGCAACCGCCACGGCGGGCGCGAGGGCCGCCGCTTCCGGCGCTGCTGGCTCGAGGGCGCACTGGACCTGGGGCCGGGCGCCCTCCGCCGGGTGCTCCATAGAGCGCGTGGCCGCCACACGATGCAGGGGACCGTCGACTGTCCCGAGCGGGTCGATATCGACGTCGACGCCAGGCCGGAGGAGGTCAAGCCGGACCCCTTTCTCTTTCCGAAGAGCGACCGCGAGCTGGCCTGGCGCGAGCCGCTGCCGCAGATTCGGAGCGGCGACAGCCTGCGCGAGACGGATGCGGAGATCTGTCCGTCGCTCAACGAGCGCGGACCGGCGCGGACGCTCGCCTTTGACCGGCGCTTCTGCGAGCCGTTGATCGATCTGCACGAGCCCGGCGTCGGTGGCATGCTGTTCCGGTTTCTCAACTCCCAGTGGGAGTACCCCTTCCTCCTGGGGAGCGAGGCGAACGCCTTCGAGATCGACTTCTTCCCCGCCGCCGCGGAACCGCACCATTTCGGTGAGGGCATGGGCAAGACCCGGGACGTGCTGCTCAACTTCCACGACGACAGTCTCGATGCCCTGGATCGCGTGCACGAGAGCGCCAACCTCGCCTACCCGGGCGTGGTCTCGCCCGGCGCCCGCGCCTATCGTGAGGCAGAGTTCGCCGACATGCACCGGAGCATGCCTTTCCTGCCGAACAAGTATCCGCTGCTCGAGTCGAAGATCGACCTGATGCGCGGCGCGCCGCATGGCCTGCTGTGGCCCGGGGCCGTCGGCTGGCGCGACTACGGCGACGAACGCTGCTGCCGCGGCGAGCTGCATCGCCGGGGCATCTGGCAGTTCACCAACAACGAGGAGGACTATCTCCACGCCTGCATGCTTGATTCATGGCGCCGCGGCCAGCCCTGCGACGGCGCCGAGGCGGTCGCGCGGCACCTCATGGACATCGACTACATCGACTACTCGGACGACCCCGGCCGCGACGGCGCCGACTGCCCGCACAGCGAGGGGCACACCGGCGGCGAGGTCTACCCGAGCCACCAGTGGTGCCAGGGGCTGCTCTACTACCACCTGGTCACCGGCGACGAGGAGGCCCGGCGCATCGCCCGGCGCATCGGCGACTGCCTCTGCTGGTGGATCACCGGGCCCATGAACGACGCCTTGCGCGGCAGCGGCCGGGAGTGCGCCTGGCCGCTGCTCAGCCTCGCCGCGCTCTACGAGGTGACGCACGAGACGCGCTACCGGGAGGCCGCGCTGAAGGTGATCGACGACCTGATCGCGGTCCACGGCGAGCATGGCGGGCTCGTCTGGGAATACCCGCTCGGCAGCGGCGTCTACAGCGACCTCATGCTGACCATGACGTTCAACGGCATCTGGGACGTCTGGACCGCCACCGGCGAGGCGCGCGTTCTGCAGCTGTGGAAGGACATCACGGCGCCGGTGCTTGACCGGCTGGAGAACCCGGAGGACTGGGGGTACGTGATCTTCCGGAACTGGGGCTGCAAGGTCGGCGACCTCACGGTGCTGGCACGCTGGTACGAACTGACCGGCGACGAGCGGTACATCCGGCTCGGCAGGAACGGGCTGCGGCTGATCCTCGCCGGCTGCCCGCAGCGCGACAGCGCGTTCCACAACGAATTCGCCATGTGGTACCGCCACACCATTCTGTTCCTCAAACTTGCGGACGAGCTCGGCATGATCGACGATGACCACTGTACGCTGGTATGGTAACGTCCAGGACTACGCCGATTTGTCCGACAAGCCCGATAACTGAACTATGCGACCCAGGATCGACCATGAGCGCGACGACGGGGCGGCTGACGAATAAAACAACGAACCAGCCTGTTCCGGCAGGTGTGATTCCTATTCCTTCCACCCGCGAGAAACCGGTGAATAAGGCGACCGCAAGGCAGATGAGTGGATGATGGCCGCGATTGGGAGGGCGGCAGACGCATGGGTACCATGGAAACAACGGTGAAAAAGTGGGATTTCAAAGAGGCCGGGAACACGCTTGGATGGACTGTTCCGGGCCATTTCTCCGGCCATATCCTCGGTGGCGCGCTGTGGATCTCAATGACCGCCACGGAGTTCAACATGGACGGCCCGTGGTGGCACGTCAGCCCGGCGAGAGACGGCGAACACG
>JASLZG010000008.1 GCA_030754995.1 Lentisphaeria bacterium
AGAAAACGATGCAGGACGAAAAGCGCCTGCGCTTCCCGGCGCCCGAGTTCTACGTCAAGAGCCCGGAGCAGATGCAGGACCTCTTCGGCGAATTGCCCGAGGCGCTGCGCAACACCCTGGAAGTGGCCGAGAAATGCAATGTCACCTTCGACCTCAACGCCAATCATTATCCGGTCTACGAAACGCCGGACGGCAGCGACCGCCGCGATTACCTGCTCACGCAGTGCAAGAAAGGCCTCATCGTACGGTACGGCATCGACCTCGACGGTATCGGCTATGACAAGCTCGTTGCGGAACACCGCAAGATCATCGACCGCATGACCTACGAGCTCGACATCATCGAGCGCATGGGCTTTACCAGCTATTTCCTGGTAGTCTGGGACTTCCTCTATTTCGCCCGCCGCGAGAAAATCCCGATCGGCCCCGGCCGCGGCAGCGGCGCCGGCAGCATCGTCGCCTACCTGACGCACATCACCGACATCGAGCCGCTGCATTACAACTTACTGTTCGAGCGCTTCCTCAACCCGGAACGAGTCAGCCCGCCAGACTTTGACATCGACCTTTGCGAGCGCCGGCGGTACGAAGTGATCAACTATGTGCGCGACAAATACGGTGCCGACTGCGTGGCGCAGATCGGCACTTTCGGCACGCTGAAAGCAAAGGCCGTGATTAAGGACGTGGCGCGCGTCATGGGCCGTAGTTTCGAGGAAGGCAACCGGATCACCAAGCTCATTCCGGCCGACCCCAAGATGACGCTCAAGAAAGCCAACGCCGAGGTCCGCGAAATCCAGGAACTGCGCAAATCCGAACCGTGGGTCAACGAGTTGTTTTCCTACTCCGAGGCATTGGAGGGACTCAGCCGCAACATGAGCATCCACGCCGCCGGCGTCATCATCGGCGACCAGCCGCTGGACAACCTGATGCCGCTCGCCAAGGGCCATGGCGACGAAGTGATCACCCAGTTCCAGGCCGGGCCGTGCGAAGAGCTCGGCCTGTTGAAGATGGACTTCCTGGGCCTGCGCACACTGACGATCATCCAGGACACCTGCGACCTGATCCAAAAGTCACAGAACGTCGAGATCGTCGCCGGCGAGATCCCGCTCGACGATCCGGAAACCTACAAACTGCTGCAGCTCGGCCAGACGGTCTGCGTCTTTCAGCTGGAATCCAGCGGCATGCAGGATCTGTGTCGCCGTTTCGGCATCGACCGGGTTGAACATGTGATTGCGCTGGTCGCCCTGTACCGCCCCGGCCCGATGCAATTTCTCGAAGAGTTCATAACCCGCAAGTCCGGCAAGGCCAGGGTCGAGTACGACTGCGAGGAGATGAAACCGATCCTCGAGGAGACCTACGGCATCATGCTGTATCAGGAGCAGGTGATGCAGGTGGTGCAGGAGGTGGCGGGTTTCAGCCTCGCCCAGGCCGACCTGTTGCGGCGCGCCATGGGCAAGAAGAAAGAAGAAGAGATGAAAGCCCAGTTCGAGCGCTTCGTTGACGGCTGCGTAGCCAACGGCCGGTCCAAGGGCGTTGCAACCGCGATCTGGGAAAAGATCTTGAAGTTCGCAGGATACGGCTTCAACAAATCGCACAGTGCCGCCTACGCTTTCCTGGCCTGCCGCACGGCATATCTGAAAGCGAACTACCCGGTTGAGTTCATGGCGGCCAACCTGACCAGCGACATGAGTTCGGCGGAGCGCGTGGCGCTGCTGATCGGCGAATGCCGGGAGATGGGCATCAAGGTCCTGCCACCGGACGTCAATACCAGCGACATGGACTTCACCGTCGACAACGGTGCAATCCGTTTCGGGATGGCCGCGATCAAAGGTGTTGGCGAAGCAGCCGCGGTGGCGATCCTGAAGGCGCGCCAGGACGGGCCGTTCAAGTCGGTCCTCGAGTTTTGCGAACGCGTCGGCACAACACTGAACCGGCGGCTCATGGAAAGCCTGGCCCAGTGCGGCGCCTTTGATTTCTGCGGCCACAAGCGTTCACAGGTGTACGCCATCATCGACGACGTTTTGGGACGGGCGCAGACATCGATCCGCGACCGCGATACCGGCCAGACCAACTTCTTCGACCTGCTGGCGGACGAGAACGACCGCGGCGGCGGCTTGGACGTCGCGCTCCCGGACATTCCGGAGTGGGAACCGAAGCAACTGCTGCAGAAGGAGAAGGAGCTGCTGGGTTTTTACGTGACCGGCCATCCGCTCGACGAGTATTACGACACCATTCGAAACTACCAACTGGCGGGTACCCGGATGATCGGCGAGATGCCGAACAACCAGGGCGTGCGCATCGGCGGCCTGATATCGACGATGAACCTGAAATACTCGAAAAAGGACGGGCGCCCCTGGGCGTTCATCACGCTCGAGGATCTCGACAGCACAATCGAAGTGCTGATCTTCAGCGATGCATATGCCCAGTACACCGCCAACATCGTCGCTGACCAGGCGGTGGTGATTGAAGGCTTCGTGTCGAACCGTGAAGACGAGGATACGAAGATCATCGCCGACAAGATCCTGCCGCTCACCAGTGTACCGGAGCGATTTACGCGTGAAGTGCATGTGCGACTGAACGGCAACGCCGGTCCGGAAGCACTGCAGGAGCTCAAGCGCCTGCTCGAGAGCAACCCCGGCAACTCGCGCGTCATCCTCTGTGTTGCCTGCAAGGACGGACAGTTCGCCTTCATCGAAACGCCCAAGGCATATCATGTTCAGTTCAGCAACGGCTTCGCCGACTCAGTGCGGAACCTGCTTGGCAGCAACGCCGTTCACGTCAAGCCCGATACGACCCTGCCGGTCCGCGAGAAGAAGCGTTGGCAGGCAGCGAATACGGCCTGATCCGTGAGTCGCCAGTCAGAACTCGCCTTCAACGGCGTTGCCGCGAGCGGCCCGGACCGCCCACAGTGGGTCGAGACCTCGGTGAAGGGCACGGTTTCGAGCGTCGTGTTTGCCAGTGAGGACGGGGCCTATGCAGTCATCCGCCTGGAGGACGCGCAGCATCGTGAATCCGTGCTCGTCGGCGCCCTGGCAGCAGTGGCGGAGGGGCAGGACATCGAGGCCTGGGGCCAGTGGGAACGCCACAAGGAATACGGCCGCCAGTTCCGCGTCAAGCGTTTCGAGGCGCTGCTGCCGACGACTGAGGAGGGGGTGCGCCGATACCTCGCCAGCGGCATCATCCCCGGCATCGGCCCGAAGCTGGCCGATCGCGTTGTCGACCGTTTCGGGGTCGAGACACTCAGCATACTCGACCACTATTCCGCACGGCTGCTCGAGATCCCCGGCTTCGGCAAAGGCCGGCTCAAGCAGATCAAGGACGCCTGGAGTTCACAGTCCGAGCGTCGCGAGATATACATTTTTCTGCAGGGGCTCGGGCTGAGCGCGGCATACTGCGATCGAGTCTATCGCAAGTACGCCTCCAACGCGGTCGAGATCGTCAAGGAAAACCCGTACCGGCTGGCGCGCGAAGTCAAGGGTATCGGCTTCCGGATGGCCGATACCATTGCGCGGCATCTGAACATCGCGCCGGACAATCCGTTTCGACTCGGCGCGGGCGCCGCTTATGTCCTGGCCACGATGGCAGATCAGCAGGGCCATACGTACGTGCCGCGGGATGTGTTGCTGGCCGAAGCGGCGCGGCTGCTGGCGGTCGGCGAAGATGTCGCCGCCACCGGTCTGCAGCGGGCGGTCGAGGACGGCACCGCGGTCATCGATTCCGCCGCGGAAGAACCGTTGGTCTACCCGGCGGATCTGTACCGGGACGAATGCGACGTCGCCCAAATCATTGCCGGCATGAGTTCGGGCAGCGGGTTGCCGACGCTGCCGCCGCAGGCGCTGGCGCGCAGCCGCAACTGGGCCATGCTCAACGAAGCCCAGCAGGCCGCCGTGCTCAATGTCTTTCAGCACCCGATCAGCATCATCACCGGCGGTCCGGGTGTCGGCAAGACAACGGTGACCCGGGAGATCGTCGCTATTGCTCACAGCTTGAACTGGAACGTCGCGCTGGCAGCGCCGACCGGCCGGGCCGCCAAACGCCTGAGCGAGTCCAGCCAGGCCCCTGCCCAAACCATCCACCGGCTGCTTAAATGGGAGCCGGAGTTGTCCGGCTTCGCTCTCAACGGCGACAATCCGCTGAAGCACCACCTGGTCATCATCGATGAAGTTTCGATGCTTGACATCCGTTTGGCGGCGAGTCTGTTTCGGGCGTTTTCTGCCGAGACCCGGGTCGTACTGGTCGGCGATCGCGACCAGCTGCCGTCCGTCGGGCCGGGTTCGTTTCTCCGGGACCTGATCGAGTCGAAGTGCGTCCTGGCAACCCACCTGAGCGAGGTCTATCGACAGGCCGGCGGCAGCCAGATCATCGTCAGCGCGCACCGCGTCAATGCCGGACAACTCCCGGAAATGCGGCCGCCGCAATCCTCGGGGGAACTGTCGGACTTTTACTGGATCGAGCAGGAGAACCAGGAGAAGCTCGTTGATATTGTCTGTCGCATGGCGGCCGAACGCATCCCGAAGCGTTTCAATTTTTCACCCCAGACCGACATCCAGATTCTGTCGCCGATGAATCGTGGCGTCTGCGGCGCCGACAACCTCAACAGGCGCATGCAGGCCGCGCTCAATCCGCCACGCACCGAGGGATGGACCCCGGAAATGACCTGCGGCGACGTCGTCTACCGGGCCGGCGACCGGGTCATGCAGATCAGCAACAACTACGACTACCAGGTGTTCAACGGCGATCTCGGACGCCTGCTGCAAATCGACACGAAACAGAAAAAGTTCACCGTGCGATACGAGTCGAACACGGTAACTTACGCCTTCGACGAAATCGATCAGATTCGCCTGGCCTACGCCATCACCATTCACAAATCGCAGGGCAGCGAGTTTCCGGTAGTCATTGTGCCGGTGCTCAACCAGCACTACATCATGCTGCAGCGCAACCTGATCTATACTGCCATGACCCGGGCGGCGCAACTGCTGATAATGATCGGCGCGAAGAAAGCGCTGAGCATTGCAGTGCACAACGTCAACCAGGCGCCGCGCCACAGTCAACTGGCCGAGCGGTTGCAGATGTGAACTACAGACCGGGACCGTTACGGAGCCCGCCGATGCCCGAAGAATCCCCAACCGACAACCAACCGGCCATGCCACTGGCAGACACGCCCGGATTCCAGAAGTGGGGATTGATCGGTCTGCTGATCTTCTTCACCGTCTTCACATTTGATTTTATGCGTACGGATCTGTGGTTCGACGAGCTGCTGACACTCGGCGACTACGGTACGCAGCAACGCCTGGTCGGTGTGTTCACCAGCTACGAGGTGGCGAACAATCACATCCTCTTCTCGGCGGCGCTGTGGACCTGGCTGCGTGTCATCCGCTTTGTCATGGCAGAGGAAGTGCTGCGCTTTCCATGCCTGTTGCTGGCGCTGATCACGATCTCCACGCTGTACATCCATGGCCGCCGGCTGTTCGGTAATGCCGCGGCATATCTACTTGCTACGCTATTGGCATTCAGCCCCGTTTTCCTGAGTTTCTTCTACCAGCTCCGTGGCTATGGTTTGACTATATTCCTGTCTTTGGTCGCAACGCTGGGGGCCTTCTACATCATTGCCGGGCAGCGACGCAAGGGCACGGCGATGTACGTAATAGGCGCCGTGCTGCTGCCGGGTGTCGTCCCTTCGAATCTGCTGTTCAACGGCAGCCTGTTCCTGTTCCTGAGCTGGACGTTGGCGGCACGCGAGCGCAACCCCAGGCACCTGGCCTGGTCGTACGCCTCGGTGTTGGTGCTGGTGATATTGAGCCAAACATTGCCGCTCCGGTTCGAATCGACATCGGCAATCGCCTTGATGGGTGTGGGCCTTGTTGTGTGCCTCCCTGTACTCGCCTGGTGCTGGTGGCCGGTGATGCGCCAGATCTGGATTCCGGCGGTCGCCACCGTAGCGGGCATGGCGATCTACGTTCCCATATGGGACGACTTCCACCGGGTGATTTCCGGCACCGGCGGCTGGACCTCCGGGCCGGCAGTCGCCGGACACTGGTTCATTGCGATCGCCGCACATCTCGGGTTGTTCGTCATCGGCTGCCTGTGTCTGCGCAAACAGCCGCAACTGCGCAATCTCGTGGAGGATGCGAAGGACGGCAAGGTGGTGGATCTGCGCCGGTCGCTGTGGCCGCTGGCGCTGTGCTGCGTCGTGCCGATGCTGGCCACGGCCCTGTGGCAGGCACCGTATCCACGGGCCTTTCTGGCGTACCTGGCACCACTGACGTTCTGCGCCTTGATACCGTTCCGCAACTGCTTCTGCCGCGTCGATCGGTTCTTCCTGCTGCTGATTTTCTTTATCCTGGCAAATGACGTCGTGTGGTTCCGGCTCAACGACCATTACACCCGCACCGCGCTGTACCGCGGTGAGTATCGACAGGACTTGATTCAACAGTTTTACACGCGCAACGAGGACATCTATTACACGACACACGCCCTTGCCCAAAGTCCGATCATGGGCAGCCGCACGCGAATATTCGTGGATTTCCACGAATACATCGCCTTCGCGCAGTATTGGCAGTGGCGCGGCGGCCGGTTGGACCAGGTGGAATGTCTCAACGGCGGCGGCGGTCGTTTCGCACCGCGGCTCAAGCCACAGGTCTACCAGTTCTACCCGCAGCTCATCGTCGGCTACGATCCGGAGTTCGCCCGCAAGTCGTACGAGGAGACCCTGGGCCTGACCGTGCAGTTGCAGGAAGTTTATCTGCCCTCGCCGATGCGGCTGTTCCGCGTCATACCGGTCAATCCGGAACCGATCAGACGTCCACCCGACGTGCCGCGGGGGCCGGTGCTCTGACCACCCGCACCTAGGCCTGATCGATGATGTGGTGGGCAGGGTCGGCCGCAAAGGCCGCGAGGCGGTCCAGAACGACGCCCATGTGCGCCGGGCGGCCGTGGGGTTCCTTGGCCAGGCACTGGTCGACCAGCAGCTCGTCCCACACCTCCGGCACCCCGGGGCGACGCTCGGACGGGCGTTGAGCGATGTCGTGCAGATGCCGGTGCAGTACCGCCATGGCGTTGTCGCCGGTGAAGGGCGGTTCGCCAGCGAGCAGGTGATACATCGTGGCGCCGTACGAGTAGATATCGACAGCCAGCGTGATCTCCGTGCCAAGAAACTGTTCCGGGGCGATGTAGAACGGCGTACCCAGTGTCGTGTTGCTCCGGGTCAGCCGGGTGTCGCCGGAGGTCAGGGCGATGCCGAAATCACCCAGCTTCACGACGTTGTCAGGGCCGAGATAGACATTGTCAAGCTTGATATCGCGGTGCACAACCGCGTTGTCGTGTACGTACTTGAGCACTTCCGCCAGACCCTTGGCGACGGCCAGGATGGTCGCGCCCGGCACCTGTCCTTCGTGGATCAGCCAGCGCAGGTCCTTGCCCGCCATATATTCCATGACATAAAACGGACAATCCCGATAGGTCCCGTGGTCGTAGATCTGAATGAGGTTCGGGTGATTGAGCTCCTTCATGATGCGCATTTCGCGCTCGAACCGTTTGTGCGTCTCCTCGTCGGCCGCCGTGTGTTCGGCCAGCAGTTTGATGACGAAGCCGTCGCCGTTGTCGTGTTCGGCCCGGTAGATGAGCGAGGTGCCGCTCCAGCCAAGCAACTTGGTGATTGTGTACTCGCCCACGCGCTGCCCCGCGTAAGGCCGCGCCAGATGGGTCATCGCCGCCGGATCCCCCGGAACGCCTGCCTGCTGTGACCGACTGAGCAGCAACGTGATCTTGGCCAGGAGCTGTTCGGGCTGGAAAGGCTTCGATATGAAATCGTCCGCCCCCGCCTCGATCCCGGTAATATGATCTTCCACAGCATCGAGGCCGGTGAGCATGATGACCGGGAAAAACGGCGAGATGCGCTGCTTGATCTGGCGGCAGATCTCGAAACCGTCGATGTCCGGCAGCATGACGTCGAGTACGACCAGGGAAAAACTTGTGTCCGGGCCGTCGAGGTCAACCCGGGGCGGTGACGCCGTATCGCTGAGCCCGAGCAGCGCCAGGGCTTCGCTACCGCGCCGCGTGTCATGGACGTTCCCGAAGCCGGCTGCTTCCAGCTCGTCCTTGACGAGGAAAACGTCGGCCTCGTCATCGTCGACGACCAGGATCGGCATTGTCTTGTAGTCAGTCATTTTGCTAAATCACACCGGGTGTGGCGCGCCGTGGCTCATCTTGATTGCGGCAGGCTCGCGGTTTGCATCCAGAACAGTTCAATGGCGTTGACGAGGCGTTCGAAATCGGCCATTGCCGCGGGCTTCGAGACATAACAGTTGGCGCCGAGCCGATAGGCCTGCTCGATTTCGTCCCTCTCCTGCGACGTGGTCAAGACGATCACCGGCAGGTGCTGCAACTGCTCGGTGGCGCGAATTTCCTGCAGCACTTCACGACCGTCTTTGCGGGGCATGTTCAGGTCGAGCAGGATCAGATCAGGCAGGCAGGCGACGGGCACGTGAGTGCAACTGCGCAGGTATTCCAGTGCATCGATGCCGTCGTGCACGACATGAATTTCAAGAGCGGTAGCGCATTCCTCCAGCAGCTCCTGGATGATCTCGGCATCGGCCGGGTCGTCGTCAACGATCAGAATGCGAATCGTTCGTGCTGCCATCTCGTCTATCATGGTCTGCTTGAATTGGTTCGGGGTACCGGTGAATGGCGCCGCCCAGCCACGACCGGCGCGCTATACAGGTAGAGTCGCTACCATTCGTTGCAATTCAGTAAAATTCCAGTAACATTGCGCAGAAATCGGTCCCACTTCACCTACCCCTACCGTTCCCGGCCGCCTCTTTAATGAATCGAGCCGCAGCAAATCATTGGTCACGGACACTCGCCGTGTGCGCCGGTGCCATCGTCGCCCTGGTCGGAGCCCTGGTCATTGTCGGCTGGTACGTGGGCAATCATTTCCTGATCCAGGTGCAGCCCGGTTCCCCCCCGATGCAGTTTAACACGGCGCTGGCCCTGATTCTCGCCGGTGTGGGCATTCTCAATGCCGTCACGTGGGAGGTGCGGCCGGTCTCGCTGGGCACCGGTCTCCTTTGTACGGCACTTGGCGGCCTGACGATGGCGCAATACGCCGGCGGCGGCGATTTTGGCATCGACGAATTTTTCTTTGCCCACGACGTACTCGATCGCACCGGCCCCGCTGGCCGCATGGGGCCGAACACCGCGCTGTGCTGCATCCTTGCCGGCTTGGCGCTGTTGCTCACCTGCCTGCCGCGGACTTCGCAGCGAAAGATCAGCACCATCGGCCTGCTCGGGACCTTGCAGATCGCCATTTCCGGTGTCGGCTTGTTCGGCTATGTCTCCAACCCCGGGTCAGCCTACGGCTATGGCGACGCCAACCGCATGGGGGTCCACACCGCCATCGGTTTTATCGGTGTCGGGATCGGCACGCTGGCCTATGCCTGGAGCGTTACCGTTTCACGTGCCTGGGAGGTGCCTCGCTGGTTCTCGGCGCTGGCCGGCGTCTGCAGCCTCACCGTGACACTTTGTCTGTGGCTTTCCCTGGCGGCGCAGGAGAAACAACAGATCGACCGCCTGATCACGACCACGGCCAGGCAACTCGGTGACGAACTGTCGCTGGAACTGCGGTCGCTGGTGCTGCCGATGCGGCGCAACGCCTGGCAGTGGCAGGACGAGAGCGGCATCGATCGCAACGGCTGGGGGGCGAACTTGCGCGGCCAGCTCAAGGAGCTGCACGCCTACGTCGCCGGCGGCCGTGTCGACGAGGATATGCAGACGCGCTGGTCGGCCGCGTTCAACACCGACAACGTCCGCCTGCCCGACGACCTCGCCGCATACCCCGTTGCCCGCTCGGCACTCGGCGCGGCACAGCGCCACAGGGATGTGACGCTGTCCGGACGCCTGCAACTGCCCGGCCTGGAAAGCGGTGTCATGGTCATCGCGCCAACCTCATCCAACGATACACCCAACGGTTTCGTTGTCGGCCTGCTCGACATGAGCCCCTTTGCCAAAATCCTCGATCAAGCCGATGAAGGGTTCGAATACTCTGTCTTCGACGCAAAAAACGGGCTGCTCTACAGCCGTGGCCGGACGTTGCCGCACCTCGACGCAAAATGGGGCCGCAACGTTCAATTGACGCTGCTCGGCACCACCTTCCATATCCACGTGGCGCCGGCACAGTCGACCCTGCTCGCCGAACAGTCCCTGGTCACCGCATGGATATTGCTGGCAGGCATCGTCGTCAGCCTCCTGCTGACGATGACCATCCACTTTGCCCAGACGTCCATTGACCAGACCGAAGCGCTGACCGCCAGCAACGACAAGCTGACGCTGGAAATCAACGTCCGTCGGTCAGCCGAGCACCAGCTGCAGGAGGCGCACCGCGACCTGCAGATGCGCGGGCTGCAGCTGATCAGCATGACCGAGACCGCCAAAGCCGTCAACAGCGCCGACTCGCTCGAGGACGCCGTCCACATCACCTCCATGCATACCCGGTCGATTATCGGCACCCACCTGGCGTTTGTCTGCTGCCGAGAGGGCGACGACTGGGGCCATGCGATGCGCTCGCTCAATCTCTCCGAGAAATATGACGCCG
Organism: Lentisphaeria bacterium; assembly: GCA_030754995.1. GTDB lineage: Bacteria > Verrucomicrobiota > Lentisphaeria > JABSQK01 > CAJWLW01 > CAJWLW01. Next base: position 10,583 of record JASLZG010000008.1, read on the forward strand.
CCACTTCCTACGACATGATCCCGCATGCCCAGGGCCTCTACTCCCATACCTGCGAGCAAAACCAGCCGGTGCGGCTGTCGGCCGCCGAGCTCGGCGCGCATCCGCGCTGGCACGGTTGTGACGCCACCGCTGACCTGCCAAAAATGCGCGGCTGGCTGGCCGCACCACTGATCGCTCACGACGGGGGCAACCTCGGGTTCATTCAGGTTTCCGACAAGTACCAGGGTGAATTCACCGAGGAAGACGAGATCGTCCTCATGCAGTTGGCGCAACTCGCGTCCACCGCGATCGAAATGCAGATCGCCAGGCGCAACCTCGAACTTCAAGCGGAGGAGCTGACCCGCTCGAACACCGAGCTCGAGCAATTCGCCAACGTCGCGTCGCACGACCTGCAGGAACCCCTGCGCAAGATCATCGGATTCACCGACCGCCTCGAGGAGAAATACAAGGACCAGTTCGACCAAAAGGCCAATCGATACCTTCACTACATCAACGACGGCGCCGGCCGCATGCAGCAGCTCATCAAGGATCTGCTCGCCTTGTCGCGCGTCGGACGCCTTGGCCGGAAATTCGAACTCACCGACTGCAGGGATGTCGTCGCCCAGGCGGTCGACAACCTGGAGGCCGCTATCGCCGAACACGACGGCAAAGTCATTTTTGATGAACTGCCGGTCGTCATGGGCGACGCCACCCAGCTCACCCAGTTGTTTCAGAATCTCATCGGCAACGCGATCAAATTCCACGGTGACGAACCGCCCGTCGTCAACGTCACCGCCGAGGACATCGGCACTGAATGGCAGATCAAGATTCGCGACAACGGCATCGGAATCGACCCGAAGTATGCCGATCGCATTTTCGTCATCTTCCAGCGGCTCCACACGCGCACCGACTATCCCGGAACGGGTATCGGCCTGGCGATCTGCAAGAAAATCGTCGAGCGCCACAGCGGCCGAATTCGAGTCGAGGCGGGAAGTGAAGGTGGCAGCGTCTTTTGTTTCACCCTGCCGAAAATGGATTTGCCGGACGAGGCCAGAAAGACACAATTATCGGTTACCGCTGTGCCATGACTGCTGAAACAGCATACGACGCCGTCGTCCTGGTTTCCTTCGGCGGCCCGGAGAAGCGGGCCGACGTCCTGCCCTTCCTGGATAACGTGCTGCGGGGACGGCGTGTCCCCGAGGCACGCAGACTGGAAGTCGCCGAGTACTATTACCAGTTCAACGGTGTCAGCCCGATCAATCAGCGCAATCGCGAGATTATTGCGGCGCTGAGCCAACTCCTCGCCGACCGGGAGATTCGTTTGCCGATCTACTTCGGCAATCGCAACTGGCATCCGCTGCTGGCAGAGACGTTCGCCGGCATGCGTGACGACGGCGTCAAACGGGCCATGGCCGTAGTGACCTCTGCGTTTGGCTCTTATTCAGGTTGCCGGCAGTATCGGGAGGACATCGACGACGCCTGTGCGGCCGTCGACGGTGCTCCCGCAGTCGACAAGCTGCCGCTTTTCTGGGATAGTGACGGCTTCATCACTGCTGCTGCCGATCGTCTGCGGGAGGCGCTCGACGCAGTTGCTACGAACGACGTCCGGGTTGCATTCACGGCACACAGCATTCCACTCGAGATGGCGGCCGTATCGCCCTACGAGGCGCAGCTGAACGCGGCCTGCGAAGCCGTCGCCAGCCGTTGCGAACAACCTCCCTGGGACCTGGTTTACCAGAGTCGCAGCGGCCCGGCGTCGCAGCCCTGGCTCAAGCCCGACATCTGCGGTCATCTCGAGGCGATAGCTGGCAATTGCCGCACCGTGATCATCCACCCGATCGGTTTCCTGTCCGATCATCTCGAGGTGCTTTATGATCTCGACACCAAGGCGCGCGCGGTCTGCGACCGGCTGAATCTGAACATGATCCGCGCCGGCACTGTCGGCGACCACCCGGCGCTGATCGGGGCCCTGGCCGATCTCGTCCAGAACCACCTCGATCCCGCCGTCCAAATCCCTTCCTGCCCGGTCGGCTGTTGCCGGTGATCAACGCCGTCCGGTCAAGGCGGACACCCCTTTATTTGCGGATCAGGTCAACGAACCAGGTACTTCGATTGCCGAACTGAACGCCCTGCACACAACGGCAAGATGATATTTATGCCTGTTCGCTGAGGCGGCGCTCAAGGGCTTCAAGCCGCTTGAGGAGGTCGGGGAGCCGCTTGATGAGGGCGAGCTGACGCAGATACTCCATGCGGGGAGTGGCGGGGTCACCGATAACCTTGCCACCAGGCTCGACGTCCTCCCACACGGAGGCGGCGCCCATGACCACGGCATGGTCGCCGATGTTGACGTGGCCGACGACCCCGGCCTGGCCGGCCAGAATGGCGTCGTCGCCGACTACCACGCTGCCCGCCAGGCCGACCTGGGCAACGATGAAACAACGCTCGCCGATGACGACGTTGTGGGCAATCTGCACCAGGTTGTCGATCTTGGTGCCGGCCTTGATCCAGGTGCGGCCAAACCGGGCACGGTCAACACTGACGTTCGAGCCGATCTCGACGTCGTCGTCGATCTGGACAATGCCGACCTGGGGGATCTTCTGGTGCACGGTGCCAGGGATGAATCCGTAACCGTCGCTGCCAATCACCGTGCCGCTGTGGATGATGACCCGGTCGCCAACGACGCAACGCTCGAGCACCACGACATTGGGGTGCAGCCGGCAGGCGGCACCAATATTGACCTGCCAACCAACATAACAACCAGCACCAATGACGGCGCCGGCGCCGATAACAACGCCAGCTTCGACAACCGCGTTGGGGCCGATATGCACATCGTCGGGCACCACTACATCGGGATCAACGACGGCGCCGCGATGAATACCGGGAGACGGTAAAAAGGCGGGGGGTGCGAACTCCGCAACGACCGTGCTGAAAGCCGCCGAGGCGTTTTCGACAACGACCCAACAACGGTTCCGGGGTGGCAGCTCATTGAAGTCGGACTCGACAATGACAACGCCGGCCTTCGACGGCAGGACCTGCGGCGTGTACTGGGAGTTGCCCAGAAACGACAGGTGATGGGACTCAGCCTCGGCAAGCGACGCGACGCCGGAAATGCGACACGATCCGTCACCGGCAATGGTACCGTTGACGAGGGCTGCAACCTGGGTGGCGGAAAACTCTTTCATCCGAATGTGCCGTCAACAAACAACCGGATTATTCTTCGGGTGCAGGGTCAACGGGTTCCACTTCGTCTTCGATTTCGGCGCGCAGCTCCCGCAGCTCGTCTTCGTGGCCCCGATTGAGCTCGGCGACAAGGCTGTCAGTGATAAGCTTGCTCTCGTCGTAATAGACGAACGGCGGGATGCCGTTGAGGGTCTTGCCGGAGATGTCAAAGACGACGTCGTAGCTTTCCTTCTTGGCAACGTTCTTGACGAGCAGTGCGATCTCCTCAATGATGCTGTTGCGACGTTTTTCGTACTGCTTGCTGAGTTCTTCCTTGCGGTGCCGTTCGTAGTCCTGCAGCTGTCGTTTCTTGGATTCGTAGTCGCGAAGTGTCAACTGTGCCTCCTGGCGTTTCCCTTCGCGAACCTCCTCGGCGAGGACGATATTCTGCGACGCTTCGAGCAGGTCCTCGAACCGGTCCTTGAGTCCGTCGATCTGCGCTGCCAGCGTTTTGGCGTACTCCCGGTAGGTGTCGGTCTGTTCGCGCAGGTATTTGTCGGCGCGGGCTGTCTTGTAGTATTCCTGGAACACCTTTTCCATGTCGACATAGGCGGGGTTGAAGGCTGACGCGGCAAAGGTGGTGGGCAGCATTGCAGCGATGGCTAAGATAAGGAATCTTTGCATCTTGGCGAGCTCCGGGCTGGTAGCGGGGTTGTTGGATCGATCGGTCGACTACTCATCTGGCACAGGTCTTGTTTGAGAAACTCAACGACCTCCTTGAACTTGGGCACATTGCCCTCGTCGGCATCCATGAGGGCTTCGTGCGCCTTGAGAATGGTCTGCTGCTGTTCGATACCATCGTCGGCGACGGTGTTGCATAGTGCGGTCCAATCTTCGGCCGCGGCCTCGGTGTGGGTGAAGGCGAAGAGCCTCGTGAGCCCCAGGGTATCGAGCAACATCTTGAGGTTGTCGTCGGCATTGACGATTTCGACACGTAATTCACTGTTGGCGGCACCACGCCGGGCGATCATCGCGAGAATCCCCATGAAAGTGCTGTCCATGCCCTCGCATTCACCGAGATTGACGAGCATCCGGCTGACCTTGGCGGCGATCATTTCGAGGCCGAAATCGCGCAGGCTCTGGCTGGCCTGAAGCGTCGCCCGTCCAATGACGCGCACCTGGGCAATATCGTTTCCGAAGGCAACGAGAATTTTTGCATCTGACATGCTGTGTACTAGAACCCCATATGCGGTAAAGAGAAGCTGTTATAATAAACCGTGTGGCCGGTTTTGCCAGTGGCTCGGGGCAGTCGACAGGCTGGGTCCACGGGCGGCCGTGAATTCGTCAATTCCGGGCGCCGCCGGCGACATCAAAATCGGCTGCACCGGTGATTTCGATCCGACGCCTGCCGGCAGTCGCAGTGATATGAACTTGGATAGGACTTTCGGGGCAAAGGTTCCCGAGTCGCTCGGCCCATTCGATCACGGTGACCGCACCGCCATCGTCGAGGTATTCATCGATGCCGATGCCGATAACGTTCGCCGGCGAGTCGAGCCGGTACAGGTCGATGTGGCAGAATCTCAGACTTTCGCCCTGGTATTCCTGCACCAGGGCAAAGGTCGGGCTGGTAACCGGTTCGTCGATGCCAAGGCCACGGGCCAGGCCGCGGGCAAAAACGGTTTTGCCGGCACCCAGGTCACCGTACAGGGCAACCACGTCGCCGCCACGGAGAGTGGCCGCCAGGCGCTGGCCGAGCCCCTGGGTCTCGGTGACAGCAGGTGCCGCGGCACCGATCGCGATCGCGCCGCAGCAATTGTTGAAGAATTCGATTTCCGCCGCAGGATGAGTCGTGTATAATACGACATGAACCTGCCGGAATCATTCGAAAACGAGAATGTCGTGGTCGACACCGACAGTCAATACACCTACATCGGGCGCCTGGCGGCGCAGCAGGAAGGCGTAATCTGCCTGGAGGAGGCGGCAATGTACAATGCCGCGGAAGGCCGGGTCACGCTCGATCAGTACCTCGACGAGTGTGCGGCGCACGGCCATGCAGTTTCGCGGCAGCGGGTGTGGGTCCAGACAAGGCGCATCGTCTCGTTGTCGATGCTCAGCGACATCGTCAAACCGGGACAGGCCTCAGAGTGACTCCTTGATGCCGTCGGCTACTGCGCCCGCCTGCTTCGCCAGGAACCCGACCGGCGACCCGGCGCTCACCAGGTGCATGCCGAGCTCACGGAACCGCCTGGCCGTGGCGACGTCGCCGCTCTGCGCGGCCGCCAGTTTGCCGCTTTTGCGACAGGCCTCGACGATGGCCGCGGCAGCTTCGAAGACACGCTCGTGCTCGGGCTGCCCGATCAACCCCAGGGCAACACTCATATCGTTGGGGCCGAGCAGCAGTGCATCGACGCCGTCGACCGCGGCGAGGTCGTCGACGATCGCCAGGGCCTCCGCGGTTTCGACCTGCAGAATCGTCAGCAACGAGTCGTTGCACTCCTGCGCGTACTGCTTGACATCGGCGGGTCGTGAAAAGGACGTGTGCGGCGATGTGGTATGCAGACCGCGGAGACCGAGTGGCGGGTATTTGGTGCACTCGACAACGAGACGGGCGTCGTCGAGCGTGCGGATCATCGGAATGACAACGCCCTGGGCGCCGGCATCGAGGGTACGGGACATGCCGGCGGGTTCGGACAGCGGCACACGGACGAGCGGGCACAGGCCGACGCGGGTGGCGCCAACGATCAGGCCGGCAGTGTCAGACACGGTGAAACGACCGTGCTCCTCGTCAATAATCACGTAGTCAAAACCGGCGTTGCCGAGGATGACCGGAACCCACGGTGAGCGCAGCTCATTGAGAAACGTGCCACAAACGGCTTCACCCGCGGCAACGTGTTGACGTAACTGCATAGCCAGATTCATCGGATTGTCTTCCATGGTGATACGTGTTGAGTTATTCCGCGGCACCGGCAGCGGGCGGGTCGGAGGCAGGCAGAATACTGGCTAATTTGGCTTTTGCCAGCGATTCGAGAAACGCCTCTTCGGTCGCCTGCCGCATGTCGAGTGACGGCGCTTCGATGCGATCGTTGAGGTTTTCGATATAGGCGCTGCAGACGCCGTGGAGCGCCTTTTCAACGTCGCGCAGGGACAGGGTGGCGGGGTCTCTGGCGGGCACCAGGCCGTCGCCTTCGACCTCGAGAAGGACATTGCCTTCGGTCAGATCATGGATCACGGCACGCAGCAGGCGGATCGGTACATTGTATTGCTGCTGGAACGCCAGGGCCTGCCACGGGCCAGCGTCGTCTCGATAGACGCGGCAGACTTCGTGGACGATGTAGTGGGCCAGGTGCAGGCGCGTGGAAAACGTCAGGTTCCGCAATTGACTCTCGTGCACGTACGTCCGGATATTCTGGTAGGCGAAACTGATTTCGGCTCCGAGCAGGACAATGACCCAGTTGACCTGCAGCCAGAACAATGAAATGGGCAATCCGGCAAAGGCACCATAAATCGCGTTCATGTTGGTGATGCCGAGCTGGAAACGAATGCACATCCACTGCCAGCCCAGCCACAACAAGCCGCCGCAGGCGCCGCCGACGATGGCGGACATGATCCGCACCCGGGTGTTCGGCAGGCACAGGTACAACAGTGCAAAGGCCAGGATGATGACAAACGCCCCGGTCATGCCGAGCAAAAGCTGATAGAGCCCCAGGGCGATGTTGAGGCGCTCCTGGATGAAGCCGACAATCATCTCGCTGGACATCACGGCATTGATCATCGTCACCACGACGATCAGCAGCGGCACGACGATCAGCACAAGCGAAAAATCGGCCAGGCGCCGGACCCAGGTGCGGCCGGTTTGAATCCCCCAGATGATGTTGAACGTCGATTCGATCTTGCTCAGCACGCGCACCACGGAATACAGGGTCAACAGCAGACCGACAATCCCCAGTGCCGTGAGATTCATCTCGGTCACCAGGTCGAGAATCTCATTGACAAAGGTGCCGACCTCGCTCGGGATGGTCACCGTGGTGCCGGTGCGGTCGAGAAACTCTTCGAGCGCCTCGTCGAAGATTGTCGGCGCCGCCACCTCGGGAGGCGCGTCGGCACCCGGTTCGATGGCATCGGTCGAAATGGCCGGCGCCGCTGGCACCGTGTCCGGCGACTCCGGCGTTGTCGTGTCGACGGTTGAATTCCCGGGCCTCGCGGCATCCGCATCACCGCCATCGGCAGCGGCTGGAGCGCCGGGGCGGGCGGCGGCGACATGGGCTGGCGGCGTGCCGCCGGTGTATTGCCGGATGGCATGTTTGAGGTGCTGCTCGAAGCCCATGCCCTTGGCGACAGCGAACAGCAGGGCGAGGGTCGGCACGGCCGCCATCAGTGTGATGAACGTGAGGGCGGAGGCTTGCAGGGCGCATTTGTCGTCGATAAAACCGCGGCAGACGATGACCAACCCGCGCAGCAACGAGTACCACACCCGGCGGGACACATCGACTTTGGCCAAATCAATTTGCCAGACACCCTCGACGAGGAATTGCCGCTGTTTGCCGATCTGTCGCTTAAGTCTCGAAATCATAGTGAATTAGTTCCAATCATGGCGACTAATTTCTCGCTGCCGCGGCGACATTGCAAATAGTAACGGCCTTGCACAACCGGGAGGCTGGGCAAAGTTAGCCGATCGTTTTCAAATGTCGCGAATCACGAAGGAGGGGGCATCGTGGGATTTTTCGGCAGCACATCATGACACCGCTGCGGATCGGTATAGTCGGCGCCGGCGGCATGGGAATGTCACATGCCGCCGCGATCAGCGAATTGGGCGAATTCGAGCTTGCCGGCCTGTGCGACGTAGACCGTGAAATGGTCGAAGCAACAGCCGGAAAGAGCGGGGTGCCGGCGTTCACTGACTACACGGAAATGGTTCGTGCCGACCGCCTGGACGCGGTCCTGGTCGCGACGCCGCACTACTTCCATCCGCCGGTGGTTGAGCATGCCTTGGCGAACGGTGTGCATGTCATGTGCGAAAAACCGATCGCCGTTCACGTGCGCGATGCGCAGCGGATGATCGATGCGCATGCCGGCAGCGGCGTGCGGTTTGGCGTCATGTTTCAGATGCGGACAAACCCGCTTTTCCGGGCCGTTCACGAGCTGGTCGCATCCGGCGCACTGGGTGAACTGCAGCGCACGAACTGGATCATCACCAACTGGTACCGGCCGCAGGCATACTACGACATGGGCGGCTGGCGCGGTACCTGGAAAGGCGAAGGCGGCGGTGTGCTGATCAACCAGTGCCCGCACCAGCTCGACCTGATGCAATGGATCTGCGGCATGCCGGTGCGCCTCCGCGCCCACTGCCGGCTCGGCGCCCGGCATGAGATCGAGGTCGAGGACGACGTCACGGCGGTCCTCGAATACGCCAACGGCGCTACCGGGATTTTCGTGACGTCTACGGGCGAAGCGCCGGGCGCCAACCGCTTCGAGATCGTCGGCGACCTGGGTACGGTCATTGTTGAAAACGACGAGGTGCGTTATTGCCGGACCGCGATGTCGGTGCGGCAGCACATTGCAACGGCCGACAAATCATTCGCCAAGGTGGACGTCGAGGAAGTGGATGTACCCATTCCGGCCGGCGGCGGCGCGCACATCGACATTCTGACGAACTTTGCCGCGGCAATCCTCGACCCGGAACTGGCGGTTGTCGCACCGGGCTGCGAAGCGATCAACCAGGTGACGCTGCAGAATGCCATGCTGATGTCAGGCCTGCAGAAGCGGCCGGTAGAGCTGCCGCTCGACGGCGATGCGTACGTGGCTTTCCTGGATGACCTGATCGCCTCGGCGGCACAATGAAAAAACGCCCCGGCGTTGCCACCGGGGCGCTTTTCATTCGATCTTCGTACGGCTTAGTACATGCCGCCGCCGGGCGGGCCGCCGGCCGGCGGTGCTGGTGGCGGCGTCTCGTCCGGAAGCTCCGTGATCAGGCATTCGGTGGTCAGCAGCAGCCCCGAGATCGAGGCGGCATGCTGCAACGCTGAACGCGTCACCTTGGTCGGATCGAGAATACCGGCCTCGAGCATGTCGACGTACTTGTCATTGTCGATGTTGTAGCCCTGGTTGCCTTTCTTGTCGGCAACTTCCTTGACGATCACCGAGCCTTCGAGCCCGGCGTTGGCGGCAAGCCGACGCAACGGCTCGCTGACCGCGCGCGCGATGATGTTCACGCCCGTTGCCTCGTCGCCTTCGGCGTCCACCTTGTCAAGGGCGGCCGCGGCGCGGATAAGCGCCACACCGCCGCCGGCGACAATGCCTTCCTCGACCGCCGCGCGGGTGGCGTGGAGGGCGTCTTCGACGCGGGCCTTCTTCTCTTTCATCTCGGTCTCGGTCGCGGCACCAACGTTGATGACGGCGACCCCGCCGGCGAGCTTGGCGAGACGCTCCTGGAGCTTCTCGCGATCGTAGTCGGAGGTGGTCTCCTCGATCTGACGGCGAATCTGGGTGACCCGGCCGGCGATCGCTTTCTGAGAACCACTGCCTTCAACGATCGTTGTGGTATCCTTGTCGATCGTCAGACGCTTGACGTGGCCGAGCTGATCGACCGTGACATTCTCGAGCTTGATGCCGAGGTCTTCGGTGATACAGGTGCCGCCGGTCAGCACGGCGATGTCCTCGAGCATGGCCGTGCGACGATCACCGAAACCGGGAGCCTTGACGGCACAGATGTTGAGCGTGCCGCGCAGCTTGTTGACGACCAGCGTGGCCAGGGCCTCGCCTTCGACGTCTTCAGCGATGATCAGAAGCGGCTTGCCCTGCTTCGAAACATTCTGCAGCAGCGGCAGCAACTCCTGCAGATTGCTGATCTTCTTCTCGTGGATGAGAATCAGGCAGTCCTCGAGCGAGGCTTCCATGCTGGCCTGGTCGGTGACGAAGTACGGCGACAGATAACCCTTGTCGAACTGCATGCCCTCGACGACGTCGAGGGAGGTCTCAATACTCTTGGCTTCCTCGACCGTGATCGTGCCATCCTTGCCGACCTTGTCCATGGCGTCGGCAATGATCTCGCCGATCGTGGCGTCGCCGTTGGCGGAGATTTTCGCGACCTGCGCAATCTGCCCGCGGTCCTCGACCCTCTTGCTCGACCTGTGGAGCCTCGCGACGATGGCTTCGACCGCCTGGTCGATGCCGCGCTTGAGACTCATCGGGTTGGAACCCGCCGTGACGTTCTTCAGCCCTTCGCGGAAGATGGCTTCCGCAAGCACCGTGGCGGTGGTGGTGCCATCGCCGGCGATGTCTGAAGTCTTGCTGGCGACTTCGCGCACCATCTGGGCCCCCATGTTCTGGTACGGCCCTTCGAGTTCGATCTCCTTGGCGACGGTGACGCCGTCCTTGGTGACCGTGGGTGAGCCGAATTTCTTGTCGAGCACGACGTTACGGCCTTTGGGGCCGAGGGTCGCCTGGACGGCACGGCTGAGGCTTTCAACGCCGCTGAGGAGTTCGCGACGCGCTTCTTCGTTAAAAAGTAGCTGTTTAGCTGCCATTATGGGAATGTCCTGGGATGGTGGTTGGGATCAGGTGTCCCGCCTTCGCCTTGCGGCCACGGCAGGGCAATGCGGGTTTCAGTAACGGGTGTCAGCCGACGATCGCCAGAATGTCGCTGGCGTTGAGAATCTTGTACTCGTTGTCGCCGCATTTGACTTCGGTGCCGCCATACTTGGCGGTCAGTACGAGGTCGCCGACCTTGACATCGAACTTGATCTTTTTGCCGTTGTCATCGATACCGCCGGTGCCGATCGCCACGATCTTGGCTTCCTGGGGCTTTTCCTTGGCACTGTCGGGAATGACAATGCCGCCTTTCATCTGCTCTGTTTCCTCGATGTCTTCGATGAGGACGCGGTCGCCGAGGGGTTTGATTTTCATCTTGGCCTCCGTTGTGGTTTGGGAGTTGTTCGGTTGGTTGCGTTCGTAAAATGTAAAGAGTTGTTCGGTTGGTTGCGTTCGTAAAATGTAAAGAGATTGCAACTAAGCAAACTCCGAGCCAGCATCAGAAACAGACTGTTAACTTACTTGTTTACAGTCAATTATAATTGTATATCTTGTTTTTCGACATCACCGATGTCCCACACCTGTGACACGGCGTGCCAACCCCGTGCGACAGCCTGTCTCACTGTGTCATGGGGGCCTTGGTAGCACCACTGCTTTCCGCGCCGGCGTTCCCGGCATCGCGGCCGAAGGCCCGCCGGAAAAGTTTGCGCCACCAACGGCTTCACGCTGCGGAACATTGACAACTCACATCCCGCGAATAGGGTAGCAGCCGAACCCTGAACATTCCTGCGAGGTGATCTCATGAAAATCGGATGGATCGGCACCGGCGTGATGGGTGCATCGATGGCCGGACACTTACAAGCAGCAGGCCACGAGCTTGCACTTTTCAACCGCACCAAGGCCAAGGCGGACGCCCTGCTCGCCGGCGGCGCTGCCTGGTGCGACACCCCGGCAGCGGTCGCTGCCAGCAGCGAAATCGTCTTCACGATTGTCGGGTTCCCGTACGACGTCGAGTCCACCTACCTGGGCGACAACGGTGTCCTGGCGGCGGACGGCCCGTGCCGAATCGTCGTCGACATGACAACCAGCCAGCCGAGCCTGGCGGTGAAGATTGGCGAATCCGCGGCAGCGAAGAACATCGGCAGCCTGGACGCCCCGGTTTCCGGCGGCGACATCGGCGCCAGGAACGCCGCCCTGGCGATCATGGTGGGCGGCGAGCAGGCGGTTTTTGACGAGGTCCGGCCGCTGTTCGAACTGATGGGCAAGAATATTGCCCTGATGGGCGGTCACGGGGCCGGACAGCATACGAAAATGTGCAACCAGATCCTCGTTTCCGGGACCATGATCGGGGTCTGCGAATCGTTGATGTACGGGAGCACGGTCGGGCTCGACCAGCAGGCGGTGATCGACGTCATCGGCAGCGGCGCCGCGAGCTCATGGGCAATCAACAATCTCGGCCCGCGCATTGTGCAGAAGGATTACGACCCTGGTTTCTATGTCGAGCATTTCATCAAGGACATGGGCATCGCGCTGGAGGAAGCGGCGGCGCTGGACCTGGCTCTGCCGGGCCTGGCCTTGGTGCACCAGTTGTATACGGCGGTCAAGGCCCAGGGGCATGGGCGCGACGGCACGCAGGCGCTGATCCTGGCGCTGAAGGCGCTGAACGGCGGCTGATTGACCGCGACAGCTGTTGTATCAGCCTGTTCCATCGCTATAGTACCGCCCCGCCACAATCAAAGGGGTTGGCGTGTGTTTGCGAACAACGCGCAGTTGGTCCGCAGAACCGTCGACCTTGGCAAAAGGAATTGCCGCTCGAATCTGAATTGACCGCGTAAAAGCAGGATCTTGTTCGGAAACATGGAGTGACAACACTCTGTGTTTTTTTTTCTCCGGGAAAAATGGCAAGGACAAAAAGATCGTGAAACACAAGCATTTTCCGGCGCCACAGGGCATGTACTCGCCAGCCAACGAACACGACGCCTGTGGGGTCGGCTTCATCTGCAACCTGAAGGGCGAGAAATCCCACGGCGTCATCGAGAAAGCGCTCGAGATCCTGGTCAACCTCACCCACCGCGGTGCCTGCGGGTGCGACGCGATAACGGGCGACGGCGCCGGCATTCTGATGCAGTTGCCGCATCAGTTCCTGCAGAACGCCTGCGGCGGTATCGGCATTCAACTTCCGGACGTCGGCGAATACGGCATGGGCTTTGTTTTTCTGCCGCAAGACGACCAGCAACGCCAGTACTGCGTCGAACAGTTCGAGCAGATCGTCAGGGCCGAGGGCCAGGAGTTTCTCGGCTGGCGCGACATTACGCCGGACAGCAGCGTCATCGGCGACGTGGCGCGCCTGGCCGAGCCGCGGCTGCGGCAGATCTTCATCAGTCGCGGCGCCGGACTGGCCGACGACGCGGCGTTCGAACGCAAGCTGTATGTCATTCGCCGGGTCATGGAAAACGCCATTGCAGGCTCCGAGCTGCCGGACAAGCGGGCCTTTTACATTCCCAGCCTTTCGTGCCGCACCGTCGCCTACAAGGGCCTGTTGCTGGCAGATCAGGTCGAGCGCTATTACAGTGACCTGCGCGATCCCGACATGGCCACTGCCCTGGCCCTGGTACATCAGCGCTACAGCACCAATACCTTTCCGACCTGGGACCTGGCGCAACCCTTCCGCTTCCTCTGCCACAACGGCGAGATCAACACGCTGCGCGGCAACGTCAACTGGATGCAGGCGCGCCAGAACCTTTTCGAGTCCGACAAATTCGGCAGCGACATCAAGAAGCTGCTGCCGATCCTGACGCCGGGCGCCAGTGATTCTGCGATTCTCGACAATGCCATCGAGCTGCTTTACCACACCGGCCGATCCCTGCCGCATTGCATCTTGATGACGATCCCGGAGGCCTGGCAGAACCACGATACGATGAGCGACTCGCGCAAGGCTTTCCTGGAATACTACTCCTGCATGATGGAGCCCTGGGACGGACCGGCATCGATCCCGTTCACCGACGGCCGCTGCCTGGGTGCGGTGCTCGACCGCAACGGCCTGCGCCCGTCGCGCTACACCGTCACCAAGGACGGCTTCGTCGTCATGGCGTCCGAATCGGGCGTGTTGGAAATTGACCCGGCCAATATCGACTATTGCGGGCGGCTCGAGCCCGGCCGGATTTTCCTGATCGACACGGACCAGGGCCGGATCATCGACGACGAGGAGATCAAAGACGATATGGCGGGGCGCAAACCGTATCGCAAGTGGCTCAAGAAAAACCTGGTCAGCCTCGGCGACCTGCCCGCGTCGGTCAACGCGGCCGCCACCGACTTCAGCACCGTGCGCCAGCGCCAGCAACTGTTCGGCTATTCCCTGGAGGATCTGCGAATCCTGATGAAGCCGATGGCGCAGGGCGGCAAGGAGGCCCTGGGTTCGATGGGTACGGACAGCCCGCTCGCCGTGCTTTCCGATCGGCCGCAATTGCTCTACGGCTATTTCAAACAGTTGTTCGCGCAGGTCACCAACCCGCCGCTGGACGCCATCCGCGAAGAGCTGGTGACTTCGAACATCACCAACATCGGCTCCGAACACGACCTGTTCCAGGAGACCGCGGAGCACTGCCGCATGCTCAGGCTCGAGCACCCCGTCCTCACCAACGAGGAGCTCGAACGCATCCGCGAGATGGACGTCAACGGCATCCGGTCGGTGACGCTGCCGATGCTCTACAAAGTCGCCGACGGCGGCGCCGGCCTCGAAGCGGCCATGAACGAACTTTGCACCGCCGCCTCGAAGGCAGTCACCGGGGGCGCGGCTATCCTGATCATCTCCGATCGCCCGGCAACTGCGGAGTCCGCACCGATTCCCGCGCTGCTGGCGACCGCCGGCCTGCACCACCATCTCATCCGCGACGGACGGCGCACGCGCTGCGCCATCGTCGTCGAGTCCGGCGAGCCGCGGGAGGTCCATCATTTTTGCCTGCTCTTCGGTTACGGGGCGGGGGCGGTGAATCCGTACCTGGCGTACGAGACAGTCGACCAGATGATCCTCGAAGAGCTGCTGACCGACATCGACATGGAGCAGGCGGTCGCCAACTACATCAAGTCGGCCGAGAAAGGCGTCATCAAAGTGATGTCGAAGATGGGCATCTCGACGCTGCATAGCTATCGCGGGGCGCAGATTTTCGACAGTGTCGGGCTCAGCAGCGAAGTCATCGACAAATATTTCACCTGGACCAACCAGAGTGTCGAAGGCATCGGCATCGACGGGATCGCGCGGGAAGTGAAGATGCGTCACGACCGGGCCTACCCGGCAACCGAGGTCGATGCCAAGCTCGACCTGGAGGTCGGCGGGCGTTACCAGTGGCGGCGCAACGGTGAGTTTCACCTGTTTAACCCGATGACCATTGCCAAGCTGCAGGAGGCGACGCGCACCGCGAACTATGAAACCTACGAGGAATACGCGCAACTGATCAACGATCAGGCCGAACAACTCGGCACCCTGCGCGGCCTCTTCAGGTTCAAGACGCCGCCCGAGCCGATCCCGCTGGATGAAGTCGAGCCGTGGACGGCGATCGTCAAGCGTTTCAAGACCGGCGCCATGTCCTACGGCTCGATCAGCAAGGAGGCGCACGAGACCCTGGCAATCGCGATGAACCGCATCGGCGGCAAGAGCAACAGCGGCGAGGGCGGCGAGGATTCCAAACGATACGTGCCGGACGAGAACGGCGATCAGCGCAGCAGCGCCATCAAGCAGGTGGCCTCCGGCCGTTTCGGCGTCACCAGCTGGTACCTGGTCAACGCGCGCGAGCTGCAAATCAAAATGGCCCAGGGCGCCAAACCCGGCGAGGGTGGCCAGTTGCCGGGCAAGAAAGTCTTTCCGTGGATCGCCGAGGTGCGACACTCGACGCCGTACGTCGGCCTGATCTCGCCGCCGCCGCATCACGACATCTATTCGATCGAGGACCTGGCACAGCTTATCCACGACCTCAAGAATTCGAACCGCGACGCCCGTATCAACGTCAAGCTGGTTTCGAACTTCGGTGTCGGCACGGTCGCCGCCGGCGTCTCGAAGGGCAAGGCAGATGTTGTCCTGATCAGCGGTTGGGATGGTGGCACCGGGGCGTCGCCGGAAACCTCGCTGAAACACGCCGGCATGCCGTGGGAGCTGGGCTTGGCCGAAACCCAGCAGACCCTGGTGATGAACGACTTGCGCAGCCGCATCACCGTCGAGTGCGACGGCCAGCTCAAGACCGGCCGCGACGTCGCCATCGCCTGCCTGCTCGGGGCCGAGGAGTTCGGCTGCTCGACCGCACCGCTGGTCGCCATGGGCTGTACCATGATGCGCGTCTGCCACCTCAATACCTGCCCCGTAGGCATCGCCACACAGGATCCGGAGCTGCGCAAGAAATTCCGCGGCGAGGCTGAGCACGTCATCAACTTCTTCCATTTCCTCGCCGAAGAGATGCGGTCGATCATGGCGGCCCTGGGCTTCCGCACGGTCGAAGAAATGGTTGGACGGGTCGACAAGCTGGACGTCAACGACGCCATCGACCACTGGAAGGCGAAGGGGCTCGATTTCTCAAAAATTCTGCACCAGCCGGACGTCGGCCCCGAGATCGGCACACGCTGCACACAGGCGCAGGACCACGGCCTCGACGGCGCCTTGGACTTCACCCTGCTGGAGTTGGCAGCGCCGGCCCTGGAAGACGGCACGCCGGTCGAGCACGATATCGCCTTGCGTAATATCAACCGCTCCGTCGGCACCATCTTGAGCAGCGAAATTTCGAAACGCTACGGCGCTGAAGGGTTGCCGGACGATACGATCACCTTCAATTGTACGGGCTCCGCCGGGCAAAGCTTCTGCTGCTTCGGCGCCCGCGGCCTGACCATGCACGTGCAGGGCGACGGCAACGATTACTTCTGCAAAGGCCTGTCCGGTGCCAAGGTGAGTGTGCGCCCACAGGAGGGCACAACCTTCGTTGCCGAGGATAACATCATCATCGGCAACGTCGCGCTGTACGGCGCGACCTCTGGCCAGTTGTACGCCCGCGGCATTGCCGGAGAACGCTTTTGCGTCCGCAACAGCGGCGCCTGCGCGGTCGTCGAGGGAGTGGGTGATCATGGCTGCGAGTACATGACCGGCGGCCGCACCGTCGTGCTCGGTGGCACCGGCCGTAATTTTGCCGCCGGCATGAGTGGCGGCATCGCCTACGTGCTCGACGAGCAGGGCGACTTCGGCCGGCATCGTTGCAACATGAAGATGGTGGAACTGGAAACGCTCGAGGACGCCGGCGACATCGCCGAATTGAAGGAACTTATCGAAAACCACCAGAGCTACACCGGCAGCGCCGTGGCACAACGGCTGCTCGACAACTGGGACGCCAGCCTGGGCAACTTCGTCAAGATCATTCCGTCCGACTACAAGGCCGCCTTGCAGCGCCTCACTGAACAGGAAATCGGGGCCGAGAGTGGGGTAACTGCGTAGTCCTGTAATTGCGGTGAAAGACACCGCGAATGGAGACAGCGATGGGAAAACCGACAGGGTTCATGGAGTTCTCACGGGAGATGCCGGCAAAGCGGCCCGTGGCGGAACGTGTGGGCGATTACAAGGAATATTACGAGCCGTATCCTGAGGAGAAGTTGAAGAACCAGGCCGGCCGCTGCATGAACTGCGGTGTGCCCTTCTGCCACAGCGGCTGCCCGCTCGGCAACATCATCCCCGACTGGAACGACCTGGTCTACCGCGGGCTCTGGCGTGAAGCCATCGATCGCCTCCACGCCACCAACAACTTCCCGGAATTCACCGGGCGCCTCTGCCCTGCCCCGTGTGAGGAAGCCTGCGTGCTCGGCATCACGGCCCCGCCGGTGACCATCGAGAATATCGAGAAGACGATCGTCGAGTACGCCTGGGAACACGGCTTCATCAAGCCGAGCCCGCCGGCGCAGCGCACCGGCAAGACCGTCGCGGTTGTGGGTTCCGGGCCTGCCGGACTGGCCGCCGCCGTGCAACTCAACCGCGCCGGGCACACCGTGACCGTGCTGGAGCGCGCCGACCGCATCGGCGGTCTGCTGCGCTACGGCATCCCCCATTTCAAGATGGAGAAATGGGTCATCGACCGGCGCGTCGAACTGATGGAAGCCGAGGGTATCATCTTCGAGACCAACGCCGATGTCGGCTTCAGCTACCCGGTCGACAGGCTGGATGCGTTCGACGCCGTGATCCTTTCCGGCGGCGCCACCAAACCGCGTGACCTGCCGATTCCCGGCCGCGAGCTCGACGGTGTTCACTTCGCCATGGAATTCCTGGCCCAGCAGAACAAGCGGTGCGAGAGCGATCCGGAACCCGAAACGCAGATCTTGGCAACCGACAAACACGTGGTCGTCATCGGCGGCGGCGACACCGGCAGCGACTGCGTCGGCACATCGAACCGGCACGGCGCCGCATCCGTTGCCAACTTCGAGATCTTCCCCCAGCCGCCGGCCGAACGGCCCGAAAGCCAGCCGTGGCCGTACTGGCCGATGCGCATGCGCACCAGCTCATCGCACGAGGAAGGCTGCAACCGCGAATACAGCATCATGACCAAAAAATTCATCGGCGTCGACGGCAAGGTCGATGAACTGATCACGGTGCGGGTCGAATTTGTGCCCAACCCCAACGGCGGCCGTCCCGAAATGAAGGAGATCGAGGGCAGCGAGAAACACCACCCCGCCCAGCTGGTGCTGCTGGCCATGGGCTTTCTCGGCCCGGAACCCGATGGCGTCGTCGCCCAGCTCGGCATCGAGCTCGACCAGCGCGGCAACGTCAAGTCGGACGGGAACTACATGACCAGCCGCGCCGGCACCTTCTGCGCCGGCGACATGCGGCGCGGCCAGTCACTGGTCGTCTGGGCCATCTCCGAAGGCCGCGAAGCAGCCTGCAGCGTCGACCGCTATCTCACCGGCCACACTGAGCTGCCGACCAAGGGAAAAGGTGACCTGCCGCGCCGGTAGAAACGCCCCGGGATTGTTGTCCCCCCGTCGCTGGCTGTCGGCCGGCGGCGGCAGCGGACGGGGTGACCAGTGGCCGGATCGAATGGCCGGGCTCATTCGCCACGCCGAAGCGGGAATCTGAGTGGACAAGGCCCGGCACCGGCATGGTTGCGTCGGGTCGCGGTGATGCTATCGTATTAATTCGTTTTGCCACAGCTGCGGTGCAACCGAGGAGAACTCATGAAAGTCTTGATCACCGGAGGTGCCGGCTTCATCGGCAGCCATCTGTGTGATGTCCTGCTTGGGCGCGGCCATTCGGTGATGATTCTCGACGACCTCTCGACCGGCAGCATGAGCAATGTCGAGCAGCATCTCGACACGCCGGATTTCACCTTGGCCATCGACACGGTTCTCGACGAGATGGTCCTGGACCGCCTGGTCAGCGAGTGCGATGTCATCTATCACCTGGCCGCCGCTGTCGGCGTACAACTGATCGTCCAGAAACCGTTGCACACGATCCGCACGAACGTCGAGGGCACCACCCACGTCCTCAATATGGCGCAGCGGTACGGCAAGAAAGTGGTGATCGCCTCGACCTCGGAAGTCTACGGCAAAAGTTCGAAAGTACCGTTCTCCGAAGGCGACGACACGGTGAGCGGCCCGACGACCAAGCACCGCTGGGCCTATGCGTGCTCGAAAGCGATCGATGAATTCGCCGGCTTCGCCATGGCCAAGGAGTCGGGCATCCCGGTTTGCGTCCTGCGGCTGTTTAATACTGTCGGCCGGCGCCAGAGCGGGCAGTACGGCATGGTCGTTCCGAACTTTGTGAAGCAGGCGCTCAACGGCGATCCGATCACCGTTTTCGGCAACGGCGAACAGACACGATGCTTTGCCAATGTCGCCGATGTCACCCGCGCCATGGCCGACCTGCTCTCCTGTCCGGCGGCGGAAGGCGAGGTGGTGAATCTCGGATCGAACAGCGAGATCTCGATCAACGACCTGGCGCACACCGTGAAAGCTACATTGCAGAGCAATTCCGAGATCACCCATATCTCGTATGACGAAGCCTACGAGGACGGCTTCGAGGATATGCTGCGTCGCGTGCCGGACTTGAGCAAGGCCGAACGGTTGTTGGGTTACGCGTCGACGATCGACCTCGAGCAGACCATCCTCGAGGTCGCCGGCCACGCCTGAGGCACAACCTGGCAACAGACACCGTCTCTGACTTGTGACCTGCGGCAACCAACTGTTGCGCAACTTGTGGGAAACACATTATGGCAACCGAAGAACATGCCAAATACCGCCCGGCCAGGATCGAGCCGAAGTGGCAGAAATTCTGGCACTCCAACGAAACCTTCAAGGCCGAGGACGAATCGGCCAAGCCGAAACTCTATGTCCTCGACATGTTCCCGTATCCCAGCGGTGCGGGACTGCACGTCGGACATCCGGAAGGGTACACGGCGACGGACATCTGGTGCCGCTACAAGCGCATGCGCGGCTACAATGTGCTGCACCCGATGGGCTGGGACGCCTTCGGGCTGCCAGCCGAACAATACGCCGTCGAGACCGGCACGCGCCCAGCCGAGACCACCGCCGGAAACGTCGTCAACTTCAAGCGCCAGATCCAGTCGCTCGGTTTTTCGTATGACTGGTCGCGCGAGATAAACACGACCGACCCGAAATATTACCGCTGGACCCAGTGGATCTTCCTGCAGTTGTACAAGAAGGACCTGGTCTATCTCGACGAGATCGCCGTCAACTGGTGCCCGGAGCTCGGCACCGTGCTGGCCAATGAGGAAGTGATCGACGGCAGGAGCGAGCGCGGCAATCACCCGGTCGTGAGGCGGCCGATGAAGCAGTGGATACTGCGCATCACCGAGTACGCCGAGCGCCTGCTCAACGATCTCGACGATCTCGACTGGCCGGAAGGCATCAAGGAAATGCAGCGCAACTGGATCGGCAAATCCACCGGCGCCGAAGTTGATTTCAAGGTGATCGGTCACGGCGATGCCATCCGCGTCTACACGACGCGGCCCGATACGTTGTTCGGGGCGACCTACATGGTGCTCGCACCCGAGCATCCGCTGGTCGCGCCGATCACTGCCGACGAGCAGCGGGCGGCAGTAGAGGCATATGTCGAGGCGTCTTCCCACAAATCAGATCTCGACCGTACCGAACTGAATACCGAGAAGTCCGGTGTCTTTGTCGGGGCGTACGCGACCAATCCGGTCAACGGCGAGGCGATCCCGATCTGGATCAGTGACTACGTGCTGGTCACCTACGGCACCGGCGCCATCATGTCGGTGCCGGCGCACGATATGCGCGACTTCGAGTTTGCCGAAAAGTTCGGCATCGAGATCCGCTGCATCCTCGAACCGGAAGCCGCCGCCGATGTCGACGTTGCCGACGTGCTCGCCGGCAAAGCATGCTGGACCGGCGACGGCAAAGCCATCCGCTCGGCCAATGATCACGGCCTCGATATCAATGGGCTGGACGTCGTCACCACGAAGCAGACGACGATCGACTGGCTCGAGGCTGAGGGGATCGGCAAGGCGGCGGTGAACTACAAGCTGCGCGACTGGCTGTTCAGCCGGCAGCGGTACTGGGGTGAACCGTTTCCGCTGGTGCACATGGAGGACGGTGAAATCCGGCTGCTCGACGAGAGCGAACTGCCTCTCGAGCTGCCTGAAGTCGAGGACTTCAAGCCGAGCGGCGGCGGCGAATCACCATTGGCAAAGGCCGGGGACTGGCTCAACTATACCGACCCCGAGACCGGGCAGAAGGGCCGGCGCGAGACCCACACCATGCCGCAATGGGCCGGCTCCTGCTGGTACTATCTGCGCTACATCGATCCGGGTAACGACACGGCGGCCTGGTCCCCGGAAAAGGAAAAGTACTGGATGCCGGTCGACCTCTACGTCGGCGGCGCCGAGCATGCCGTCCTGCACCTGCTCTATGCCCGCTTCTGGCACAAGGTCCTGTTTGACCTGGGCCATGTCAGCAGCAGGGAACCGTTCCAGCGGCTGATCAATCAGGGCATGATCCTCGGGCTCGGCTACCGCGACGCCCGCGGCGTGCTGGTGCCCAACGACAAGGTCGAGGACAGGGACCACAACTATTTCCACAAGGACACCGGCGAGGAACTGGAGCAGTTCCCCGCCAAGATGTCGAAGGCGTTGAAAAATGTCGTCAACCCCGACGATATCGTCAAGACATACGGTGCCGACACGCTGCGGCTCTACGAAATGTTCATGGGCCCGCTGGAGGCGGTCAAGCCCTGGGACACCAGCAATGTCGAGGGCGTTCATCGCTTCCTGCACAAGGCTTGGCGCATGTTGATCGGACAGAACGGCGAGCTCACAGCGGAGATCAGCGACGAACCGCTGACACCGGAACTGCAGCGCACGCTGCATGCGACCATCAAGAAGGTCGGTGAGGATTACGAGACGCTCGACTTCAACACGGCGATTTCACAGCTGATGGTATTCGTCAACGAGTTCGGCAAGGCGCCGGCCCGCAATCGCGCCGCGATCGAGACGTTCGTCGTGATGCTGGCACCGCTGGCGCCGCATATTGCGGAGGAACTCTGGCAGCGGCTCGGCCACGCCGACACGCTGGCTTACGAGCCGTGGCCGGAATACGACGAGAGTTGTCTCAAGGTCGACGAGATCGAAATCCTCGTCCAGCTCAAGGGCAAGCCCGTGACGCGCCTGATGATGACGCCGGACCTGGCACCGCCGGACATGGAGGCGACGGCATTGGCCGATGCCGACGTACAGAGTGCCATTGGTGCGCAGACGGTTGTCAAAGTCATCTGCGTACCGGGGCGCCTGGTTAATATCGTTGTGAAGTAGGGCCAACGGCGGATGGGAAAAGAGAAAAGTGATTCGCCACCCCCCCCCTGGCCCCTGAAACCTGAAACCTGAAACCTGAAACCTGCCCCCCCATGATCCTCTCCGACCAGACTTTGAACGCAATGATCGAATCGGGCGAACTCGCTGTCGAGCCGCTCGATGCGGATTCCATCCAGCCGGCATCGATCGACTGCCGGCTGGGCGATCATTACCTGGTCGTTGAAGACCGGGAGATGGGGATCCTGACACTGGACAGTGAGATCATCTATCGCGAAATCGAAGGTGACAGTATCACGCTGCCGCCGCATTCGTTTCTGTTGGCGACGACGGCAGAGTACATCCGGCTGCCAAACAACATCACGGCATTTGTCGAGGGCCGCAGCTCGATCGGGCGCATCGGGCTGTTCATTCAGAACGCCGGTTGGGTGGATCCCGGTTTCGAGGGTCGTATTACACTCGAGCTATACAACGCCAATTCCCTGCCGATCCGCCTGCAGGCGGGCCGCCGAATCTGCCAACTGGTGTTCTGCCTCATGGACCAGCCGACCGCCAAGCCCTATGCCGGCAAGTATCAGGGGCAGCGGCAATCGGTCGGCAGCCGGGCGTTCCTGGACAGTGAAGTCACCGGCGGCCAGGAGTGAGCGACGGCCTTTCCCCGGATGATGCCCTGATCATTTGCCCGCCGCGGCCAGAATCGGGCGCCGTGGCGGTGGGCACGATGAA
>JASLZG010000090.1:0-10482 GCA_030754995.1 Lentisphaeria bacterium
CACCGTGATTGAACATCGCCTGGGTATCATAATACCAGCCATACAGCGCGCTGCCGGAATTCTCCCAGGAGTAGCCCGGCAGGCGCTCGTACAGAATGGTGTGTGCCGCGGCCTGCACTTCCTTGGCGCCGCCATCACCGAGCAGCTGCAAGGCCACCGTACCGACACCGGTCATGTTGCCGCCGGAGCCGGGTGAGCTGTAGCCGAACTTGCCGTCGGCATAGGCCACGTTCTTGAGAAATTCCTTGGACTTGCTGATCGCCGCGTCGATACCTTCGACATTGGCACCGGCGACATACCCCGCCTTCAGCGCCTGATACTGCCAGCCGGATACCGAGAGGTCCCAGCGCTCCGTTTGCCCGTACGCGTAGTTGTAGCCGCCACCGGGCTGCTGCCCCTCGACGATTACCCGCAGTCCGGCCTCCATGGACTGGCGCAGAAACGGAATCTGTGTCATGCCATAGGCCTCCGCCAGCGCATACGTTGCGATGCCGTTGGCGTAGCCGTGGCTGGCGCCCTGTACCGGGACCTTGCCCGACAGCCACTGCATTGCCTTCTGCACGGTGACGCCGAATTCCTCAGACTGCGGGGTCTCGCCGTGGGCCAGGAAGCACAGCAGGGCCAGCCCGGAGAAAGCTTCATTCTCCCACGACCCGTCCGCGGCCTGGACCTTCTTCAACCAGCGCAAGGCCCGCAGCACCGCGTCCTCGCCGCGAGCGTTGCCTCCGAACCTCTCTCGATTCGATCGCCGGCCCTTGGCGGTACGGCCGCCGTACAGCCCTCTGAGCTGCAGCGGCGTCTTGGTCGGCAGGACATCGAGCATGTCGTCCATGTCGAAGTTGTCGTCACTTTGCGGCGCTTCCTCACTGGCATCTTCGAGCGCCGCTTCCGCGGTGGTCTCGATCGGCACATCAGGTACATCGACATCCATCGCCGGTGCTTCGTCGAGCAGTTCGTCCTCCATTTGCTCGATCTCTTCGATCTTCGGCGGTTCGAGCTCCTTGATCGGCACCTCCTCCATGGTCACTTCGATCTCAGGCAAGGGGGCGCGCTGCGCCTTGCCGACGACAAACACGGTGAGCAGCAGCAGAATGACAATGTGCA
Organism: Lentisphaeria bacterium; assembly: GCA_030754995.1. GTDB lineage: Bacteria > Verrucomicrobiota > Lentisphaeria > JABSQK01 > CAJWLW01 > CAJWLW01. Next base: position 1,105 of record JASLZG010000090.1, read on the forward strand.
TCACGAAGGAAACGATCGGTCCGACGAGATGTTCCCGCAGTTTCCGCTGGCGATAGGCGAGGAGGATCTGCTCGACCTCAGCCATGTACTGTTCTTCGGTCTCGTAAAAAGGTTCTTCAGGATCCATCGAACGGGAATCTCCCTACAAAAAGGGCTGAAGCATGAGCGCTTTTTTCTCAGGGCAGGTACTAGGAGAATATACTGGGTGATTACCAGAAAGTAAACGGGCTGAGACGAAATCCGCCGGCCCTATTCCTCCTTGCCCATCCTGTCGAGGATGCGTTCGCGGGCGTCGTTGGCGGCCTTGTCGTCATCTCCGGAGTCGTCATCCTGTCGTTGTTCATGCTTGCTGGTTACGGTGAGGAAGACATTCTCCAGGTCGACTTCGATTTCGCTGATCGATTGGATCCGCACACCGGCTTTGATGAGATGGGCATTCAAGTCAGCGACTTGGGTGCGATTGCCCTGGTAGTCGACACGGATTTCGTTGACCGAGACCGAAGCGTTCTCAACGTTGTCGAACTCCTTACACGCCTTTACCGCGGCGTCGAGGTCGGAGTCGACTTCAATGAGCAATTGAATTTTTTCCTGCAATGAACGGGTGATTTCCTTGATCGGCCCCTGAACCAGCAGTTTCGCTTTTTCGATGATTGCGACCCGGTCGCAAATAGCGCTGAGCTCGGGCAGAATGTGGGACGACAGCATGATTGTCTTGCCGATCTCCTTGAGCCGCAGGATGGTCTTGCGCATTTCGATACGAGCGTGCGGGTCGAGCCCGTTGGCGGGTTCGTCGAGGATCAGCACTTTGGGATCGTGCAGCATGGTCTTGGCGATGCCGATCTTCTGATGCATGCCGCGGGACAGCGACGATACCTGGTAGTCGATCATGTGCGAGGAGTCTGTCAACTCCAGCACCTCGTAGATCCGCTGCTTGCGTTGGGCCGGTCGGATCTTGTAGGCGGCGCCGAAGAAATCGAGGTATTCCCACACGCTCATCTGTTCGTAGACGCCGAATTCGTCCGGCAGGTAGCCGATCTTTGCCTTGATTTGCTGGATATTCTTGGGCAGAACCTCGAGGCCATCGATCCAACCGCGGCCGCTGGTGGGTATGATCAGGCCACAGAGGCATTTGATAGTTGTCGTCTTGCCCGAGCCATTGGGACCGATGAAACCGAAGATCGACTTCTCGGGCACCTCCATGGTCAGGTTGCTGATGCCGCGGCCGGCGCCGTAATTTTTCGAGAGATTTTCCGTGTTGATCATTGCTGCCATTAAACAGGTCCTCAGAAGATTCCTTTGTGTTGTTCGTCCAGGGTACCGCTGGCACTCGCCGTCAATTCCAGGATTTTCCAGGAATTGGCACGCAGTATCTCGGTAGGATTGGTGAGCTTGCGCCGCGCATCGATTCGGATCACAAACTCGAATGCCCCGGAGGCAGGGTCGATGACGCTGGCGGAATCGAAGCCTTCGAAGCGATACTCGCTGGTCCCCTCTATACGGCGTGCTGCCAGGTCCCGGGTGCCTTTGGGGTCGTTGCGATGGCGCAAAAGTACGTCGAAGGTGAGGTTGCCGCCGCGGTTGGCGACGGAGAAATAGACCGACAACCGGTCGGCCTTCAAAAGACTGAGCCCCGTCGGCAAGCTGGCGGGAACGGCAATAAAAGCGGGCTTCATCCCGAGCACCCGCACGCTGCCGCCATTGTTTCCGGGTTGCTGGACTTCGGCAAGCTCGGGGTTGAGCTGGTGCTCGGCAGCGAAGGCCAGTGCCGCGTCGCTCCAGTTACCGGCCGCGTCTTTGGCGGCCGCCATCGGGTTGCTCCTGACCGGGACGCCGCGATGCTGCAGGCTCTGCCATTCACCGAACCGGTGCAGGCCCTTGGATCGCTTGCCGCGACTGGGATTGATCCTGATCTGTTGCTTGGGGATGTGTACCTGCTCGCCGGTCAAATCCTGAACGACCGGAATAAGATGGATGGTGCGGCCGATCAAGCTGAACTCATCCGGTATCTCGGGATACTGTGACGAAAACTCCGTTACCACAGCGAGAAGCGGTGCCGACGAGGGCGTATCGACAAGGTGCTTCTGAAGCGCCAGAATCTCCGAGGACGGGGCCATCATTTTATCTGCCTTTCCGGGCTCGATGGAGAAGCTCTGGTTTGAGGTGTTCACCGGGATAACCCCGTTGTGGCAGACGATGAAGGCATCGACGACGGCCTCGTCGCCCGGCATCTCCCAGGGCTTCATGCTGGCGCCGGCGGCGGTCCACGTGATTGTCGGCAAGGTGCTGTAGGAGGTGCCGCTGGTGGCATCCAGGGCGGCGTAAAAACGGGGTGCATTGTGTCGCAGAAAGAGTCTCGGCAACACCGAGCGACCGTTGATCTGGCTGACGCTTATGGGGTCGCGGACGGCTTCCGACTTGCCAAAGTCGACGAACTCGCTGCGGTTGTTCTTTTTCCCCTTGTTGCCGCTGTCTTTGTCCTCCCCCTTCTGGTCGTCGGCGTCGCCGGCCGCATCTGCTTTCAGCTTGGGTCCCCTGGCGAACTTTTTCTGCTGATGTTGGCGTGGCGGTATCAACGCCCGGATGCGGGCATCGACGGAGTTGCAGACAATGTCGACGGAGCGGGCGTCTTTCGAAAAGAGACTGACCAGCCGTTCGGAAGTACGGTCGACGGTTGCGGGCGAGACGAAGTTGATGATTGCAGCCGTCTGCAGCTCGGACGAGCCGCTGCGCCTGGCGGCGTGATGAAAGATAAGGACCGTGGCGATGAGGGCGACGCAGGACATGACGATCCAGGCGCGGGCATGCTGACGGAGAAATATTCCGATCAGGATGATCACGACGACGACAGCGAAATAGACCACCAGGAACGCCCGGATGCCTTCGCTCCTCGGAATTTCAATGCCGGTCAAGGTGTCGAGTGCGGACGACAGCCCCGCACTGCCGCGCCGCGATGCATGGGAAAAGTTGCCGGTATTGGCAAGCAGATGATTCCACAGCGGATTGAAGTTCTGCGAGGTCCGTATTTCGACGAGCGAAGGATTGACCGCACAGGCCCCGACCATGCCAAGGCCGTAACGGCGCCACGCGACGAGCGGGAAGTCCCGCTGCCACAACGTCGCGATACCCTCTTCCCGCAGGGTGCTCTCGAGAAACGGCGTGCCGGCCGGCCAGGTGACGACGTGGCCGTCAATCGGCTCAATGCCGTCGATGTAGTCGATGTCGCGGACGCCGATAACAGTTACCGGCAGCAGCTTGCGGAGAACTGTCTTGCTGGCTGACTCCAAGCCGACCGGATCTGCGAACAGAACCGTGCCGCCGCGCGCCGCGTAGTCACTGATTGCATTGAACTGGCGCGTCGTCATGGTATCCCAGTCCGGCTGCATGAACGCTGCAACGACCGCTTCGTCGTAGGCGGCCCAGTGAGTAGGTGTGGTGGTGCCGCGGGCGTGTGTGTTGTTGAATTTCGTGTACAGCTCCTTGTTTTTGGCGAACGAACCTTTGTCCATGTCAGCGTCGTCAACAAATACAATGGTCTTGGCGTTCGGGTCATCGATCTGGATGTAGGCCTCGTAAGTGCCGGTGAGATTGCCATTGACGAAAAAATCGAAGTTGAACCGGTCGACCGTGCCGCAGGTCACCTGCGACTCGTACTCATAGGTGATGCCGGAGTCGAGCCTGAAGGAGGTGCGATAAACCGTGACGTTGCGCTGGCGCTGCGGTCGCAGAATAATCTCGACATCGATCGCCTCGTCGCTGGGGTTGGTGACGCGGTAGCCCATGCGGCACCACGAATTCGCCTTGATCCGCGGGGACAGGCCAAAGTGCATCGTGCCGCTGATCAACCTCGGTTCCTTGTCAGCGTCACCAGACGCCGCCGGCACGGTGATGCCGGCCAGCGTAAAGGCGCCGAGGATGCAAAGGATGAGCCGCCGCTTCAGAGGATGTCGGTTCGAGGGCATATGAACACCAGAACTGTGGAGTGAAATGACGGGGGGTAATTGAGTGTGGCATGCGGGCTCTGTCAACCTGTAGATTGACGGGGCGCATCAGGCGTTCTGGGTTTGACTTGAGGGTGAACCAATTGTAAATTGCGGTAACAAAGCACCGTTACGCTCTGTTTGACCTCAGCAGCACCAGTCATGGCGGTTGTGACAGCGCCAAGTGAACAGTTGGAAAAAGGTGGCGAATGCGGAAGCGTAATCTACGGCGTCAGTTCACGCTTATTGAGCTTTTGGTTGTGATCGCGATCATCGCGATCCTGGCCGGCATGCTGTTGCCTGCCTTTCAGCAGGCCAGGGCCCGTGGCCGGCGAACCTCGTGCCTCAATCAGATGCATCAGTTCGGTTTGCAGATCCGCAGTTACCAGGACGACTATACCGGCAAGATGCCAATGTGGCTGGGCACGCTGCACCCCGACTATTTCGGCGAAACCGCCATTTTCTTGTGCCCGCAGGACGACAGCCGCGGCTACGACGGTGGCCGGCCCGGCGGCGCCGGTGACCAGCAGTCGGTTATCGACGCGGTGAAGCTGACCGATGATTATCCTGAAACCGACGACACCGACCGCAACGTTCAGCGGTTACCCGCCACCGGTGCCAACCTCGCCGTGACGCGCTGCAGCTACATGTACGAATACTGCAACGTTCTCTGTTCCTGGAACCCGCCCGAGACGTGGTGGGGGTACAAGGCCAAGCAGATTCGTAAGGGCTGGGGCAAGAACCTCGGAGACTTTTCCGACGAAAGCCTTGGTGCCTGGAGCGAAGACGATTTTCCAGCCGTTCGTTGCTTCTATCACTGGAAAGTCCTGTGGGGCAGCAATGAACTTGTCCTGAACACGGCGGTTTCCGGTCGCACCTTCGAGAGCAGGCTAAAATGGGAAGAAGGAGCCGATTGATTTCACACCCACGGTTGGCTCGATTGTTCCGTAACACCGTTGGCCCACAACGCATGTGGGCACCCTACATGGTCCAACTTATCCATGGTTGAGACAACCTCGATGCGCATTGGCCTTGTCTTCCTCGCCCTGGCAGTAGCCGGCCTGCCGGTGGCGGCGCAGGAGGAAGTCGAGGTGGATCTGCTTACGGCCGAGCTGGCCGCCATAGACCTGGCCGACGAAGCCACGGTCGAAGGCGTCTTCAGGGCCCACGAACGGCTTGAGCAGATCAACAAAATGATGCGGCGCGAAAAGTACTTTGAAGCGCGCGAGGCGCTTCGGCCCCTCATCGGCTCGCCGTATTTTCAGGATGAGGTGCGGCGCATGATGTACACGATCAACGCCGAGCGCCAGAATGCGGCGATGGTTGAGGAGCAGGAGAACACCACCGCCAGAGTCCTCAGCGAAGCGATGAGCAAATTCGTCTTGCCGGATACGTATCAGCAGTCAGTCCAGGTGACGCCGGAATACAAGCCGTTGGCACCGCCTCCCGGGCCGATGGAGGACTTGATCAACCGCAAGGTCGACATAGACCTGGTCGATGCGACGATCGAGGACATTATCATGACGCTCAGCGAAATGGACGACATGAATATCATCTCCGACCAGGGCCTGGAAAGCGAACAGACGTTGACCATCAAACTGCATGATGTGCCGCTGCGGGAGTTGTTGGAGTATGTGATCCGCAATATGGGCATCGATTTTCAGTTCGGCGAAAACGTCATCTGGATCACCCCGGGAGCGGAGGAACCGGCACCGGGCGGCGCCCAGCTCGAGCTGGCGATGTTTGAATTGCAGAGCGGCTTCGTCGAGGGTGACGACGGCGCCGAGGACACCTTGCTGAACATGCTCGAAAGCTTTGTGATGGAGGATTCGCCCGAGGGCGCGAAGATGGACCTCAATCGGGATCACAACGTGCTGATGATGTTGAACTCCCGCGAGATGCTGCGCTATGCCAGCCGCATCGTCGACCGCTTCGACCAGGTGCCGAAGCAGGTGCTGATAGAAGCCAGCTACATGACAATTTCGCAGAACGAATTGTTTCTTCTCGGCACCTCCTTCAACAACCTGAACTTCGAGCAGGGCTTCATTCCGAAGTTCAATTTCGACAGCGAAGCGCCGTTGCCCGAGTTCGGCAACAATCTCGGCGGCGAGGCGCGCATGGCGATCTCGGGTATCATCGACAACGTGACCTATAACGCTATCCTCGAGACCATCCAGCAGACCCGCAACTCCCGCACCCTCAGTGCCCCGAAGCTGCTGGTAGTGAACAATCAGAGCGCCGATATCTTCCGTGGCGAGACGCTGCGTTATTTCTCGGAGTTCGAGCAGCAGTCCAACGTCGTTGCCGGCGACAATCCGGTGATCGCCAACGCCGTCGTTCCGGTCGGTGAAGCCGAGGAGCTGGAGCTGGGGATTACCCTGGAAGTGACGGCCAATATCGGTAACGACATGAAGACGATCATGCTGAGTCTCACCGCCGAGATCAGTGAGTTCCTCGAGTTCCAGTCCCTGGCCGAGGGCGTCAGTCTGCCGCGCACCTTCGAAAACTCGCTGACCACCACGGCAACGGTCAACAGCGGCCGAACCATCGTGCTGGGCGGCATGATCACGGCGCAATCGAGTACGACGGTGAGCAAGGTCCCGCTGCTGGGCGACATGCCGGTGCTCGGGAAGCTGTTCAGGAAATTCGACACCAATGAAAGCCCGGATCACCTGCTCATCTTCGTCAAGGCCATCATCGTCGATCCGGATGGTCGGTTCAACATTCCGTTGGACGAAGAAGAAACCCCGTGATCTTGCCGTGTACCGGCGCTTGCATGGCTTGACGAATGAGTGTTGATTATGACGTGTCAGCGGCTTTTATCGCGGCCGTCGTTCGCCTGTGCCCCGTGACGGGAGTGCCAAATGAAGTTACCACTGAAATTTCGACGCAAACGCCGGCTTGTCGGTATCGATGTCGGAACCGCCACGACCAAAATCGTGGTGCTGGAGAAGTATAACAAGGAAATCACTGTCCTCGACACCGTGGTCATCAACAACCGTGAAGAGGACCTGTTTACCGAGCAGGAAATCTCTGGCCGTATCGCGGCGATTCTCGAAACTGACAATTTCTCCGACGAAGAGGCGATTCTCGGCCTGCCCCATCACTACGGGCTGACCCAGTTGGTTGATTTCCCGCCCGGCAGCGAAAAGCACCTCGACGAGCTCGTCGGCTACGAGGCCGGCCAGATCGCCGGGCTCTCCGGCGAAGGCTTCATCAACGACTTCGCGGCGCAGCAGCCGTTCTACCGGTACAAGCTGCCGGTGGCCATCTGCCTGTGCCGCGAGGAGCTGATCCGCCAGCGCCTCACGGCACTCGAAGACGCCACCTTGAACCTCAGCGACGTCACGCTCGAGGGCATCGGCCTGGCAAACGCCTTCCTCTATGTCGAACCGGAGGCACGCAATCGCAACGAAGTGCTGATGGTGCTCGACATCGGCGCCGTCAATTCGACCATGGCACTGCTGATGAAGGGGCAGGTTTTCTACACTGCCAGCATCCCGTTCGGCGGCGACATGTTTACCGACGCCCTGTCGCAGCACCTGCAGGTTTCCCAGGAAGAGGCCGAGAGCGTCAAGTACAACAGCCGCATCCTGGTGTCCGACCTGAACTCACCACTTACCGCGACCGCCCGCGCCATGTCGTCAGAGATCCAGGGCAGTCTCGAACAGTGGAAGATGCAGGCTCAAGCCGAAGACGACCCGGATTTGAAAGTGGCGGAGATTCACCTGTGTGGCGGCGGCTCACTGCTGTCGGGTATCGACGAGTTTTTCCAGACCGTGTACGAAGTTCCGGTCCGCCGGCTGACCGTCACCTACCAGCAGGAGCTGCAGGAGGCAGCGCTCTACCCGATCGCTTACGGTCTCGCCCTCCAGGGCTTCGCTACCGGTGAGGCCGCCTGCCCCATCTCGGCGGCGCCGGAGGAAGTCAAGCTGCTGATCAAGCGACGGCGGAATTATCCGCACCTCGTCGCCTGTTCGTGGATTCTGTCGTTCGTTCTGGCAATCTCTCTGGCCATTACATATCGGTCACTGACGCTGAAGGAAGTCGCGCTGGGCATCCGTTACGACGAGCTGGTCTCCTGTGAAAGACACCTGGGGGCACTGCAGGCGATGGACGAGACCATCGACATTTTCAATCACATGCTCATCCCGTTTGTCTCCCGCGCCCACCGTAACCGCACATTTGTCGAATCAGTCCACCAGCTCGGCCGATGGCAGCACGAAAAGGACTGGTTCGTGGTTATTGCGGATAAGGCAAGCTATGACAATGACGGCCCGCCCGTAGAGGTGCAAGAGGAGGTGGGGGGGGGGCAGCCACCACCGCGCGCAAACCTTGCAGGGGGCATCGGCCTGGGAGGCCTCGGACTGCTGTCGCAAAAAAACAGCGGACAGGTAATTGCGGCACCCTCCGAGCTCGAATACATACCTACAAACCAGATCGAGCCGTGGCGGGAGATTGTTGCCGTCGGCTATACGAATGGCCCGAAAGCGAAACCGCTGATCTACGTCGACAAGCTGGGTGACGATCTGAACACGGAGGAAGGCTCCATGTTCCAGAACGTCGACAGTGTGAAGCAGGGGGAACGGCGGGATTGGCACCAAATGAAGCCGTGGAGAAATTTCTTAATGCGCGATTTCGCTTTGCGGCTGCCGCTGAAGGAAATTTACTTCGACCCCGAGGTCAACAAAACCCCATGAATCCCGGTCCGTTGTACAAGAAACTGGTGACCTACAACGTCGTCATGCTGGCGATCGTTGTCGGATTGTTTGTGTTGTTTGTCCGGCCTTTGCAGGGGCGTATTGATGCGGTTGAAGAGGAAAACGCCGCCTCGTCCGCCAAGCTCAAGAGCAAACGATATCCGCAAAAGCCGACAGAGATGCTGCTTTTCCGTGAACAACGCAGCCGCCAGCAATCAATCGTTGAGGAGAATTATTCTATCGCGTTCCACCGCTCACGTGATGAGTTTCCGAAATTGCGCGACAGGAATGAGTACGATTCCTTCAACGATTTCAAGCTTGCCCGCCAGCTCGATTATCACATCCTTTACCTCGAAATTGAACGGGAGTTGGGCGAGCAGGGGATCGTTCTGCACGAAGAGACACTCGGGCGCAACGAGTTCAGTACCACCGAGAACGACAAGCTGTACCAGCTGATTCCCTCAATGTGGGTCGTCAAGAACGTCGCCATACTGGCCAGGAAGCACAACCTCAGCCTGACCAACCCGAAGCTCGTAGGGCCGACCGAAACCGAGTACGCCGACATCTCCGTGCTGCCGCTCCGCACCTACAATACAGCCGTGAACCTCGAACCGTACCTCGAGGAATATCCTGTCCGCGTCACGGTGCACGGCACCACCGAGGATTTTACCGATTTCCTGCTGGCGCTCACCGGCGAAGGT
>JASLZG010000090.1:10492-15339 GCA_030754995.1 Lentisphaeria bacterium
CGGTGGAATTTATCAGGCTCGTCAAGGTCGGTGCCAAAATCCCCAACCGCGACCGGGTTGAAGCGACCGTCGTCTGCAGCGGTTTCCTGCCGCTCGTTGAGAGCAAGACAGAACGAATCACCTCACCGGCCGATCGTAAAAGCAAATTCAAATACATGCCGGGCGCATGAACCTACCAAACATAAATCTCGACAACATCAAGGAATGGCTTCGCCACGACTGGGAGAAAGGCATTTTCATGGTGGTGTTCGCAATCGCGGCTATTGCGGTTTTGTTCGCAGTCCGCGAAATTAACCGGTGGAAAGTCGAGGCAGCACCGGTGCGACCGGGGCGGCATATCTCCAATAAAATGTTCCCGGACGGCGCCTTCACATTCCTGTTTCCGCAGCAACTCGCACATATCGATCTGCAGGACGATCACGCCCTGACGTTTCACGCACCGAACCTGCCGATCCTGGTCATGCCGAACCTCGATGTCGACGGCGAATACGAGGATGTGGTGCCGGTCATCGAACCGATCGATGTGCCGTTCATCCGGCCGTCTGTCGAGGCCGAGTATCCGCCCGAGTCCGTCGTCACCGATGCGGAAACGAATCCGATCATCATCGACCTCTTCGAGCGCCTCGAATCACTTGAGGACGGATCTGAAGTCATGCCGCCCGACGATGATGAAGACGACGAGGCCCCGGAAGACGAAGACGGAACCGAACCGAAGTACGTCGAGTTCAAAGGCATCATGGTAACTCCAAAAGGCAAACGCCTGGCGTATCTCTGCGTCGAGGCGATCATCCCTGAACCGGTTGCGGGCATGGGCGGCGGCCTCGGCGACATGGGCATGGGCGGCGGTTTCGGCGACATGGGCATGGGCGGCGGTTTCGGCGACATGGGCATGGGCGGCGGCCTCGGCGACATGGGCATGGGCGGCGCCCCTGGCCCGCCGCCACCGCCGCCGCGGGATTGTAAATTTATCGAGGAAGGCACCAACTTCGACATCTACCTTATCAAGAAGGTGACGCGCAAGGAAGTCATCGTCGAAGACAAGGCGGGCAACGAGATTCCGATCGCCCTGCGGTCACGCGTTGAACTGTCCATGTCGATTACGCTCGAGGAACCGCCCCTGGCTGACACGGACGCAAACGTCGAGGTCGCGCCGTGAGAACCGCCGGCATCGTGACCGCGTTGAGGAGCACCTGAATGGCTGAAACAACTGGCAATACCGAGACCTTCTCCGGCCGCACCGATATCCTTCGTATCCTGCAGCAGCAGGGCGAGATCACTTCCGAACAGGCGGATCAAGTGCGCCGCCAGCAACGACGTTCGATCGGCAAAGGTCCGGCTGACATACTCATGGAGATGCAGATCCTCTCGGAGGAATCGATTTTCCGTGCCGCCGCCGGCGCCAACGGCTTCGACTTCGAAATTCTCGCCGATCAGCAGATCCCGGAAGAGTCCATCAAGTCGGTCCCGGTGAAGATCGTCATGCACTATCGCGTCATGCCGGTGCGCGTCGAAGGTGGTATTCTGACGGTGGCCTTCAGCAATCCGCCGACCATGCGCGACCGCGAGAACATGCGTCTGGTTCTGGCTACCCGCGTCAAGCCCGTCATTGCGACGCCTTCAGACATCAACCGGGCCATCAAGCAGTATTACGGGCTCGGTGCCGAGACGGTCATGCAGATCCGCCAGGACCGCGGTCTCCAGGACCGTATCGAGCAAGTCGTCTACGAAGACCAGGACCTGGCCGAGGAAAGCCAGGACACTGCCTCGATCATTCACCTGGTCAATCAGATTTTGCTGGAAGCGCTCGAGATGAACGCCACGGACGTGCACATCGAGCCGTTCGAGGAAAAGATCCAGTTGCGCTATCGCATTGACGGCATGCTGCGGGTTATTCCGACGCCCAGCGGCGTCCGCGAGTTGCACGCCGCAATCACCTCGCGGCTCAAGGTTATGGCAAACCTCGACATTGCCGAGAAACGGCTGCCGCAGGACGGCCGCATCCGTGTCCGCCTCGGGAACGAAGAGTTCGACCTGCGTGTGTCGATCATGCCGACGCGCTACGGGGAAACGCTCAACATGCGTATCCTCAACCGCAACACCATCTTCTTCGACCTCGGCCAGCTTGGCCTGGAAAAGGAGCAGATGAGTATCTTCTCTCAGCTTGTCGAAATGCCGCACGGCATCGTCCTGGTGACCGGTCCGACCGGCAGCGGTAAGACGACGACGCTGTATGCTGCCCTCGAAAAGACCAATAAAACCGAACGCAAGGTGATCACCGTCGAGGACCCGATCGAGTACCAGCTCGAAGGCATCAGTCAGATCCAGATTCATTCCAGCATCGGCCTGACGTTTTCCGCGGCGTTGCGTTCCATTCTGCGCCATGATCCCGATATCATACTGGTTGGTGAGATTCGTGACTCGGAAACTGCGGAGATCGCCATCCGCGCCGCCCTCACCGGGCACCTGGTGCTGAGCACGCTGCATACCAATGATTCGATCGGGGCGGTCAACCGCCTGGTCGATATGGGATGCGAGAATTTTCTGGTCGCCTCATCACTGCGGGCCGTCCTGGCACAGCGGCTTGTTCGCCGGATTTGTCCGCATTGCCGGGTGGCCGACGAGGACGTGTCCGATCGTATCCTGGAGGAAATAGCAGAAACCCTCGACATGGAGCCGGACGACCTCCAGTTGACCAAGGGGTCCGGCTGCGTCGAATGCAACCAGAACGGCTACCGCGGCCGTGTGGCGATCTATGAATTTTTCCTCAACAGCGAACGCTTCGAGGACATGATCTGTCGCGAAGCCGCCAACACAGAGATACGCCTGGAGGCTTACAAGTACGGCATGAGCACCCTCCGCATGGATGGTTGGCGCAAGGCCCAGAAAGGTCTCACCAGTATCGACGAAGTGTTGCGCTTAACCTCCACCGCCGACATCCGTTACTGAGAGAGCCGTGATCAGGGCGAACTGTATGGTCCCAGAGATTTTTTCCCGAACCCAGCGTCAATTGTCCCTACTCGCACCGTTGCTCATTGGCCTTTTCTGCACCGCGCCATACAGCGACGGGGACGAGCCCGCCGCCGACGCCCCGGCCGGACCGAAACCCGCCTGGCGCGTCGATGAGTCGGACGTGCGACTGCTCGCATTGCCCGCCCTCAGCACCAATCACACCATGCGTCTTGATATTCCGGAATCGCTCCGGGACGGGTGCAAATCGGTCGCTGTCTACGACTTCACCGACAAGCCGACCATGATGACGTTCTACCCGGTGGTTGTCAACGGCCGCTACGTGGCTGTTGAGATTTCCGTGACCAAAAAGCTAATCAACCAGATGGAGCAACAGTCAACCTCCGATGACCGCGCCGCCGTGGGTATCCAGTGCTACCTGCTCAAGACCCCGGACAATCGGACCTACTCGCAGCAGCGCCGCCGGCCGATCGGTCTGCGGCTCGAGCGCCACACCCGTCACAAGGACAAGGCGAACAGCGTCGTCGCACGGCCGCTGACCTGTGACCACTTCCGTCGCTTCACCAGCCGTGTGCGCCCCGGGCAGTTCCGATTCGAGATGCAGGTGTATCCCAACGAGACGAACATTTCGGCGTTCAAAAAAGAGATCGGCAGGCACCAGTTGCGACGCTTCCAGATGCACACCCTGTTGCGCGTCGATCAGGCCGAGAGCATCGAATTCGCAGTGCGAAACAACGATAGCGGCGCCTGGTTTCTCTACATTGATGACCAGTGCGCCGGCAGTTGGGCAACCATGAAGCGCAACAACTATGGCTATCTGTCATCCGGCCCGATCACCTTCGGGACCGGGTTTCATGACCTGGTATTGGGCGGCATCATAGCCGGCAATGAACAGATGCCGGATCTGGTCTGGCGCGACGTTGACGCAGGGGATCGGGAGCCATTCACCTTCATCGACAGCGGACGGCTATACGCAGCAAACAGGACAGGCACGGTGCTGGTCGAACATCGCGACGACGTCGTCAACGCCGGCGTCCAGCTGCGATACGACACCCGCATCCGCTTCGCCGGCGTCGACACCGAGTTGGTAACCACAACCGTGCGCGACCTGTCACGGCACCTCTTTGGCCGTGAAATCCCGCAGCGTCGCCTACAGATTGATGATCTTGTGATGTATAACCCGCCCAGGACATCGGTGGTGCTGCTGGCGTCGCAGGCACAGCACGAAGTCAAAATGAAAGTCGTTGATGCGCAGGGCTTTGAAGGGGTCGCAACCGCGAGGGTGCCCGAAACATGGGCCGCCCCCAAGGATGCTCATCTTCGTTTCAATATCGGCGAGCTGCCCGTGTTCGCGCCGATCGATGTGCCGTGGCAGTTGACTTACGACGTCGAAAACGTCAAAACCTATGAGCCGGTCAAAAAAGCATTTCTGCCCAGCACCTCGCGTCCGATCATGGAGCGCCTCGAATTCGTCGTGCGCTATTATGACAGCGATGACCAAATTATCGAGGTTGCCCGCAAGCCCCTGCCTGCGTCACCGCACGATCGCGTCTTCACCTACGGTTTCTCCGACGCCGCCGTACACCGGCTCGAGCTGGCGTGCGCTGTCCGGGACCATCCGGTAGCGCCGCCAATCAATATCTACTTGCTCGATTCGATGGACGCCGGGGCCTTTACCCAAAGCGTCGGCCAGCTGCGGCACCAGGGTGAGTTTGCGGTTCTTCGCAGGGAAGATCTGATGAACGATGGACCGTCTGCCAACCTCGATTCTGTCAGCGACTTTCTGCTCGTCGATGATTTCATCGCTGCGGCCAGGCATCCGACCGACGATCTCAGTATCGTCGACTGGGCCGCCGGCAATCTCAATCTGACTATCCGGC
>JASLZG010000090.1:15349-15601 GCA_030754995.1 Lentisphaeria bacterium
GCCTGGAAACGCTTTGATCCGCACCTTTGAAGCACTTGATGACGTGGCGCTCAGCCCGGCGTCGGCGGTGATTTGGAACATCGGCATGCACAGCTTGACTGCCGGATCAGACCTGCGGGATTTCCAGAGCCACCTGACCTTCCTCATCAACTACACGTGGCGCCATGGCAAAACGCCCGTGCTGGTCACCCCGCCGGTGACTCCCGAGTTCAAGCGCCGCGACCTGAGGCCCTATGCGCTGATGACCATGGA
>JASLZG010000091.1 GCA_030754995.1 Lentisphaeria bacterium
TGCCGGCCTCTGTGTCCATGCGCCAGCGGAAGTCGTTCGATTGCGAGATGAACGAGCCCTGGGTGACGGCGTTGACGCCGCCTTCGAACTCGATCACGGCGTCCGTTGCCCCCTGCAGGTAGTCGCTCCAGGGGGTGTCGAATTCCCTGGCGTAGATGCGCGTCGGCCGCTGTTGCACCACGGCGAGCAAGCGATCCCATTCGTGGACCGCGTTCTCCAGCAGCCAGGCGTGCGCCATGCCCTTCAGATTGCGGGCCGTGGGCCGATAGCGGTTTTGCGTCGTGGCGACATATCCGATCCTGCCCCAGTCGCCGGCCGCCACTTTCCGGCGCAGCTCGCGGAACAGCGGCAGGTACCGCAGGTTCTGGCCGACCGCGATCTTGAGTTCGTCGGCTTCCGCCAGGCGAGTCAGGTCGATGGCCTCGCGGTGCGACAGTGTAAACGGTTTTTCCACCAACACGTGGCGGCCGGCTTCGAGCGCTGCGGCAATGTGCCCGCCGTGCATCGGGCCCGGCGTGTACAACACGACCACGTCACACTCGGTTTCCCGCAGTGCTTCGCCGTAATCGGCGAACAGCGGCAGCCCAGGCACCAGCTCGGCGGTTGCTTCGCGGCAGTCGGCTGATGGCTCGGCCGCGGCGACGATATTCCAGTCGGGAGCACAGAGAACATTTTCTTCCAGGATATTTCGGCCTCGTGCACCGAGGCCGACAACTAAAGTGTTCAACATCGCCTTGTCCTTTGTGATTGGCGGGACAGTTTCCCCCAGTATAGTGCATGGACTGCGGCCTCGCACCGAATTGCCGAAACTTCAGCCGCAGACACCGGCGAACCCCAAAAGGCATGCACATGCAAACCACAGTAATCATTGTCGGCACCGGCGGCATGGCCCGCGGACATATCGAGAGATCCATGCTGCCCTGGCCGGAGATCACCCGGATTAGCGGGCTGGTGGAAGTGAGCGAGGAATCCAGGGCCCAAACGGCCAAACTGTTCAGCGATGCCGGCCAGGAGTGCCCGCCATTCTTCGAGAGCATCGGCGAGCTGCTTGAGGCCGGCATTGAAGTCGACACTGCGCTCATTGTGACGCCGCACAAGTTCCATTTCGACAACGCCCGGGAGTGCCTGGAGAACGGCATCGACGTGCTGGTCGAGAAACCGATGGTGATGAACGCCGAAGAGGCGGAGGCGCTGATCGCGGTCCGCGACCGGACCGCCCGGCTGCTGGTGGTCGGTTTCCCCGGCAGCCTGTCACCGGCAGTCAAGACTGCCAAGGCGATGATCGCCGAAGGCCGCATCGGGCGGGTGACCGGGATTGCGGCACATGTCTATCAGAACTGGAAAAATTTCACCGTCGGCACCTGGCGGCAGGACCCGGAGATCTCCGGCGGCGGCTTTCTCTTCGATACCGGCTCGCACATGGTCAACACCGTGGTTGACCTGGTCGGCGAGGACATGCTCGAGGTGACCGCCATAATGGACAACTGCGGGACACCGGTCGAAGTCAACAGCTCGGTTGGCGGCCGGTTCAGCAACGGCCTCCTGTTTTCCCTCGCCGGTATGGGTGATGCCACCCACTGTTCCTCCGCGGTGTTTGTCCACGGCGAGGACGGGGTGCTGCAGACCGGCATCTGGGGCGAGTGCCTGAAACAGCGGATGTCGGAAGACGAGGAGTTCCAGCCGGTCGACTATCCCGACAGCAGCGGCGTGTGGGAACAGTTCCTGGAGGTGCGCGCCGGCGAGCTCGAGAATCCCTGCCCGCCGGAAGTCGGTCTGCGTTTTGCGCGCTTGATGGGGATGATCCGGGAAAGCGCCGACAGCGGCCGGCTCATACGGGCGTAGACGCAGGGATTTAGTTCGCCATTCGGCAGCTCGATATTGGGCCTTTGCCGCGGCTGCGGCCACGGTGCTATTTCACCTCGAAGCGAGTCTCCGTCTTCCTGCCGCTGGTCACATCCTTGAGTGCGATTTTCCAGGTGCCCTTCTTGTCGTTGAGAGCCAGGGGAATGAGCCCCTCCGCCTTGCCTGTCCTGGCGGTGATGTTGCGGCTGTAAGGTTTCGACAATTCCCCGTCCGGATCGATCAAAGCCAGGTGAAGGGTGTGGGTGCTCATCGGGACAGCGGCGTTGAGGGCGATAGTATAGGAGATGACTTCCCCGGGGGCGGCGCTTTGCCTGGAGAGCTTCAAGTCGATTCCCTCTACCCGATAGGGTACCCAGCAGTAGAGCAGGACCGTGGTGGGTTTCAAGATCGTCGCCGCTTTGTCGGTGAAGCCGTAGTCGGTGTCGGAGAAAAGCTCGCGGACATGGCCCTTGCCTGGAAAGGTCAGCGTCACCTGTACCGGGTCGGTTGCGAAATCCTTGGCCAGCCGGTGCTCGCGTAAAATGCCGAAATACCTGATTTCGCCCTGCGTGAACATGACCGTCCGGGTGAACGGTGCGGGCTCGCCGCTGTCGGTCTCGATGCCGAGCTGCGGTGTTGCCCCGGCTGTCGCGCAGAGGCCGGTGATGAACGCTTCTGCCGCGGCGCTGTATTTCGCATTGTTGCCGATACCGCGGGCGCCGTTGGCGAGGAAATAACTCGTCGTCAGGTCGCAGGCGAGGTAGACTGCCAGGCCTTTGCCGTAGGAATTGACGAAGGCGATCGGCACCTTGTTCTCATTGGCTTTCGCCAGGACCTCCGCCGCCGCTGCCTCGACGCCGAATTCCAGGTAGTTGAAAGGCATCTCGGGGAATTCCAGGCCTGTTGCAGTCGGTTCCCGCACGGTTTTGTCCTTCCGCAGTGCGATCCTGCTGTCCTGTCGCGTGATGCCGAAAACATGGTCCAGGCGTCCTGGTTCCTGTGGTGACAAGATCTTGCCGTGGCCGTCGGCGATACCGATGCCGAGCTCGCCGACGAGGACGCCGCCTTGCTGGACAAATTTCTCGAGGGCGGCAACCTCCCTGTCGCTGAGGGTGAAGGAAACCGGCAGGAAAATAAGCTTCAGGTTTTCCGTTTCGCCGTTTTCCAGCTGCTCATACGAAATCCAGTCGTGGTCGAAGCCGCAGTTTTGGAAGAGCTTTCGGATTTGCCAGTGTGTGTCCTGCCAGACACTCCTGAGGTCGAGTGCGTACGCGATGCGGGAAGCGTTTCGCGAATAGTGAATGGCGATGGGATCCGGTGTCCGTGTCGCTTCATGTATGGCGCGGCCGATGCCGTGCTTCAAGGGAATCCACGCGGCCCGGTACCCGGCTCCGGCCCGTGAGTCGGTCCAGTCGAAGGCAGGTACGCGCTGGGTGCCGCAGACAACCGTGCCCGAGGTGCCGGTGAAGAGCGTGCCGTAATTTCGCACGCGCTGATTGTTGACACCGCCGAAAGTCGAGTACTTCAGAATCTTGGTTCTGCCACGAGACCAGATAGATAATTCATCGGACCCGCCGTAGGCCCAGAGGCCGGTGAGAACTTTGCTCAACTGCCAGAAGTCATAGCCGCCATAGGCGCCTACGCCGGGGTTGCCGCTGGGGCCGAAGAAACTGCCGGGCTTCGCTTTGGTCACCGCATCACCCAGGATGCGGTAGAATCCGGCGACGATCATTTCGCCCCAACTCCGATGATCAGACCAGGCCGAGTAGTTGTGGTCGCCGCGGGCCCTGGACTGCTTCAGCGTCAACGGTGTGACGTCGCCCCACGCCTCGAACGCAGTCCCCCACTGCCGGTTCAGTGCGTCGAGGTCGGCGTACTCGGTCTGCAGCCATTCGCGCATGCCGGTCAGACTTTCATCGGAGAAGTCGTAGTCGACCCCCCGTCCGTACGAAGCTTCGTCGCCGGCCTGAATGGCGAACGTGTTCGGTGACGTGCGGATGTGGGCCACAGCGTCCGCCCAGGCCTTCATTCCTTGCGGATTGACCAGCGTCGGGGAACGCACCGGGTGCTCCAGCTTGGCACCTTCCGGGCCGCTTTCCACGAAGATGCTCGGGCCGCGCGTCTGCAGCCGCATGTTGTTGCGCCAAGCGCTTTCGAAGGCGGTCGTCGTCCCACTGTACCCGCTTACCAGGATGCCGTTGAAACCCATTTCCGACAGCAGCTTGAAGTACGATGGAATGAGATAGCTGTTCAGACCGTAGTAGGAAGGGAGGCTCCAGCCCAAAAGGATCGGCTCGCCTTCGTGCGGTTTAACCGGCAACGGCAACTCGACAGGGACGCGGATTTCGTGGATGTCGAGTGTCTTTTCGTCCCGCACCAGCTCGGCGTGTACCGTCAGCATCATACTCCGGGGGTTCTCGACCACGAACGATGTCCGAACAAGATCGGATGTCACCGGTATTTCCCTGGCGGCGGTTACTCGTCCGAAGCCGTCAATCGTTCTCACCGCAAGTGAGAGGCCCGGATCGATTTCTCCGCCCAGCGTGATCTCGAGATCGATTGTGCTCCCGGGTCGGTATACGGGCCCGGGTTGACGCGCCGCCCGCGCCCGAGCGATCTCGTCGGTGATGCGCTTTATCGTGGTTGGCTGGACCACCGTGAGCGATGTCGAGGCCCAGTTGATGACCTGCCCCTGCTCATTCCGCAGGAACACATCGAAGAGGTTGACACCGCTGCCCAGGCTGACAGGCACCGGCAGTTCGACGGCCTTCCTGCCGGCCGCAATCCGCATGGATACAGGCGATGGTTTCGCCAGGACGTTGCCGTACTTATCGGTCACAGTCATTTCGAGGGTGGCACTTAGATCGTTGCCCCGGTTGTCCAGATTGATCGTGACACGCTCGGCCGTCGCCTCGATCTTGTCGACCCGCAGCGCCGGCTCTTTCTTCGCCGCCCACAGGATAGCCCGGGCGAGCAGAGAAAAATGGTATTCGTAGTAATCAAACGTCGGATATGGAATGAAATCGTCGGCACGACGACTGGTCATGAAGGGCGTCAGGCCGCAGAAGATGCCGACGGAATCCTCGGATATTCTCGTGTCGCCCGACCGGTAGGAAAGTGCGGCGACACGCCCCTTGCCGTATTCGCGGACGGCCAGCAGCGGGTCGTCTTTCACGGAGGCGAGCAGTTCGGCCGCTTCGGCGAGTTCGTATGGATACCACTCCGCGGCATCGGGAAGCGCGCGCCACGGGATGCCGTTGGTGATGAAATGGTCCTTCGTCCTGGTCCATTGACCACCCCTGGGGTGCAGGTCTCCCCGTCTCAGCAGTGGCGAGAGTGAAGGCATGGGGTCCGTCATGTCCGGCTGTACGACGACGAGGCCGGCGCCATCCTTGACTTTCTGCTCGACGTGCCGCCGCTGGTCTTCGTTGAAATAGCGAAACATGTGGCCGGCCATGACCAGCACCTGCCAGTCGGGATTTTCGCTCAGCAATCTCGCGAGGCCGAGGTCGAGGTCATCGACGGTCGTCTTTCCGTAGTAGTCGGAAAGGGACTCGCCGACGTCTGTCCGATAGAGGAACGTACTGTCAAAGTCCAGGTCCATGCGCTGGGCCAGCTCGATGACTTCGCGCTGGTAGCGTCCGTCGATCAAAACGAGCGCCTTGATCTTGCCGCCGTGATACGGTCTGGCCCACTTCACATGCGGGGTCTCGTAATCCATCGATGTGTACTGCACGTTGACGCGGGTACTCGCGGTGCGGGGCTGTTGGATCTTGGGCCGCAGGACATAGTCGTCCTTTGGTTCGCCGATCGAGATCGGCTCCTCCAGGTCAAGCAGTTCTTCGCCCGCCTTTTCGACGATCAGTGAAAAGACATGCGTACCAACACTCTTCGCCGTGAAATCAGCGGTGATGTTGAGCGGCTTGTCGACTTCCAGCGTCACATCTTTTGTCAACAAGTTCTGCCAGTTGCCGACCGGCAGGAGCCGGTGCCGGAGGATCGCCGTGGCTCCCCGGGCGGCAGCGGAGATTACGGTGGCAGTGACTCTCGAGGGAGCCGGGTCGCCCGCCGCCTCGTAATTGATCGTACCCACCATGGAAGGTCCGGCGCCGGAAATTCTGTCAAGGCTGTGGAACGGGGTGATCGTGAAAGTTGTTTTGAACGAGCTCCCGTCCGGCACGGAGATTTCGTTGAAACGCCATTCCAGCGTCGGCAGAGCGTTGTTGCTTTTGGCGCCCCAACTGTAAACGTTCATCAGGTGTCGGTAGTCGAATCCGAAGACCAGGCCGATGTTCCGCCCGCTGTCGGCCAGGCCGGCCCAGCCGCGTACCGTATTATTGAACCAGGCATCGGACCGCTTCTCGGTCGGCCAGTGGAGCTTCCGAATTCCGGAATCTTCCGGTACGTAGAAGGTCGAGCGGCGGCTCTTTGATTGTCCGGGCGTGGCTGCCCGCGTGCCCACATAGTTGTGAAACCAGAAGGCGAACGGCAACGGTACGGTCGCCTTCTCATCCAGGGCGATGTCGTAGTCGACCTGTACGTCACTGCGATCGCGCCGGATGGTGATCGTCTTGTTGAAAGTGAGGTACTTCAGGGAGTCGGTCTTGCCCGTTGCGGAGAGCCGGACGCTGATTCTGTCCCTCGTCTCCTCGGTGACCGTGTAGCCATAGGCTGCATTGAACCAGTCGCCGTCGATGGACTGACTGCTGACATGATCACTGAGGAACCCGCCGCCGCCGCCGGGTGCTTGCGGGTTCTTCGGCTGGGTGAACTCAACGCCCCGGTAGGAGAAGCTGCCGACGACCCCACCCAGTGACGGTTCGATGACCAGGGTGACATACGGGTTGGCAAGGAGAAGCTCCTTCTCCGGATCGCGGTCGAAATTTCCTTCACGGAAGAGCAGCTGCCCTCCGGTATCCGGTACGGAATATGGCTCGAGTGCCGCGGCCTGTGCCTCAGGGGAACTCGCTGTCGACGGCAGCTGTTCGGTGATGGGGGCACCGTAGATCCTCACTTCCGCCAACCCCCAATGCGGTCCGGGACCGTACGCGTCCTGGTGCCAGAGGCGAACCTGATAGCATTCCCTGTCGATGTTGTCAAAGGTGAAGGTTAGGGGCGTCTTGGAGATCAGTGCCAGGGGCGCAACCCCTGCAGCCGGCTGGCGCTGCAGTTTCAGATTGTAATCGGCACCGGCAAGATTCTGCATGATGCCCACCAGTGTATAACCCGTTCCCGAGTTGGTGAACAGCTGCATATTGCGAACGCGGGACCGGGTGCCGGCGCGGTGGGCATCGACTTCGACGCGGGTGACTTTGTAGTTGCTGCCGAGATCGAAGTCGACGGTGACCGAATTAAAGGGTTTCGGAAACCAGACGGCGACCGTCTCTTTGCCGTCGGTCAGCTTGGTGTGATCCGGATCGGTTACCGAGTTCGGTTCGATGTCGTATGTGTAGTGAACGCCTTCGATCAATCGTTCGGTGTCCGCCAGGGCCGACGCGAGTGTCGCTGAACGACCCGAGAGCGTCAGGCCGATCAAAACAATCACGATCACCGTCGTTCTTCGGCAAATTGTCATTGGTCGCCTCCTCAAAAGGCCACGGCAAAAATCGAACGGGTACAGCTGGAGTAATCGCCGATTCGGCCGTCGGAAGAAAAATTCAGCCTGGCAGATGCTCCAGCAGCTCTGCAAACCTGTCGATCTTCACGGCGCCCGCCGGCAACGGGCGTTCATCTCCGCCGAGCCACGCCACGCCCATACCCGCATTCGTGGCGCCGATGACGTCGCACGGGTAGCTGTCACCCACATAGAAGATCCTGTCGCACGGCACCCCGGCGCGTCGTGCCGCGATTCGGAAGATTTCCGGATCCGGCTTTTCACGGCCTTCCCTGGCAGAATCGAGAACGATCTCGAAGAATGACAGCGTCTGGTTGTACGCCAGCGTGTCGGCAACGTAGCCGTTGTTGTTCGACAACACACCGAGGCGGTAGCCGCGTTTGCCCAGTTCTGTCAGGGTCCCGATCACGCCTTCACAGGCGCGCTTGCCGGTGCGCTTGAAGATCTGCCAGAAACAGAAATGCCAGGCAGCTGACATCTCCTGATCCGTATGTGGCGGCGCTATCTGAAGCTGCTCGTAGATCCGTCGCATACGGTGCACGTAAAACATTTCGTTCCAAGCCCAATCAACCTGGTTCGCTTCGCCTTCATCGGCGTCGACAGCGCGCTGGAAAACCTGCTGCAGTTCAGGTGCCGTCGCGGCGATTTTGTAGTCCATGGCCGCAAACCAGTCGGTGAGTGCCTGGCCGTCGGTATCTGCTGGAATGTCCGGCACTTCGGCGGGGTCGTCGTAGACCGTCAGCGTTCCACCGTAATCGAAGAATATCCATTCGTATGTCGCGCTCATCGCAATTGGCCTTCAGTTCGTTGTTGATTCGACAGCGGTCGCCTTGCCGCTCTTGTGCGCCGTCCGCACGGCATCGGTCCGTGCAGCAGCATCGGGTCGTGGTCTTCCATGATACAACCGATGTACATGGTGTGCGTATCCATCCGGACCAGGCCGACGCGTGTTTTTCGTTCGTTCATGGCTAATATGGTTTCCATGGCTGATGATCGGCCGGCAGCGTCGCGGTCACTGCCCGGCCGTTTTCGTATTCGACGGTGATTCGCAACTCCGTTCCCAGGCGCTCCCCGGGCAACATCCAGAAATGATCGATCCGAACCCCCTTGATCCGGTCGGTGAGCTTGATCTGGGAGAGGCGCTCGGTGTCGAGAAAGACCTTGGTTCTCGCTGAGCCGTCGTAGACGTTGAGGCAGGTCTCGCCGGCGGCGGTCGTAAACAGGCCCACCTCGCCGAAGGCCTTGTCGAACAGCGGTTTGAAGATGGTCGTGATCTCGCCGGTGCCGGCAATTTCGATCAGCCGGTAACCCGGCGGTGAGCCGTCGGTGCTGATACTCATAATGCCGTTCTCCCACCACCAGCCGCAGACGGCATTGGTCATGATCATTTCGATGTCGCCGTCGTAGATTCGAGCGGTTTCATGCCTGTGCCCGCTCAGGATCTTGACGTGTTTGAAATCCCGAATCAGCGCCAGGGCTTTTCCGGCATTGCACAGATCATAACCGTCAAACTTCCCCAGGTCAACAGCCGTTTTCCATGGGCAATGGGTCACCACCAGCAGGGGTTCGTCGCGGGCAACGCCGGCCAACTGTTCCTGCATCCAGTCGACCTGGGAGTCGTCGATGATCTCGAACCAGTTGACCAGTGGCGTGGCCGGATCGGGTTGCTGGTGTTTCCACGCGTCGACGACCATGATATTGGCGCCGGGCAGTTGGTGAAACGACGAATTTCGGCCGATCCGGTCGAGGGTCAGGAAGCCGTTTTCCAGCTCGTGATTGCCGTAGCAGAAAATGACCGGGGTCGTTGATTGTTCAATCCGCTTTTCGTACTCGGGAACGGCCGACGGCTCCAGGCCCATGTCGCCGCCGAAAATCATCAAGTCCGGTGCTTCCTGCTCGAAGGCTTCGAGGGCACGGTCGAACCCTTCCAGGGAATCGATTCCCTCGGAAAGGTGCACGTCGGTGAAAAAGATGATCCTCACGTTCGCTGCCGGCCGTGGAATGGGTCTGGAATCAAGGAATCACCATGAGTTTTTTGTCAGTGCTGCGCGGCACAGTATGCGGGCGCCTATACACTACCGACGGATCTATTTGATGTCTAATGGCAGCTCTTCATCATCGCCGCTGCCTCGAGGCTGAAGGTCGACTCTTGCCAACGGCAGAAGGCATGCCGCGGTGTTAATGTAACAGTTCACAGACCATCGACTGACCAATCATGCCGGATCACCGAAAGCCCAATATTCTCCTGGTCATGACCGACCAGCACGCGCCGCGGATCGCCGGGTTCGCGGGCGACCCGGTCGTGCAGACTCAGCATCTGGATCGGCTTGCCGGGCAGGCCGTTCAGTTCGACACCGCCAGCTGCGCATCACCGGTCTGTACACCATCGCGCATGTGCATGCTGACCGGGCGCGAGGCGCATCGCTGCGGGGCGTGGAACAATCACTGGATTATTTTCCCCGAACACGTGACATGGCCGGAACACTTTGCCGCGCACGGCTATCGGACAGGGCTGATCGGCAAGATGCACTTCGGCGGCCGCGACCAGATGCAGGGCTTCCAGGTCCGGCCCTATGGAGACCTGCGCCACGGCCTTGGGCACCAGCCGGATCCGATCGATTACTTCCCGTCATATGCCGGTGCGCCCGGCGCCGGGATCACCGAGATTCCCGAGAGTCTGCTGCAGGATAATGTCGTGACCCGGGAGGCGTTGTCGTTTGTCCTCGAGCACCGCGACCGGGAACCGGACGTTCCCTGGTTCGCCTGCGCCTCGTACTCGCGGCCGCATTCGCCGTTCACGGCGCCGGGACGATACATCAACCGGTACCGGGACCGGGTGCCGGCGCTCGATGTGCCCGCGACCCACCGCGAGACCCTGGATCCATTTGTTCAGTTGATGGCATGCGGCGAGACTGGCGACGGTCTCACGGACGAACAAACCCGGCGGGCGCGCGAGGCGTACTATGCCTGTGTGGATTTCGTCGATGATTGTATCGGTAAGCTGCTCGGTGGCCTGGAGGCGGCGGGTTGCCTTGAGAATACCATCGTCATTTATACCAGTGACCACGGTGAAATGGCCGGGGTCCACGGGCTCTGGGGCAAGGGCGTGTATTTCGAACCGTCCGTCGGTGTGCCGCTTCTGATGCGCGGGCCGGGCATTCTCGAAGGTTGCCACCGTGTCCGCCATCCCATCTCGCTCATGGATCTCTTTCCGACCACGTGCACGCTGGCGGGCCTGCCGGTTCCCGACGGCCTGGACGGCCTCGATTGCAGTCAGTTGCTGGCGGCCCCGGACGCGGCGGCGGCGCCGCGAGATTTTGCGCCGAGCGCTTTTTACGCGTACGGCGTCCGCGCCCGGGGCGCCATCGGTGCGCCGGAGGACGAACCCCATCGCGCCATGCGGATGGTGCGCGACAGCGATTGGAAGTACGTCGAGATCGAGGCAGGCGAACCCTTGTTGTTCGACATGATCAACGACCCGGATGAAAATACCAACCTGGCGAAGGAGCCGGCGCAGGCTGAGCGTTGCGCAACGATGCGGGCGGCACTGTTCCGCGATTTCAATTGGCAGCAGGTGCATGAGCAGCTGGCGGCAGACCGCGACCGATTGCCGGAACTGATGTCCGGGCAACAACCTTCGACGCCCAACCAATACATGCTGCCGGACGGCCGGGTCTTCGATGCGGAAGGCGGTCTGTACGGGGCCCGCTGGCGGCATGTGCCGGAGCTTCAAGGCGGCGGCATCATCCCGCAGCAGTTCGGCTGACGCGGCCTCGAACAACCCGGGTCAGACCTCGAATTCATTGCCGTCGTGGGCGATGGCACAGGGGAACGGCAATTGATCGATCATCTTTCGCAGCCGCTGCTCGCCGTCGCCGTGCCACTGGTTGCTGATGTGGTTGAACACCAATTTGCCGATCGGACAATCGGCGAGGATCGGCAACGCCGCTGCCATGTCGTAATGGGTCG
The DNA here is from genome assembly GCA_030754995.1 of Lentisphaeria bacterium. Classification (GTDB taxonomy): domain Bacteria; phylum Verrucomicrobiota; class Lentisphaeria; order JABSQK01; family CAJWLW01; genus CAJWLW01. The sequence goes on from JASLZG010000091.1 coordinate 11,426, forward strand.
CTTCGCAGACGCAGAGATCGCAAGGCTCGTGGCGGGCAATCGGGGGGAAATCGGAAAAATCCGGGTGGACGTCGCCGGTGTAAACGATCCGTTTCCCTTCCGCCTCGATGACGTAGGCAAAACTCAGCGGTTGATCCGCGAGACGGCGTTGGATGTGTTGCGTACCCACGGCTGAGATTTGAACCGCCGCATCACTGTACACGGCGCCTTCGGCGGTGACATCAATATCGATTGTCGGCACCGCCAGGTCGAGGTACATGGCCTGCAGCCAGGCGGTGAGCGCCGGAACACCGTCGGCATCGGGCAGGAAAATGTCGGTGTGTTGACCCGGTTCCCGGTATTTCAGCAGCAGCTTGATCAGCCCGGGAAGACCGCCGATGTGATCTCCGTGCATGTGGGTGATGAAGATGCCCCGTAATGCCGAAAAACGCTTCTGCTGACGGATCAACAGGGCCTCGACCGGCGCCCCTGCGTCGATGAGGTACAGTTGCTCCCCGACCTCGATGAGGGTCGACGAATTGAATCGACAATAGGTGTGATCACCGTGGCTGGTACCGAGCGTGGTTACGATCATTTGGATGTCCTTGTCGTGGAATGGTGAGCAGGCCCTGTATAGTAACGGCTCGCACCTGCAATCCCAATTCACCCTGGACCCAGGATCAACTGCCGTGGACTTCGTCTACTTCAACAAGCGCCCGACAGTTCAGACAATTGCGCAACTCGAAGCCCTGGCGCGCACGCTGGAGGTTGACGGCTTTGACCTGTGCGTGCGGCCGGGCTACCTGGTCGAACCGGCGACCGCTGGCGACCGATTGGCGGCGGTAGTCAGGCAGCTTTCCGACGGCGGCCTGTCCGTGCCGCTGGTCACCGCCCCGTCTGATTTTATCGATCCGACAGCGGCGGAGACCGAGGCGTTGATTGCAGCGGCGGGTGCTGCCGGGGTGCCGAGGCTCAAGATCGGCTACTACTATCGTGACGGCTCGCCGTATGCGGCACAGATCGATACGATCCGCCGGGCGCTGACGGCGTTTGGTGAGCTCGGCCGCCGACACCATGTAAAGATCATGTATCACACGCATCAAGGCTGCATCGGTCATGGCGCGGCAGTCCTGGCCAACCTGTTGCGCGATCAGGACCCGGCGCACCTCGGCGCTTACCTCGACACCGGTCATTTGTGGTTGACCCGCGAGCCCTGGGCCGATGCACTCGACATGGTGACGCCATTTCTGTCGGCCATCGGCATCAAAGATGTGACCTGCAAAGTGGCAGTCGGCCGGGTGACGAACGAGCTCCTGTGGCCGCCGACCGGCGAGGGACTGGTGGATTGGCCGCTGGTCATGGGCGAATTGAAGAAACGAAACTTCGACGGCCCGATCAGTGTCCACGCGCAATACCTCAAGTCGATGGATCCCTCGACGGCTGACCTCGGCCGGATCGCCGCAGAAGTCGCATACCTGCGCCAGCTTGTTGACGGCGACTAAATACCGAAATTTGTCATTCGGGGGGTTGCATTTTGCGGAAAATTTATATATAACGTAAGTTCAAAGCGGCGGGGGATTGTTGCCTGCCAACGGCAATTCTCTTGATCCGTTCACACAAACCAAAAGGGTATAACACCATGAAAAGGCAGCTGTTACGCAGGACCATGTTGATCACTGGAATGACGCTGATGATCGGCACAAGCGGTATGGCATGCACGGACTGCAAAGACATCCTGGCCGACGCCTTCGTCCAGATATGTGCTGAACCGGCACCGACCTCCCTTCAAAATTTCATTGCCCAGGTCGAGACCACTGCGGCATCCCTGGTCGTGGCCGAAACCGTTTGCCCGGACGCGGTCGGCGGGGCCGATTGCGCGGCATTCATTGTGGCGCATTTCGGGGAAATGTTGTCGAAGCCGGTGGGGATCGTGGTTTCGTCCGACCTGGGCGATACGACGGAATTGCGTTACTACGGTGCCGATGCCTCGTTCGTATCCGACTCGAACAACCTCAGTGGCAACGTGCTGGCGGCAGTCGCGGCCGGTGACTTTGACGCTGACGGCACCGATGAGGTTGTCGCCATACGCCTTGCCGGTCCGAGCGAGAGCGATTTGTACTACTTCGAGTTCGGCGCCGGGACGCTGTTCGCCGACACCAGCAATTTCACCAACAGCCAATTCACGGACATCGTTGCCGGCAACCTGGATGGCGACGCCGAGGATGAAGTGGTAGTCGCCAATATCAAGGGTGTCGGTGACGGCGTTGGGGCGGATTGGGAGACCGAGCTGGTCTTCTACGAACCGCTCAGCAGCAGCCATTTTCTTGACACCTCGAATCGCTCCGGCCGTTTCCGCGCCATCGCTCTCGGCGATCTCGACGGCGATCTCGCGCTCGAGGTGGTCGCCGTGCGCGACGCCCGCGCCAATGTCAACGCCGGCGCGGACAACGATGTCTGGATGCACGAAAGCAACGGTTCCTTCGTCAACGACTCGAGCAACCGCAACGGCACGTTCTCCGGTGTCGACACCGGCTGTTTCGACCGCAGCGGCACCGCGGCCAACATTATAGTTTCCAACGATCGACAGTTCATCAGCCTGAAAGGTCATTCGATCGCCTATCAAGGCAGCACCGCCGTCGGCTCCGTGAGCAATCAGTTCGACAGCGCGAATCGCAACGGTGGCCAGGTGGCGATTGCCGCGGCCAACTTCGACGACGACGTTTTCGACGAGTTCGTGGCCCTGGTCGAAGACGGGGCGAACATTGGGTTCCTCGAGCTTTTCGACGAGAGCGCCACCTATCAGAGCGAGTACAAGGCCGGCCCCGGCCTGGCCGTGGCGGTCGATACAGCCGACCTCGACGGCGACTTCAGTCACGAGGTCGTGGTCCTGTGGTCGGGCGGTAACCTCGGCGCTGGAAACAGCCAGATTATCATCTATGACATCGACTTCTCCCAGGCTGCCGGCAGCCGCATGTCGGTGCTCAATTCCAGCGCTGTCTTCACCGGGACCGGCACGGACGTCGCCGTGCTTATGCAGAAATAGCAGGTCGAACAGCCTCGGCAGGCACTGCTTGCGCAGCGGCCGCCACGTCCGTCACGTCCGTCAAGCGCGAGGCGTGGCCGCTGTCGATTTATCGTTCGCCCGCGGTATAGTGTTTGATGCAGAACACTGGCAGCCCCGGCGTACTACTGCGCACATTTACCTTGATCGAACTGCTCGTGGTGATCGCGATTATCGCGATTCTTGCCGCCATGCTGCTGCCTGCGCTCAACCAGGCCAAGGGCAGGGCGCACCAGATCAGTTGTGTCGGCAATCAGAAGCAGTTGGGTCTGAGCATGCTGATGTACGCCGATGATTCGAACGAGTACCACGTGCCGTACTATCGGAACTATCTCGAAGGCGGCAGCGCGCCGTACCAATGGTCGAGGTATATCGACGAGGAATACCTGAAGGCAACCGACAGTTTTTTTTGCCCAACGACTCCGGAAATGCGGGCGTACTTCGATTCGCAATCAGTCAGCTACAGGTATTTCTTCACGGCCTACGGATACAACTATTGGAATATCGGGACCAGTTACCGATATGAGGGCAACGTTCTCGACACGCCGCCGGCGCGGCTGGCCGAGCTGCTGATGCCCGACACGACCATTCTGACACTGGATGCGGCCTACCGGACCGACTACACGGCTGGTGCCAACAACGCCACCGATGCCGACAGTGGCTGCTGCAATAACGTCCCGCATGCCCGCCACTCGGATGGCGTCAACATCCTGTGGTGCGATGGCAGTGTCCGATACATGAAAGTAACTCCGCTGGATCCATGGGCCCAACTTGGGACGGGCGCCAATAACACGTTCTGGGGACGGAAGTGAACAGGGGGATCCCATCGTGCTGAAAGCC
>JASLZG010000092.1:0-240 GCA_030754995.1 Lentisphaeria bacterium
AATCCGAAGTTCGCCACAGGTTGGACCGTCCGTGTAGCCGCAGCAGAGTCCCCAGGAGAGCTAACCAGCGCTCCCGAAGCCGTGCTCGGCGTGACCGGGACAGCAGACGTGTACGAGCCCGATGTGCGGCTTGATCAGCTCGCAGATCTGCCGCTCAGTCACTGCGCAATGCTGAACAATCCGACCCTGTTCACGCAGAATGGAACGCTCTACCTCATCGTCGAGTGCCTGGCATTTGAA
>JASLZG010000092.1:250-5621 GCA_030754995.1 Lentisphaeria bacterium
ATTTCGCAAACTCAACGATGCAAGTGTTTGCCGCGCTGCCGAACGGGGAGCCATCGACGTGGACCTGGCGTCATGCTGGACTTTTGGCAGGTGCGTCCCTGGCTGCCGAACTCGGCAGCGAAACGATTCAGCAACCCGACGTATCCTTGGCCGAGGATGGTACGCTGATCCTGATCGTCACGGCGGCTCACCTGGACGAAAACATCGAGATAGGAACCGCTCACGACGGCTGCATCGTCCTAAGCTAGCCTCGATCGATCCGCCGGCTTTGGCTCGGGGCTGCGACGGTCGTGCCCTGGTGCGCGCGCGAATGAAGGGACCCGGACTTGGGGCCTGTACTCACAGTGCGATCTCGGAAACTGGAGTCTTGACGCACAGACAGGGGACCTCAGAGCGAATTTGGTCGATTCACTCCTCGGGTCTGCGGCCCTGACGATGGACGCAAGGTTAGGCAACGCCGCAGGTGTCCTTGAGCACATTGAACAGGCGCATGAACTCGCGGAGCGACTGTTCATCCGGGGTGTAGCCGGCCGGCAGCCGAGCCAGGGTGTTCGGGAAAATACCCTGCTCGTGCAGAAACAGCTTCTCGACGAATATGAACGCATCGATGTTGTGAAGCATCGCAACGAGCGTCGACAGTGGCCCCTGAATGCGTTGCGCCGTGTCCACGTCGCCTTTTTCGAGGGCCTGCCAGAGAGGCATGATCGCCCACAACATGTCCGCCCCCGGCATGGTGCCGCAAATGCCACGGTGATAATTGTCGATCAACGTCAGCCCACCCATGCCCTCAAAAATCGGTGCACCGCCGGTACCGTCGTAGAGTTTCGAGATCGTCTCGCCGGCCGGCTGTGCCTCAGGCTTGAACTTGATGCGGTCGGGGTGCTCCAGGTAGAGATCGATCTGCAACTGCAACGGAATTGAATTGCCGAGGTAACCACTGGCATCCTGTATGAAGACCGGACCATCGACAACCTCAAGCAACAACTCGTAATACCGTCGCAGCGCATCCGCATCACATTCGACCAGTGTCGGCGGAATCGCAATCACCCCGGTCGTGCCGGCATCGCTGGCGGCCTCGGCATGGCGTTGCACCTGTACGAAGCTTTCGGCACCGACACTACTGATCACCGGCACGCGACCAGCGGCGGCTTGCACGGTGGCGGCGACAAGCGCATCGCGTTCGGCATCGGCCAGGCGGAAGATTTCGCTCGCCATGGCGATCACGAGACCATGTATGCCATGGTCGATTGCAAAGTCGATTTCGGTCTCCAGTACCGCTGTGTCGATGGCAAAGTCATCGGTGTACGGCACCGACAACACGGTAAAGACCCCGCGGTAGTTATTCGAATCACCACTCATCCGATCCTCCTGTGCTGGCGTAAGGCGAGAGTTGCGGCTCAATGTTCGGATTGTACCGCTAAGATATTGCCTGTGATTGAAGATCCCAGTGCCCACGTACCGAAAGTATCGAATCATCGCGACCACGGCCTGGCGGCCCGACGTGGATGCCGGGAGAAGCGGCAGCACTGGGAACTTCCGTTAAAGTTGTGTAGATTAGAAGTTTGCCCTTAATTTTGACACTTGAATCTATTACGGACCATTTTCCATGGGTCGCATTACAATGCTCTCCGTGCTCGCCGGTGTCGCCATCACAGGCCTGGCCAGGGCCCAGACGCAACTCACCCGCGAGGCGTTTCTCATCAAAATCCTCGCGGCCAACCAGTCCCTGCAGGTGCGGCGGCTCGAAAAGAACGTCTCCGCACAACAGGTCGTTCGCGAAGAAGCCGCCTTTGACCCGGTACTGTCGATCTCGGGACAATACGCGGACAGCCTGCAACAGAATACGACCGAGGACCTCTTCCGGCGCAACAACCTGGATTTGTACGAGGAAAGAAATTCGACCATGGATCTTGGCGTCAGCGGACTGCTGCACTCCGGCACCAGGTACGAGGCTGCATACTCGGTGCGGCGGTTGCGCAATTCACTGACCGACATGCAGTCCCAGTACCAGGCCAACGCCAGCCTCACGATCACCCAACCGCTGCTGCAGAATCGCGGTACGGATGTAACCCGGGCCCGCGTCCGGCTGGCCGAACGCGACTCCGACATCGCCCACCAGGAACTGCGCGGCACGACGCTGTCGATGGTCTCAGAGGCCGAATCGCTGTACTGGGACCTGGTATTGGCACAGGACGAGATCAAGCTGCGCACCGAGTCCGTCGCAATGGCCCGCACCCTGTATGACTACCAGGTGAAGCGGCTGGAGCTCAATAAGATCGGGGACCTCGAGGTCGAACAGGCCGACATCGGCCTGCGCATGCGCGTGGCCCAGCGCACCGCCGCTGCACAGAACCTGGCGGAAACCGTCAACCGGTTCCGCACAATGCTGTCCGAGCCGGTGACCGCCAACACCTACGTCGCCGATGACCGGCCTGATACCGGGCAACAAAAATTCGATCGCGACACGGTCATGCAGCGGGCCCTCGAGCACAATCCGGATTACGTCGTGCAAAAGCTGGAGCTGGGCAAAGCCGATATCCGTCTGATCGTGGCGGACAATATGCAATGGCCGCGCCTCGACCTGGTCGCTACCTACGGACAAAACGGCCTCGACGAGGAACTTCGCGAAAGTCATGATTTCCTCGTCGACGAGACGACCAGCGACTGGTCAGTGCTCCTGCAGTTCCAAATGGCAATCGGCAAGCGGCAGGCACGCAGCGAGCTTGAAGCGGCGCGGCTGCGCCAGCAGCAGGCAATCCTCAATCTCAAGCGCCTCGAGATCGAGCTCGGCAATGCCATCGATACAGTGGTGGGCCGGATCGACACGACCTACCAGCAAATGCAGACACTGGCCGAGGTGACGAAGCTCAACCGGCGCGTGCTCAATGACGAGCAGCAGCTCCTGAAGAACGGCAGAAGCAATTCCCGGCGCATCCTCGAGGCGGAGGAAGACCTGTTCGAGGCCAGGCAATCGGAGATGCGCGGCCGAATCGACTTCCAGAAAGCGATTCTGACCCTGGCAACTATCGAAGGCACACTCCTGCAGGCCCATGGCTTCCGGGTTGAGAAATGAGAAACATCGGGAAATTGATCCGGATCATTGCCATGACGCTCACGACGCTGGCTGCCGCCAGCGGCACCGCCGCTGCCGGGGTGGGCATTGAAGGCATCACCGAACCGTTCCACGACGCCATCCTCAGCGCCACCGTGCCCGGTAAGATTGCCGTCATCCACTTCGAGGAAGGCGAGACGGTGCGCACCGGTGCAGTGCTGATCGAACTGCACAAGGAAGACGCCCTGCTGGAACGCCGGCGCTACAAGCTCGTGTGGGAAGACAAGACATTACTGGAAGCGGCACGGCGACGGGCCGGCTCGGTGCAGACCAAGCTCGACATCGAGCGTCGCGAGCTCGCCTGGAAAGACAAGGCGGCACTGGAATCGGCGATCGCCACGGAGAGCCTGGCCGCAAAAGACCTCGACAGCACCCGCGAACTGTTTACCAGTACCGGCTCGATCAGCCAGGATGAAGTGGACCAGAAAGAACTGGCCCACAAGACCGCGGGCGCCGATCTGCAGCGGCTGCGTACCGCCGAAGCACTGGAAAAAGTGCAGTACGACATTGCCGTGGACCAGCATGAGTTGCAGAAAGACCTGAGCCGGCTCGAGCTCCAGCAACTCGAGATCGCCGAGGCACGCGAAAAACTGGAGTACGAGCTGGCGGAAGAACAGCTGTCCATGCGCAACATCCTCTCGCCGGTCGACGGCATCGTTGAAGAGATCTACCTGGAGGTCGGCGCCAACTGCGACCCGCGCCAGGCACTGGTGCGTATCGTCGATATAAGCCGCTTCTATTTCATCGCCAATGTCGAGCCGGAAGCAGCCGCCGGCCTGGCCCTGGAACAGCCGGTGCAACTGGCCGTCGAGGGCAGCGGCAAGAAGATCGAGGGCAAGGTTTCCTTCATTTCACCGGTCGTCGACCAGGCCAGCGGACTGCGGCGCATCCGGGCGGTCTTCGACAACACCGACGGCGCGGTACCGCCGGGCGTCGCGGCCACGCTGCACACGGTCGACTGAACCTGTCACGGTATCGCATACACCAGTCAAGAACATGGCGTCACATGCTGAAATGCTGACCGACGAAAGCCTCGAGGACGCCCTGTCTTCGCTGGCGGATCTGTACCGCCACCAGGGCACGCCGGCCGAATTCTGGCAACAGTGCATCGACATCATGAGCCAGGTCGTCGGCGCCGCCGCCGGGCAAGTGGCGCTGCAGGGTGAGGACGGCGGTGAGGAATCCGCGGGCAAGTGGCGAATCGTCTGCGGCTCACCCGCCAAGGGGCATGAGAGCCAGCACCGCCTGCTTGCAGGCATCAGCCACGAACTCGCCGACACCAGTTCCAACGAAGGCTTTGCCATCCGTCCGGTTCCCGCGAGAAAAAATGAATTCGGCATCGGCGTCAAGTTTGTCCTTGAAGAGACACACAACAATTGCGTTGCCCTTTTCCTGCTCGTCGCAGTAGCACAGGAGCAAGTGCGTGAGGTCCTCGCCCGCCTGCGGCTGATGGTATACCTGCCGGACATCTACCAGTCGACCCGTGCCCTGGTGCAGGCCCGTAACGATGTCAAAAAGTTCGCCGGCGCCCTCGATCTCATGGTGCTGGTCAATGCCGAGGACCGGTTCCTGGCAGCGGCGCTCACCACCTGCAACGAATTGACCACACGCTTTCACTGCGACCGCGTCAGCCTCGGCTGGTCGGACAGCCGGTATATAAAGGTGAAAGCGATCAGCCGCACCGAGAAGTTCGAGCGCAAGGCGAACGTCATCAACGCCCTGGAACTGGCGATGGAAGAGTGCCTGGAACAGGATGAGGAAATCATTTTTCCCGAACCGCCCGGCGTTCGCCACGTCAGCCGCGATCACGAGGCCTTCGCGCGGGCCCAGGGGGTCGACAACATCTGTTCCGTGCCCCTGCGGATCGAGTCCGGTGCGGTTGCGGTGCTGACTTTCGAGCGTAATGCCACGCCATTCACCGAGACCGAGGCGGCGCAGCTGCGGCTGTGCGCCGACCAGAGCGCCCGGCGCCTCGACGACCTGCACCGGCTCGACCGCTGGTTCGGGGCCCGCTGGACCGCGGCGCTGAAACGGCAGCTGCAGTCGTTGATCGGGGTCGAGCATACCTGGGCTAAAGTGCTGGCGATGATCGTCGTAATGGCGCTTGCCGTGCTTTTTTTCGGCAAGGCCGACTACCGCGTCGAAGCGCCGTTCGTGGTGGAGAGCGAGGACGTCATGTACGTCCCGGCGCCGTTCGACGGTTACATCGAGCGCGTCGATGTCAAGGTTGGCGATCTCGTCAAGGCGGACGATCCACTG
>JASLZG010000092.1:5631-15239 GCA_030754995.1 Lentisphaeria bacterium
CCTGCTGGCGGATCAGAGCCGCTATCGCCGCGAGATGCAAAAGGCACGGGCCGACAATGCTCCAGCCGAAAGGCTCATTGCCGAGGCGCAGCTGCAGCAGACCAACGCCAACCTTTCGCTCACCCGGCACCGTCTCGCACAAGCCGGTGTCGTGGCACCATTCGACGGCGTCGTTGTGGAGGGCGACCTGCGCGAACGCATCGGCGCACCGATCAATCAGGGCGAGATTCTCTTCAAGATAGCAAAGCTCGAAAACCTCTATGTCGAGCTGGCCGTCGATGAGCGCGACAGACACGAACTGACCGAGGCGGGCGGCGGCGAAATCGCTTTCGCCAGCCAGCCGGAACTGAAATTTCCGATCACCGTCGAACGCATCGAACCGGTCGCCGTGGTCCGCGACGGCGGCAATGTCTTCCCCGTGCGCGCCACTTTTGTCGGACCCCTGGAGACATGGTACCGCCCGGGCATGACCGGCGTCGGCAAACTGACCGTCGGCAAGCGCCGGCTGATCTGGATTTTCACGCACGAGACAATCGACTTCCTGCGCATGCTGCTGTGGTGGTAGAAGAGGGAGGGAGGGGTTTTCCGTGTCACGCGTCAGGGAACCGCATTCCAGTGGAACCTGAAATCCCGGAAGTTTCTTCGAATGGCTGAAATCCCTCAAACATTCAGTGAGTCCTGGTATCGCGTCGCCTCCCAGCGCATCAGCCTGCGGGCCCACGTGCAGATCCAGAGACAGTACTTTCGAGGCGAAAAGTGGCATGTCCTGCACGACCCCTTCAACAACCAGTTTTTCCGGATCCGACCGGCGGCATACGAATTCGTTTCGCGCCTGAACCGTCGCCGGACAGTGCAGGAGGCCTGGGACGAGTGCCTGGAACTGTTCACCGATGAAGCACCCGGCCAGGAGGAAGTGATTCGTCTGCTGGCCCAGCTGTATCATGCCAATCTGCTGCAGTACGAGCTGTCCCGCGACAGCCGGCAGCTTTTCGACCGGTTCAAGAAACGGCGCCAGCGCGAAGTTCGCAGCTATCTGCTCAGCATCATGTTCGCACGATTCCCGCTGTTCGACCCGGATGCGTTCCTGCAGCGGACGCTGTCCTTTGTGCGTCTACTCCTGGGCCCTGTCGGCATGATCGCCTGGATCGCCGTCGTCGCTTACGGCGGCAAGCTCGTTTTTGACAACTTCGCCGGCGTGCAGGAACAGACGCAGGGACTGTTGGCTCCAGGGAACCTGGTTCTTCTTTACATCGGGCTCGTCATCCTGAAGGCATTTCACGAGTTCGGTCACGCCTACGTCTGCCGACACTATGGCGGCGAAGTGCATGTCATGGGGATCATGCTGCTGGTGTTCACGCCAATCCCGTACATGGACGCAACGTCGTCGTGGGCCTTCCGCAAGCGCCGGCACCGGATCCTCGTGGGGGCGGCTGGAATGATCGTGGAGATTTTTGTTGCCGGGCTGGCAACCATCGTCTGGGCCAAAACGGACGGCGGCACAATCCACAACCTGGCATACAACATGATGATCACCGCTTCGGTGAGCACCATCGTTTTCAACATCAACCCGTTACTCCGCTTCGACGGCTATTACATCCTGTCCGACCTGGTCGACATCCCGAACCTGCACAGCCAGGCTGCCAAGCAGACGCTGTACCTGGTAGAGCGCTTCGCTTTCGGCTGCCGCAAAGCCATACCGTCAACGCAGGTGCTGGGAGAGACCCTGTTCCTGTATGTCTACTGGGTCGCCAGCCGCATCTACAGGGTTATTGTGTTCGGCGGCATCCTGCTGATCGTGGCGGACAAGTTCCTGCTTCTCGGCCTGCTGATGCTGTTAATCTGCGCCGTCTCATGGGTGCTGGTACCCATTGGCCGGCTGTTTCGCTACCTGTCGTCGAGCCCCAAACTGGACCGCACCCGTTTCCGCGCCACCACCGTCGTCACCGGCATTGCCGTTGGACTGATCGTGCTTCTGCAGGTCGTGCCCTACCCGGTGCGTTTTCGAGCGCCCGGGATTCTGCAGGCCGAATCATATACCGTAGTGATCAATGAAAGCCCGGGGTTTATCGCCGAAGTCGTTGCCGCCCCAGGCGCCATGGTAAAGGCTGGCGATCCGCTCGTGCGACTCAACGATCCCGAGCTCGGATTCGAGTTCGCTGTCGCCACCGCCCAGCTCAACGAAACCCGCATCCTCCACCGCCGCGCCATGGGCGCCGAACCGGCCGACGTCAAACCGCTCGAGGAACGGCAGCAGGCAATCCGGCAACGGCTCGATCAACTCGAACACCGCCGCCGGATGTTGATTGTGCGGGCCCGGCAGGACGGCCAGTGGGTCGCTTCGGAACTGCAGGACCAGGTTGGGATGTGGCTGCGTCGCGGCGTCGTGCTCGGCCAGATTATCGATGACAGTTCCTTTGTCTTTCGGGCCGTGGTCAGCCGCCGGGAAGAGTCACAGTTGAGTAACAGCGAGATTCGCGGCATCCAGATCCGCCTGCCGGGAGAGGCCGGCAAAAAGATCGACGTGCCGCTGGACCAGTACCGGGTGATCCCGGCCGGCCAGCAACTTCTGCCGTCGGCAGCACTGGGCTGGGCCGGCGGCGGCGAAATCGCCGTGGATCTCAGCGACGAATCAGGCCGCAAAGCCACCGAACTGTTTTTTGAAGTGCGGGCCGGTGTTCCTGCAACAGACACCGTACTCATCCACGGGCGATCCGGCCGCATGCGCTTCCAGCTTCCCGGCAAACCGATCCTCTCACAGCTCGTCCGCAAACTGCGTCAATTGCTCCAGGAACGCTACCAGATCTGACCGACATGCTGACCCCGACAACACAATCACGAGTTACCGGACTGCGGGTGCCTGACGACCTTACCAAAGGCATTGACGCGCGCCTGCACGGCCTGCTCGGCAAGTATCGCCGCCGCCGCGCACTACCGCAGGGTATGATGGCCGAGGCCGAGCAGATCGACCGCCTCAGCGGCCGGTACAGCGACCTCACGGACCAGGCTCTGCGGGATCGCCTGGGCGAATTTTCCCGACAGTTCCGGCGTTTTCACGATCCCGGCCAGGAAACAGTGCACGCCGCCCTCGCAGCAATCCGGGAAGCGGCAGACCGGACGCTGGGGCTGCGGGCGTTTCCCGTGCAACTGGTCGGTGCACTGGCGCTGCACCGGGGCTACCTGGCAGAGATGGCAACGGGTGAAGGCAAAACCCTGGTCGCCGGCATCAGCGCCGTGCTCGCCGGATGGACCGGTCTTCCCTGTCATATCGTAACCGTCAACGACTATCTCGCCGAGCGCGATGCAAAGCTCATCCGGCCGTTGTACGAATGGGCCGGCCTCAACGTTGGCGTCGTCACCTCGAACCTGGTGCAGGAGCAACGGGCGGAAGCATACAGTGCGGATATCACCTGCACGACCAGCAAAGAGCTGCTGGCCGACTTTCTGCGGGACCGATTGCGACTCGGCCAATGGCAGAATTCGTCACGCCGTCACATCCGGATGATGCTGCAGCATGGTGACCGGCAGCTGCCCCACGGCATCGTCATGCGCGGCCTGCACACAGCGATCATCGACGAGGCCGACAGTGTGCTGATCGACGAGGCGGTCACGCCGCTGATCATCTCGCAGCAGCGCGAAAATGAGTCCCTGCGCGAGGCTTGCGACATTGCCCATCGACTCGCCGCCGAGCTCGTCGTGGACGTTGACTATCGAATCAACCGGCGCTACAAGGAAATCGAACTGGACGACGGGCTGGCCGACAAACTCGCGGAAGCCAGGCAGCAACTGCCCGGCATGTGGCGTGGTCGCGATCGCTGCCTCGAGCTGATCCGCCAGGCACTCATCGGCCGTGAATTCTTTTTGCCGGAGAAACAGTACGTCATCCAGGATGGAAAAATCGTCATTGTCGACGAATTCACCGGCCGCATGATGCCGCAGCGCACCTGGCGCCAGGGCCTGCATCAGGCGATCGAAGCGAAGGAAGGCCTGGCCATCAGCGATCCCTCGGAAACGCTGAGCCGTCTCAGCTTCCAGCGTTTCTTCCGTTTCTTTCACAAATTGTCGGGCATGACCGGCACCGCGGCCGAGGCGGCCGGCGAATTGTGGCACATGTACACGCTGCCGGTTATTGCCATTCCCCCGAACCGGCCATGCCTCCGCAAGCAGTATCCCGATGGCATTTTTCTGCGCGAGGACGACAAATGGCAGGCGATCGCGGCCGAGGTCATCGAGCTGAATCGCCGGGGCAGGCCCGTCCTCATCGGCACCCGCAGCGTCCGCAACAGCGAACGGCTGGCCGCGCAGCTGGAAAGTCGCGGGCTGCAGTTCGAGTTGCTCAATGCAGTGCGGCACGAGCAGGAAGCCCGCATCATCGAGGACGCCGGCCGCGTCGACCGCGTCACGATTGCGACGAACATGGCGGGGCGCGGTACCGACATCAAGCTCGGCCCCGGCGTCACCGGGAAAGGCGGGCTGCATGTTATCGCAACGGAACGCCACGAATCCGGGCGCATTGATCGGCAGCTTTTCGGGCGGGCCGCGCGCCAGGGCGATCCCGGCAGTTCCAGGGCATTCGTCAGCATGGAAGACGAGCTGATCATGCGCTTCACGCCAGCCACCGTACGGCGCGCCGTCGCGGCGACTTTGAAACGGCAGATGCCGGCGCACCGGCGGCTCTCCGGGCGGGCCATCCGGATGGCCCAGGCGAAAGCCCAGCGCCTGGCCTACAAACAGCGACAGGGCGTGCTGCGCATGGACACCTGGATGGAGGATTCGTTGTCATTCACCGGCAATGCGGAAGTGGATGTCTGAGTTCAATCCAGTGTCATCGCATGGCGTGCCGGGGCAGTGATTCCAATGGGCATGCCCCTTGAAAAACGACTGTAAGTTGTCCATATTACTTACTTGGACATACGCAATTCGACAATCGGATTGTTCCTCAAATCTCGGAGATCTACATGACAAACCGAAATTTCCTGCTGGCGATCCTGTTTGTGTTAACCCTGGTCGTAGCTACCAACGCCCAGGACGACGGCGCCAGTCCCGCAATCTGCAAGGGCTACGGCAAGACCACCTGGGGCGAGAGCCCGGATGATACCGCTGTCAACGTGACTGACCTGACGCTGCAACGCGCGACCGGCAGCTTTGAGCTGTATCAGTCGGAGGCTGGCCCGGCCGTGCAGACAATCTATCAGTACTTCAACAAGCGGCTCTATTACATCACGGCAGTGTACAAGCTCCCGGAAGCTCCTGAACAAGGTGTGGATGAGGCCGGGGTCGAAATTATCAAGGACATGGTCAAGAAAAAATACCACGACGACCCGGCCAACGCCAACGCACTACAGGAAGCGAATATTCTGATTCACGTCTTGCCCAGGCAGAACGGCACGGTCGGTGTGATTTATGAAAATCGCGGTGTCCGCACGGAAGCGGAGAAAGCGCTGGAAGAAGCGCGTCAGAAGCGCATCGAGGAAGCCCGCAAATCAAGTAGCCAACGGATTAAGGCAATTGAGGATTCCGGTATCGGCGAACAACTCTGAAACCAACGCGCAGCAGATTAATCGAAACGTCCCGTCGCAACCGCTGCGGGGCGTTTTTTTTGTCGCGGCATAATGACGCGATGCGGTCATCACTGGACACGTTCGACTGAAAGCTGCATTCGTTCGAATTTGACCAAATCGACGGTACATTGCGTCTCTTCAAATCACGGAATCACAATTCCCATGCCCTTTTCGCTTGTCGCCACATGCCTTCTGCTGATCCTCGGCACCACCCTCAGCGCCATCCCGCCCCCGGCTGAGCCGGTCGGCTACTGGACGTTCGACGCGGCAGATATCGACGGCTCGTCAGTAGCGGCGAAGGGCGGCAGTGGCGCAACCTGCGAAATTCTCGAGGCAACGCTCGGCCCCGGGCGTGTCGGGGAAGCCCTCGCTTTCGACGGCGACGCCGACGGTGTCACGATCAACGGTCTCGACGTCGCCGGCAAACAGCTTGCCGTGTCGATGTGGATCCGGCGCGATTCGGCGGTCGGCATTCGCCGGTTGCTCAACTTCTGCACCAGCCAGTTGACCGGCAACCGGGATGCCGACACCTACTTGTCGAAAACCACCCAGGTCGGCTTTTCCGGCACCGAGCTGTTCGTCCATTCCGGCAAGGCCGGCAGGGCAGATTTCAATCAGCCGTACGTTGACCCCGGCATCGTCAACGGCCGCTGGACTCACCTCGCCATCACCTGGGACACCGCGGCGAAGAGCGGCAACGTGCAGATCTACGTCGATGGCAAGCTGCGTGTCAAGGCGGACCTGGACAAGGCCCGCGATGTCGAGGTCAGGGTCCGGGCAATCTTCGTCGGCCACATCAACGACCCGGATTCGCTGAAACAGGTTTTTCACGGTGCCATCGACGAGCTGGCCGTATACGATCGCGTGCTGACCGCGGAGGAGATCGCCGCCTATCACCTGGCCGTCAACGAAACCCACGGTGCCGAAGCGGTCATTCCCTTCGGCCAGGTGATCGAGATCAAATCCAAAGCGACCGAGGGACCGCCCTATGTGCCCGAGCCCTTGTTCTCCGGCCAGCGCAAACTCATCCGCTGCGCCAGCGAGCTGTGCAGCCGGCTCCTGCATTCACCATCAATCGCCGCGACAGACCTGCCGGCCAAGGTCAAAACCTGGCAGGATACCGGGCTCGATGGCATGATCTTCTCGATGGCCACGCACAACCCGCCAGTCCCGGCCCGCGGCACCAATATGACCGGCCAATGGTGGGGCCTGGAAAAACGCCATTACCAAGAGTTCGAGCCGGAGATCAAGGCCTTCCAGTCCGTCGAGGAGTGGGGGCGTCTCACCGACAACTTCCTGTGGTCATCCTATGCCGTCTGGTGGGACGGCCCGCGAACCCGTTGCCAGAACTGGTTCAATGACGAGGACTGGGAGATTCTCCTGCACAACATCGGGTTGCACGCCCGCATTGCAAAGGAATGCGGTTTCGTCGGCGTGCTGTTCGACTGCGAGCAATACGTGGGGCACCATGCGAATGGCACCTGGCATCTTCCGTTTTCTTATCCGGTTTACCGCGAAGGCAGCTACAAGCTCGACGGTGAAGCGGCCCCGCGCCCGTTCATCGAGGTGCGGGCCCAGGTGCGGCAACGCGGTTTCCAATACGCCCGCACAGTCTGCGCGGCGTTCCCCGGCGCCCGCATCCTGGTAATCCCGGGATTGTACGAGTGGACCGCGCGCCTGGGCAGCGGACCGCTCGAACAAAATCACAACGGCCTGTTCCCCGCCTTCCTCGACGGCATGCTGCTCGGCCTCGACAAGAACGCCATGATGATCGGCGGCAGCGAACTGACCTACACGAAGACCGACTACCGGCCGATCGCCAATGTCCGCAAAATGTACGATGACGCAATCGAGAGACTCTGCGGCGTCCGTGCGCTCAAGCGCAAGCTCAGTTTCGCCGGCGGCATCTGGGCCGACATCGGCAATTGGAGCGACACCGACGCCACGGTCAATTCCCGCGACTACAACGATCACCGGCGCGCCCTGCAGCACGCCTTCATGGTGTCCGGCGAGTACGCCTGGCTCTATGGTGAAAAGTCGTTTTTCCTGACCACCGAACCGACCGATGTGATGAAGGGCTATTTCCAGGCCAACATCGACGCCCACACCTTCGACGGCCCACCGCCCCGCGGAGAACCGAAAAAATAACCTCCACCTTGCCGAACCAAACCGGGAATCCCCCATGCCCCCCGACCTTTTTCAACTGATGCGCGAACTCGCCGACTTCGACACGGCCCTGCTCGCCAACACCATCAACTACATCGACCACACCCCGACGCACGACTATTACATGGGCGGCGACATTCAGTCGCTCACCCCGTCCATCAGTCCAACGGTCGGCGTTGCCGTGACCTGTGAACTCGACAGCAGCTCCCCGGACAATCCCGTCGCGCTGGAATTGTACTGGCAACAGCTCGAGCAGATCGAGGCGATGGAACTGCCCGCCGTCTGGGTCATCAAAACCGTCGGCGACCGGCCCGATCACGAATGCGTCATCGGCGACGGCATGGCAAAGGTCCTCACCCGCGCCGGTTGCGTCGGCGTCGTGAGCGATGGCCGGGTGCGCGACGTTGCCGGCGTCACCAGCGCCGGCCTCGCCGTGTACGCCCGCGGCAAATGCGTCCACCACACCGCGCTGCGCTTTACCAAAATCAATGAGCCGGTCAACATCGGCGGCATCACGGTCAATCCCGGCGACGTCATCCACGCCAATGACGAAGGGGTCATCGTCGTACCGCCCACCTGCCTGGAGATTCTGCCGGGTCATCTCATTTCCATGCGCGCCTTCGAGCACGACGTGCACCGGCAATGGCGCCGCACCGATTTGTCAATCGCCGACAAGCGTCGCATCGGCATCGAGTTGCTGGAGAAATACGGCTTCACGAAATTCAAGAACGCCGAGCTATAGAGTTCGTCTCATGGAGCTCGACAACGACAGGTACATCGACATCAGCGGCGGCCTGCCGCCGACGGACGAGGAGGAAGCGCGCAACCAACCCCTGCGCGCCGGCTACGATTACCGCCAGTATGCCGCCGCCATCACCGGCTTCACCGGCGTCAACCTCCAGCGCATCACCGTCTCCAGCTACGCGCCCGCAGCCCGTGTCCGCGTCGGGCCCCGCGGCAATTTCAAGGGGGCGGTGGCACAACTGTCCGATCACACCCTGGTCCTCGCGGTCTGTCGCCGCGTCACCGATGCCGGGCTCTTCGGCATCCACGTCTACACCAGCAGCGATCGCGGCGATTCCTGGACCGAAGTCAACGAGACGGAACTTTTCGGGAAGGAGATGAGCCTCACCGCCTTGACCGACGATTCACTGCTGATGACTGTCGAGTCCAAGGCCTTCGTCGAGGATATCACGCAGATGGCCTACTACCGCTCCAGCGACCGCGGCCGCACCTGGCGAACGGATACGATCGACAACCCGACAGTGCCCCGACGGCTTGTCGTCGAGGATGACGGCAGCCTGCTGATGGTGCGCGCCCTGCGTTCGCAATATCTCGATCACCTCTACGGCGACGTCGGCGTGCCTTTCGCCCCCTCACCTCACCTCGAAATCGCCCGCTCGAGCGATGGCGGCGACACCTGGTCCTTCTCCGAAGGCAAAGTGGACTGGGACAACTGCCGGTTTGGAGAGACCTGCGCCGTCCGCTGCGCCGACGGTACGCTGCTCTGCGCCCTGCGTTCCAATCCACCCGGCACCCACGGCGAGGGCGGGCAGGTCACGTACCTGAGCCGCTCGACCGACCAGGGTGCCACCTGGAGCGCCCCCTGGATCATGGGCAACACGGCCGAGGTCCAAGTGCATCTGCTGCGGCTCGGCGACGGCCGGTTGCTGGCTACCTACACCAACTATCACCTGCCCTTTGGAATCTGGGCAATCATCAGCAGCGACAACGGCAACACCTGGAGCTTCGACCGGCCCATCCAGCTTGCGATGTCGGCGGACTGCTACACCGGCTGGGGCTCGACCGTCGAGCTCGACAACGGCGAGCTGGTCACCTGCTGCTGCGTCTGTGCCTATGTCAACGAGCCAAGGGAACCCGGCG
>JASLZG010000093.1:0-1822 GCA_030754995.1 Lentisphaeria bacterium
GTACAAAGGCCGGGAATATAGGCAACGCCATTACAATGACAAGCTAGGCGAGAGGCGGCTTCGATGGCAACTGCCCATGCTAACAGCTGATTTGGAACGCGCCGGGCGGGCGGGCGCGGCTGGGCCTCGGCCGGCCGTCCCGACATTGCAGCAGGCACCGGCGGGGCTGAAAAGTCGCCTGCGGCTCTTCAGTCTGCCCGCCGGCAGTAGATATACTGCATGTGAAATGTTGCCGGCACGGGCCCGGCACCGCCAAAGCGGTCGCGGTAAGCGCGGGTCATTGCGGCATAGAGCCGTTTGCCGATCGGGGCATAGTGGCGATTGGCGTTGCCGGCACCAACGCCGCGGATGGCGGCAAGCATGTCGGGGACTGTGTCAAACCATTCTGTCTGCCGCTCTTCAATGATGTCGACGTCAAGGCGCGGCGGCGCCAGCGCCTGGCGCCAGGCCGCCGCCGCCGGGAAGGTCAGCACCCGTTGATACGGCGGCCGGTCAATCTCGGCAGCAGCGGCTCGAAAGGCTTGCGAAAGTTCTTGGAAGGTGTCGGGGCCGAACGTTGCGATGCTCGCCAGGCCGCCGGCGCGCAGCAACTCGCAATACCCCTGGATCGCCGCCGGTCCGTCGGCAAACCACTGCACGGCAGCGCTGCTGATGACCAGGTCGAACGGCCCGGCCCCGGCTAATTCATCGATCATCGATTCGGCGTCGCCGCAGCGGAAATCGACATCGGCGCAGTCCGCTTTCGAGAGTGCCAGGTCCAGCATTGCCTGGGACAGGTCGATTGCCACGAGGCGTGCCGCCGGCCAGGTTCGCCGTATTGCCGAGGTGAGCGTCCCGGTGCCGCTGCCAAGCTCCAGGATGCGGCCGGGTGCCGAGGCCATCCGGGCTTGCGTCGTGCCGAGCAAGGCCTGGGCCATGGTTGCCTGGCGGGAACTGACGCCGTCGTAAGCGGCGGCGCGATTGGTGAAACGCCGGGCTACCAGGGCCTTGTTGATCTCAAATTCCATCGTGTCCGGGGGCATTGTTCCAAAACGTATGACTATCGGGTTGGTGTACGCTGGTGATCCGGCGGCGAGGTCCGGCCGGTCATCCACCGGCAGCTTCGGAAACCCGTGTACATCCGCCATCCTGCGCCATGAAAGATGCAAAGAGACATGGGAGATGCTAATGTGTTGTTGCCAAATGACTGGCAACGGCCACAAAGGTAGCACGCCATGTTACAACCGGAAAACAGCGTTGTCGTGATCGTCGATGTGCAGGGCAAGCTGGCAGGGATGATGCACGACCACGAATCTTTGTTCGAGAACCTCGCAAGGCTTATCAAGGGCGCCCAGCTGCTCGATCTTCCGGTACTCTGGGTGGAGCAGAACCCGGCGGGACTGGGGCGGACGGTCCCGCAGCTTGCCGCCCTGCTCGAGCCGGCCGTGCCGTTCGAGAAAATGAGTTTCAGCTGCTGCGGCTGCAAGGCCTTCACGGAAGCGGTCGAGGCGCTCGGCCGCCGGCAGATCCTGGTCGCGGGGATCGAGACACACGTCTGTGTTTACCAGACCGTCGTCGACCTGCTGGAGCGTGGCTATCACGTTGAGGTCGTCGCCGACGCCGTCTCGTCCAGGTCATCGCAGAACCGTGAAATCGGCTTGGCGCGAATGGATCGGGCCGGGGCACTGATGACGACCGTGGAGATGGCATTGTTCGAGTCGGCCGGCAGCGCTGAGCACCCCGCTTTCAGGAAGCTGGTGGGGATCATCAAATAACCGATGTAATTTCTCGGCAAATTCTCAGGACACGAAAAATCCCGGGGCCCGGCCCGGATGCGGGGCGG
>JASLZG010000093.1:1832-15201 GCA_030754995.1 Lentisphaeria bacterium
TGTCAGGATGGTCGATGATGCCGACCGAAGCCGGGAACAGACCCTGAACCACTATTCCAAGGCATGGAGGGATGATGAAGATCTCAGTCTTTACCGACGAAATCAACCGTGAAGATCCGGTACGAGCCGTGCAACTTGCCAAGCAGTGGAACATCGATTTCGTGGAGGTACGAAGCCTGCCCGGCGGCCGCTTCCCGGAGGGGCCGGATGCGGAGCTGCGGGATTTTATCAAGATGGTCGATGATGCCGGCCTGCAAATTTCAGCCGTGTCACCGGGATTCTGCAAAGGCGCCATCGACGATCCGTCGGTTGCCACGGCCCTGGCTGAAGGTCTGCCGCGGGCCTGTGAATGGGCCCGCCGCGCCGGGACCGATCGGGTGATCTGTTTCGGTTTCGAGCGTGACGATTCGCCCCAGGTGCCGCAGGTGGCGATCGATCGGGTTGCCGAGATGGCCGATATCGCCGGCCGCCATGAATGCCGGTTGGTGCTGGAGAACGAATCCGTCTGCTGGGGGGCCACCGGCCTCGAGGCGGCCGGGATGATCCGCCAGATCGGCACCGAGCGTATCACCCTCTGCTGGGACCCCGGCAATTCCGCGCGCGCCGGCTGCGCCGTGCCCTACCCTGCCGAGTACGATCAGATCAAGGACCTGGTCTCGCACGTGCATCTCAAGAACTACGATCCCCAGCAGAACTGCTGGTCACTGATCGAGCAGGGCGTCGTTGACTGGCCCGGGCAACTCGCCAGTCTCGCGGATGACGGATACACCGGCCATTTGGTTATCGAAACGCACCTGAGCGTCAGCCCGGACGTCTTCGAATTTGTCGACGCCGATCTCGCGGGTCTCGAAAACAATACCCGGCGAAACCTCCAGTACGTCCAGTCGCTGCTCGCGGATGGATGAGTAAACAGGGCTTGTGACGCGACCGTAGCAGCACCGCGGGATTCATTCGCCGGCCTGCCTTCGCCCCGGGCTTCGGCGTGACAAGACTGCCGTCATCCCGGAACATCCGCGGAGATTATTGCGAGCGCCTCCGGCTCGATAGACAGCGTCCGGCCAAAGGCGGTCTTCTCGACAGCCGTCGGTTCGAGGTTCAGGAAGATGATCCCGTCGTCGGTGACGGTGGAAAAGCAATCGTCCCACTGGTCGTTATACGCCGGCGCGTCGAGGAATGAAGGGGCCAATGCCGAGAGGTTGTATACGGCGTCGCGGATGATTTCATAGTACACCAGGTGCTCGCTCCAATCCCCCGCGCAGACGATGGCGGTACCGTCGCCGTGTCGACATTGCCAGGCTACGGCGTTGCCGTCCCCCGATGCCGCCAGGATCTCGGCAGCGTCACTCAATCCGGTGTAGGCGCGGCGGGCGACGCGATGCGGTGTCGCCGCCAGGTGCTGCAGGAACACATCGTGGCGCAGGTCGATCGGCGCCGGATCGGTTTCAACCATGCCGGACTCCGGCGTCATTCCCGCAAGCGTGTCATACGGGGCGCGGTCACCCTCGACCGTTCGCACCGGGCCGGCGCCATTGAGGAGGAGGACACCACCGGCTTCAACCCATTCCGTAATGCCGGCGATGGTTTCAGCTTCAACCACGTCGGCGCCGAAGATGATTAGGACGCGGTAGCCGGCCAGGGCGCCGTCGGCGATGAGACGCTCATCGACCACATCGAAGTCGAGGACGCGACGGATGTCGGCCGCGCCCTGCCAGAAGGGCTCGGGCATCAACTGGCCGGGACACAGCCGATGCGAGGTGGCGGGGAAAAAGATCGCCGTATCGACTTGCGCAGTTCGCACGGTCAGCAATTCTGCGTACTCCGCAAACACGTCCTCATTCTCGACGATGTTGCGGCTCCAGTCGTAAAAAGCGACAGCGCCGCAGGAGAGGACTTCGAACAGTTTCGTGACCGTCGCGGTGCGTCCCATCTTTGGCGGCCAGGGCGGCTCGAGCCACAGTTCATTGCCGTAGAATTTGCAGGCCGAGGCGATGCGCTTGAGGATCGGATAGTTGCGCTGGAATTTCTCGGCCGGCGAGTATTGCCTGCTTGATTGTGTCGAGCCTGAAGCCGTCGACCGGATGGCAACGTTGAATGGCTTCATCGCCTTGGGCAGGCCGGTATTGTCCTGGCCATAGACCAGCGGCTCGGTGCCGCCGCCCAGGGGCAGCATCAGCAGCAGATTCGGGAAACGACGTCGGTAGAGCTCGGCGACCATCGCCGCGAGCCTGGTCATGCTGTCGTAGTACCATGCGATGAAATCCAGCCAGGGCCGGGGATTATCGGGGTCCGGCGTTCGCGGAAATTCGAGCTGCACCGCGTTGTCGTATCGACCTTGCCAGGCATCGTTGAGCGCGGTGAGCGATCCGTATTTGCGAATGGCGGTGCGGCGGAAATCATCGCGGGCGCATGGATCATTGCACCAGAAATCCGGATGCCAGTGCGCGTCCTTCAAACCGCGGCCGTGCTCGAGACAGGCGATGCCGACCTCGCCGCCAAGCGGATACATGGCCTCGCCCCAGTCTCCATGAATGCCCAGGTAAATGCCGGCGACGACGTCCGGCTCACCGTAATGTTCCGCCATGGCATTGATGCATCGTTCGAACCAGGCCTTCGCGTGCGGGCTCCATGGCGAGATGCAGGGAATGGCCTCATCGTGTTCGAGGCAGCGGCAGGGAATGAATTCGTCCGAATCCTCGTACCAGCCCGGCGGCCAATGCCAGTGCGGAAAGAAAATGGCTTGGAAGCCGCCGTTCCGGATCGCCTCGAACAGCCGGTCGTACGCCGCCCAGTCCCAGGTACCCGGCACCGTCTCGTTGGTCGTGTGGTGATCGGAGTCCACCTGCAGCATGGTGACTCCAAGCCGGCTGAGGATGGCATACCAATCGGGCGGCAGCTCCTCCTGGCGTTCGCCTTCCTGATAAAAGTGGCCCTTGATCCCGGAGTCCGTGGATGGCATCCACGGGTCGTTCATATGTGCGGCAAGAAGGACAGGTGAAGGCATGAAGAGGGATCCGGAGCTCGAGAATCAGCGGCGGCGGGTGCAGGTGGTGGTTAAGTTCCCAGCGCCAATTTGACAACGTAGAACGAATCTCCGGAAAAATCCACGGCGATCTCCACACATCGCCGCCACGGATCGTCGACTTTTACCATAAGGCAATCAGGGCGAGGTCATCCGAAGGGCCCGCTGCAGCCGTCACGGCGAGGCGTGAGGCCTGACCGCCCACCCGCGCCTGCACCAGCCAGGGGGATCTGTTGATCGCGCGACATGCCGAACGATTCAGAGGCGCCCTTACTTCATGGAAAAAGAGTAGAGTTCCGCGTCTTTCATGAAGAAACGCAGCTTGCGAAACTGCGGCTGGGTCTTCCATGGATAGATCGTGTCGCCGCCGCCGGACATTGGTTCGACCGGCAGGCTGCCGTCCCCGTTCCACGTCACCTTGTGGGCCGTGCTGTCTGCAGTAAAGACATCGCAAGCCTCTTTGCTGCGACCCTCGATGATCTCATCATACTGGTCGAGAACTTCTATTTTGATGTAGCCGTTAGCGCCACATTTCGCGTTGATTGTCAGCCCCTCACCCTCGGAGGAGAAGGGACGGGTAGCCAGCATGCCCTCGCGAACCGAACCGGCATCAAAGGACACAAAGCCGTCTTTGCGCAGGCGGGCCAACCCGAGTCCGAAGCGGATCAGCTCCGGGTCTGTCACTTCCGGGTGGTCAATTCCTTCCCGCGGCCCCCAAATCCAGTAGTCATGATGGCAGGAGCACCCGCCATAATAGAAAAACAGCTCGTCGCCAACCTCGAGAATCGCCGAAGAACTCGCGACCATGCCCTGATCCCAATTGCCCGGCGTGCCGAGCGTCAGCCACGGCTGTCTCTTATTTGTGCGCTGCCAATTCTTTCGGTCACGGCTGACGACAAGCTGCACATCCATATGATTCGAGGTCCGATGAAACACGTTGAGAAACCCGAGATAGATGCCGGAATATTCGCACTGCACCATCGCGTAGAACCCGTCGTCGATGTTGTCCTCCTCATCGTCCGGGCACAACACCAGGTGCGGCTGGCTCCAATGCAGCATGTCCGGACTTTCCGCCTGGAAAATGCGGCGGCGGTTCTGCTTGGCAAAGTCATAGGGATAGCGGGGCCCGGGATTTGTCGGACCCATGGGGTTGCGCGGGTTCAGGCACGGGGAACACATGCGGCTGGGCCGGCAAGTGGTGATGAAGTTGCGGCTGTACGGGTCGTAATCCAGGATGGAAGCGTCGCCCATGGCCCCGCCGAGATTCCCGAACGACACGGATTCGGTCTCCATCTGCCAGTGGACCCCGTCCGCCGAATGGGCCGCTCGGATCTGCCCCTCGAACGGCGGGTAGTGGGAAAAGATGGCCCGGTAACGTCGCGACGGGTCCGGCGGAAAGCGATCCTCGACCACGCCGCATGAATGCGTCTGCTCGACTCCGTCTTTGCCGCCGATGACCACATTGGTCTTGTGACCGTTTTCCTCATGGACATCCAGCTCCGGTTTCTCCCACCGCAGGCCGTCCTCACTTACGGCATGGCATATACGCGCCTCGACCAGGTACTTCCTGCCACTGTGATCAATCAGGTCTTCGTACCAGCACTTGAAAAGGCCATCGCGTGAATCCCGCAGCACCACATGATTGCTGCAGGTGAAATAGGGTAAATGCTCCCATGGCCGATCCTTTATGATCAATGGATTGGCCGGGTCCTTGCGCGGCTGGTGGGTTGTCTTGGTCACATCGTGCGAGGCTTCGACAATCAGGTTGTCCAGAAAGAGTTGTGTATAGTCGCCAATCACCAGCATCGTACTGTCCATGTAATTCATTTCGTCTCCTCCTGGAGCGCAGAACCGCCACAGCGGTTGGTTTTCATATGTCTAAGGTTCACGGTTGACGGCCTGGATGGTGTTCCGGGAAATCCCGGCGATAACGCTCGAGCAGGCCGGGAATATCCGCCTCGGCGAAATAGATCCGGCCGCGCAGCCGCTTGGATTCACCGGCCGGCAGCCCATTAATTCCAAAATCAGCGTGCAGGCAGGTGATGATCCCCTGGAACAGATTCTGGTATGGCTCCCAGGCAATCGCCATGACGCACTCTTCATCCGCCGAGAAGCAGCCGATCAAGCCGTTGTCGGGGACCAGTTCACTCAATGGATGGGGCTCCACGTCGGCGCGGTTCACGTGCCGCGGACACCAGACCTGGCCCGGTGTTTCAACGGCCTGGCGCGCCCAGGGTTCCACCGGCAACCTGGTCAGCTGCCCGTTCAGAAAGATGAAACATTTCGACAGGTAAGATTCGGCGCCCCCCCCGGTGAAGTCATCGACAATCACACAAGGTGCGCCCCAGGCAACATCCGAATCACGGTGCGAGGGGTTCACCGCGGTTGATCGAAAATCAATGACATCGGCATCCACGGTTATCTCATGGTCTATCAGGACGCCGTCATCCAGGGCGCAGCGCAGTTTCAGCCATTGCCCGTTTGTGTCCGCCTCGACAAGGCGGGTTGTGTGTCGGATCGTGGCGCCGGGCCAACGGGAATGTGACTCGGGCCCCATGTAAAGCTCGACATACCACACCTTGACGGTCGCCCCCCGCAATCGACCGCCCTGGACAATCACGTATCCCTTGTCTTCGGCAGGTTGCCACGAAATGTGCATGTCAGTCCAAAACTACCTGTCGAGCTCGAACTCGACAACCACCAACTCGTATGGCTTTGTTGCAAACTCGACGCGTGATTTCTCATGGACGGTGCAGGCGTCACGAACATTACCGAGCAGGTCAGTGCGCCATGCACCTTCGACGATAGCGGCGTTAAACACTGCTTCCTGCCGGCGGCCGACACCGTTTGTTTCAACCAGCAGCGCCCTGATGCGCCGGTCATCATCGAGGTGCTCGACAGCCTCAAGCGAAAGGCCATCGCCGTTGATCTTGAAGAGCGACGCCGGCGGCGTCTCCGCAAAATCTCCTGCCGGGTCGCGCAGACACGCTTCGAGCGGCCCGCTACAGATGCGTCCAAAGCCGGCTATCTCACTCCTTGTCGGGGCCTGCCGCCGGCTGGTGAGAGAATAGCGAAATACCGTTTCACCCTCCTGCCAGAACCGACAGTTGGTGGGCCAGCAGTTGTTCATTATGTAACTGTACAGGTGCGGTCGATCGGGATGATAGTCCAGCCCTCCCCACATGAAGGTCCGGGCATCGCCGAAACTGACCAGCGGCGCGTCATGCGTACACCACAAAACCGAGGTGTCGCCCCCGCTGAGCGCGACCGTGTTTTGAATCGCCTGGTAGTCCGTGTGTGAGCCGGGCAGTTGATCTTTGCCGAGCTCGAGAATGGTGCCGGCAATCTCACACTGCACCGAGAAAGGTTCCACGGCAAAGGGAAAGGCGAAATAGACCGCCTCCTTCCTCAGGGTTGGTTCCTTGACAATCCTGTTGACGATGTCGATGCGCTTCGTGTGGTTCCACAACCGGACCGTTTGGGTCAACGCCACCGGTGACGGCCCGTCGGCCACGGCCCGGTTAATCGACAGGCACTGGCTCAACCCGGCGACATGCCGCTCTGCAGTAACGCCGCGCTTCTCCGGCACCCGGTGGGTTCGCTGCTGCGGGACCACCATGCCGGCTGCCGTGGCGTCGGTGGACAGGTCATGCAACTCTTCATGGATGTATTCGTTGAACGGCCAGCGGGCGTCGGCATCCACCAGCTCGGCGTCCAGTTCTTTATCGTAAATGCTGCCGATGCAGCCGCTTTGTTCGTCCACGGCGACACGGTAGAACCGATTTTCAATCGCCCATGTGTCCGGCGATGTGTTCACCTGTGCGGCCGGCGCGGCCGTTTCCTTGAGCGGATAAACCTTGTAGCCGCCGCCGGGCACATCGGCGGCAAGAAAGGTCAGGCTTGTGGCACGGTCATTCTCGACGAGCACGTCGGCGGGCGCGAACTCTTGTTTGACGACGTCGTACGGGCGCAGGTGCGACCTGCCGGCCGGCAGGTCCAGGCGCACCAGGTCGCTTTGCGGCGACAGATCAGCATTGACGACAACGGCATTCGGCACGCTCAAGCCGGGCAATTCATCGCCGAGCCGGGCAAGCGCCTTGTCGAGGTCCTGTTGCGCCAGTGAGGCGCTTTGTTCAGCGTATTGCGCCTTGTCGCGCCACGACTTTTTGAGCCTGTCAAAAACCGGATCCGTCACCGGGCCGGCAGCATCCACCGTTTCTTGAAGATACTGTCCATTGAGACCGAAGGTGTGGTCGGAATAGTGCAGCAGGTTCCAGCATATCTCGTCGGAGTTGTCCGCCGGGATACGGTCTTTGCCGGTGGCGGCGATGCGCCCCAGCCCGGCGACAATACCGGCTTTTCGCCAGCGCCGTCCGCCTTCACGGTACAATGCTGTTTCCCGCGCCGCGGTCCCGGCATGATCCGACCATGGACAGGAGAATTCACCGTTGAGCACGGGGATGTCTGCAGCGTACCGGCTCTCCATATACCGGAAGAACTCCGATTGCGTTGCGATGATCACTCGTGGTGAGCCGATGGCCTCATTCCACTCGTGGACGGTCTCGCACAGCAACGGATCCGGTCCAAAGTTGTCCGCCCCCGCCTGAAACATCACCGCATCATACGGATAGTCCCGGGCGGCGAGATACCCCTGAAGTGCGTCCATGCCGTCCCTGGCGCTTTGCACTGCCTCCGTCTTGGATCGGATGGCGCCCAGCTGTTTGTCCAGCTCCACATCGTACAAATAGTTGCGGGCGACCGGATCGTACCATCCGCGGATCGGCCACAGCACATTGTAGTACCCGAATGCATACTGCGGATACAGCGCGCCCACGCCCTGCGGCTGGTCCCCCATTCCGGAGCCGTATTGCCAGAAGAGTATGCTGTTGCCCGATGGACTTTGCCAGCGGAACAGCGGCGGCAGGTTGACCCACGGCATCAAGACGCGCCAGCCGCCACAGCCCGCCGTATAGTATCGTATGCCGGACTGGGAAAACACCTCGGGCAACATCCATGTGGCGCCGCCGAGGTCACACAACATCCCGCTGCTTACCTCAAAATCGTGCCGTTGCCCCAGGCGTGCCGCAAAGTCGACCGAGTGGGCCAGTTCCTGAAACGTCGGCAGCTCGGTGAGTATCTGCGTGAAGAAACCGGTCAGCTCAATCAAGCCTTCCCGCAGCAGCGCGATCAGCTTGGCGGCCTGTTCCCCGGAACGTGTTCGCATATACTCATGCACCACCCAGGCGGACTCGATGGTCCATTTGAACTGCTCGCCGGCCGGGCGGTCCCGATGCTCTTCACACAACTCGATGATCCGGTCGAGTTTTTCCGAATGTTGTGTCCGCACCGTGTCAACTAAATCAGTAAAACCAGTGTCGGTATGCGCATGATGAACAAGGAATATCTTGTCAATCATTTTTCATTTCCCGATGTGTCCCGAATGGCGCTTCATATCACCCGCAACTCAGCGCATGGTTGCCGACCGGCATGGACTGCCGGGCGACTGGGGCAGCTTCATCACCCAGTCGCCGCGCCCAGGCGTGCGGTACAGGGCGCAACGGATGAACCGTCCATGACGGACGTCAACGAACCAGCCGTTGCCAGTCGTCATGTTTACACCTTACCTGATTGTGGGCTAGGCGCCTTCGTAATTTGTCAACTCCGGCCAGACGCTGTGCATCTGCCAACTGTCAAGCGACACGAGTTTCGCCGCGCCGCCCCGCGTGAAGACCGAGACACCGATGCTGTCCTGCCGCTCCGGATAGGCCCGGAGAGTCAGGCATTGGCGGGAGTTGGCGAAAACCTCGACGATGCTGCGGTCGACAAAGACCCGCAGGCGAAGCACCTCTCCGGCCTCGAGAATGAACGGCCCGGTCTCCGGTGTGCGCGCGAAAACGTCGCTTCGCAGCGATGCCTCCGAGACGTCGATCTGGAGCGCACTGGTCCCCGGCCGCTGGCCCTCTTTCTGGAACAGCGAGATACGGGTCCGTTCAGCGCCGTCCGGCGAGCGGAGAACGCAAAGCCCCACTTCCCGCGCCATGCCGGGTTCGAGGACTGCCTCGAGCTCGATCGCCTTCCCGCGCACCTTCTCCAGGACGATTTCACCGTTGCCGGGAATCTCCATCGGGCCGGTGCAGCAGTGGTCGAAACGCAGTGATTCGATCTCGGCCGCCGGCTCGATGCGCAGGGAGTTGTCCGCCTCCAGGGACAGGTGCCGCGGCAGGGTCATGACATTGTTCCAGCCCTCCGGCGGCTTACCTTCCCAGACGTTGAAAAACGCCAGGAACCGGCCCTGGTCGTCGATCGCGGCCGTTGGTGCATGCAGGCTGCCGATGCACCACGGGCCGTAGTTCATACGCCCGTGGGAGTCGGGAATGAAGCGGTGCGTTGCCTGGTCGTAGTCACCGATATAATACTGCCCGGCCCGCTTGTGACTGAAAAACAGAAGCATGTGCTTGCCGTTGCCGATCGGCAGAAAATTGGGAACGGCCCCGTCCTCGCCCGGTTCGGTATGGAACCCACATTCAACGAGCGTGCCCAGGGATTCCCATTCTGCCAGGTCTTTCGAATGGAACAAATACTCGGCGCCCCGGCAATCCTCCTTGAGCGTCCCGTGCGTATAGCTGCCCGAGAGCGCGTAGTAGCCGTCGTCTTCCCGCCAGATGCACGGGTCGAAGACGCGGTAGGGGGCGCCGTTGTCATCGACCGGGACAATTGGGATCACCGGATTACCGGGATGTTTCTTCCAGTTCAACAGCAGCGGGTCGCCGGCCGTGGCGATGCCGTTACCCGCTTCCAAGCCGTGATAGATGGCGATGACGCGGTCCGCCTCGACCAGCGTCTGGCCGCTCCAGCATTGCTTTTCCTTGTCGGGATACAGGGCGGGCGGCAGGTCGCGCCAATGGACAAGGTCGTCGCTTACCGTGTGCCCCCACAGGGCTTCCTCGCAACCCTCGGGGATGAACTGGTAGAACAGATGATAGCGCCCCTGCCATTGGCACAAGCCGTTCGGGTCGTTCATCAGGTTCTCTGGCGGCGCGAAGTGATACAGGGGTCGATACGGATCGGCGGCGAGGCGTTCCCGCGATTCCTTGAAGCACTGCAGGTCCGGCTCCGTTTCCAACGCCTTCAGCTGCTCTTCGACTGTGTCGGGATACGTTTTTCCGCGCAGCCCGGCGACCCTTGGTTTCGTCATCAGCCTCTTTCGCGGCCCCTTATCCGCCAGTGTATATAACCAGCGCGTCGTGCCCGCCCCACGGCTGGGTGTGGCACACATCGATCCCGTCCAGCGTCTTCAGCGGGATACGCTTGACGTTCAGTTTCTCGTCACGACCGTCGATTATCTCCTCGGTGTGCCCCATTCGCCTGATCATGGCCCAGTGAGCCGCCAGGTCATGCACATGGTTCACGTCCCATATGAAAAGCCCGTCGGCCCCCGTTTCGGCAAGGATGATCGTCGAACGCAGGTACTCGTCCCTGCCGTTCGGGCCCGCATAAATGATTTCCTTGACACCATTGGCCTGTAAGTATCGCGTCAGAACCGCGGCGCTGATCATTTCGTCCACCAGTTTTTCGTCGACCCAGGTCTTGATGTCACAAGCATCCCTGAGCGCCCCTGCCAGGGTGCTGCCGACCATGGCGCATATAGCCAGCGGCCGGCCGCGTTTTTCGCCGGCAGCATCGGCAACGTGCCGGACCTGGCGCATGAAATCAGTCATGAAACCAGCCTGGATCTGGCAGATTCTCTCGTCGTCCTCGGGCACCGACCTGATGTCTTCGCCATACTCCTTCTCGAACGCGTCGATCACCGGTTGCTCGTATCCGATGACCCGCAGTCCACGTATCCAGCAGATATTGATGCCGTCGACCTCATCGTCGATGACCTCTTCCATGAGGTCGAGCACGCACTGCCGGACCTCGGGAAAGGCGAAGCTCATCTTCGGCAGGCGTGTGCCGTCACGATCGAGCATGCACAGTTCCGGGCGATCGGTGAAAAGATTGCCACTGCTGGGGCCGAGCGCCATACGGAACATATAGTAGAATTTCATCCCCATGCCGTGCGCATGCTTCATGGCAACCTTATGCGGGACCAGATCCTTGTCGATCAGCGTGCGCAGGTTGTCGACGAGCGCCTTGGCATAAACGCTGGCTGCCTCGTCGGTGTTTCTCTCGTGCAGATTGTCGCCGATCTTGGAAGGGTACTTCGTGATCTCGCCGGAGACCACGGACCAGTCTATCCTGCCGACATCGGAATCACGGTAGAGCTCAACCTGTTCGAGGATGTCCGACTCAGTTGTCGCATTCCGCCAGCCGACGAAGCCGCCGTCATTGGAGGCGATGATGTTGCGCCTGCCGGGGTCGGCCCGGTCGGCCTGTATTGCCGCCACCTGTGATTCCGAGAGCGGCTCCAGCTTCACGAAGGCGACACCGCCCCAATGCCGTCCGCCTCCCGTGGCGGGAAGTCCCACCTGCGTTGTGTGCTGACCAATTATGATCGACTCGCCGGTCAGGTCCGCATAGCGCCAGAAGGTTTCACGCATGGTCATCACCTCCAGGCCGTCCGGCTCGTCATCGGCAATGGTCACGAAGCAGGGATCATGCTTCAGCCGGGCCTTGAACGCCGAGTGTTCGCCATGCATCTGGGTGGCGTAGCCGATGTAGACAGCATGCCATCCCGTCACTTCCAGGGGATACTCGACGTCGGGCGTGTCCGACAGGCTGGCGGCCACCATCATCGTCCCCGAAACCGTTGCGGATTCGTATTCCACAAGCCGCCAGTGCTTCGATTGGGGTGTCCTGGAAAGCGCCGATTGCGGCAGACACTTGCTCATGTCCGATAGATAAACAGCCATTTTTTCGCTCACGTTATGCTATTCAAAAAAGTGTGTGCCGGCCGGCGGACCAGTAGCGACCTCGCACCATTCTTCATAGTTGTAGGTCCGCACGTGGCCATCACACATTGGCGAATTTTTCAACTCGCCGGCGTGCGTTCTTGCCCCCCACCAACTTACGTCACAGGTGGGCCAATAACAACAGCCCGATTGGTCCTGCGCAACGCCTCCCCAGTCTTCCTGCGCCAGGGGAATGGTCGTGGGCGACGGGATTCTCGAATATTGCACCGAGAAGGACCAGGGGCCATGAGGCGGACAATAGCCATGCCAGCGACTGACCTGCCGATTCATGCCATAGGAACGAACGGTGCTGGGTGCAGTAACGGTAAGATAGTCGGAAGGGCAGCGATAAATGCCATTGGGATTGTGTTCCTGTCCCGGCGTGTACGGTTCCAAAAGTTCATTGAAGGCGGTGCTGAAATCCACCGATGCGGGCACCACGTGGTCATTGTAATCCCCCGCATACTGGATGGAACCGAGACCGATCTGCTTCAACCCCGAAATGCAAAGAATCGTTTGCGCCCGCGCCTTGGCTTGCGACAGCGCCGGCAGCAGCATCGCCGCCAGGATCGCGATGATGGCGATCACCACAAGCAGCTCGATCAAGGTAAATTCCGTCTTCCGATTGGAATTGATTGAGGCTATCATTGGGATTTTCTGCGTTGTGCCGGCGCTTTGTCCCATTGATTGAGTTCCTCAAGGTCAGGGTTGCAGCCTTCATGGTTTAGAAGTGCTATCCTGCCCTGAAGCTAAACTCATCCGCCACCGGGTTGATATAATCGATCGTCTCCGCCAGTGCTCGCCGGATGGCTCTCATGTTCTTGTCGGCCTTGTCCTTTTCCACTTCGCCATCGACTCCTGGGCCGCCACCTGCAGCATCATCGTTCCGCTGACCACCTCGGGTTCGTATTCCAAAAACCGCCAGTAGTTTGACGGTGACGTACTGGACAGTGCCGGGCGCCGCAAACATTTGCTCATGTCGACAGGTAAATCATCGTCATTCGAACACATTCGTGCCGGCTGGCGGCCCGATTGCAAGTTCGCACCATTCTTCATAATTATAGGTCCGCACGTGGCCGTCGCACATCGGTGAATTCTTCAACACGCCGGCGTGCGTTTTCGCCCCCCATAAACCAACCTCGCATGTCGGCCAATAGCTACACCCTGTGTGGGTCTGCGCAATATTACCGCCGCCCCAGTCCTCCTGCCCCAGAGGAATAGTAGTGGGCGACGGAATTCTGGTATATTTTACCGATGGCGACCAAATGGAAAAATGGCCATGCCAGCGACTGACCTGGCGATTCAGGTTATAGGATCGACGGGTATTGGGTGCGATCACCTCAAGGTCGTCTGAAGGACAGCGATAAATTCCGTTAGGATTGTGCTCTTGTCCCGGCGTGTAGGGTTCCAAAAGTTCATTGAAGGGTGTGTCGGGATCAACAGATGCGGGCACCACGTG
>JASLZG010000094.1 GCA_030754995.1 Lentisphaeria bacterium
CCCGGTCGTCCACTGTTCGAGTGGGCGGGGATCGTCGACCAATACCTTGAGGCGCTCGACCGCCTCCTCGCAGAACGCCGGATCGACCAGGCCCTTCGCGACCGCGAACCCGTGCTCGACGAAGTGATCGGTCCAATCCAGCGAATCGTCTATCTGAAATGTCAAGTCAGCTTCTGGCATTCCACTGTCCCATGGCTATTTCCTGACGCCCCTCGTCGCCGGCCTCGTCACGTTCGGCGCATTCGTCACGGATTGTCATGCCGGCACGAACACGGGGGCTTCGTGGTGCTTGCCGGGAGTCGAACGAGTTCTACGGCTCAGCCAGGTCCAGGCCGACCTGGACGTCGTGATAGTACGAACGGTAGTACATGAAGCTATCGGCGCCACTTATATTCGACCAATGGCCGCGGCCGTCGGAGAGCATGACGTTGACGCCCGCTGCGTACAAACCGCTGGAGTCGGTGTGATTGCTGATAATTCCTGCTGCTGGGGGGCCGGGCCAGTCAGCCCATTTATACCAGCGATTGGGCGTATAGCTAGTCATGTTGAAGCTGGGATCCCACTCGAACCCGGGAATGAAAGCGCGATCTGCCATCATAAGCTGGTTGGTGCTCGAATTCATGTTGCGGCGTATCATCGGCGGCCGGCCTTCGTCGATTCGAGGCTGCATCGTTCGCAGGCCCGACGTGTACCAGCCGTGGAAGCCATTCCAACTTGGCGTCGGAGAGCTCCCGTTCCCTTCGTTGTGATGACCTGCCATGATGAAATAATCTGTCGTGCTCCAGTAAATGCCGCCAGTCAACGGCCACGCGGTGCCTGTCCTGTCGCGATGTAATGTGCTCTCGAGACTGGGGCAGAAAACGAGTTCCTGATCGAGTTCGTCACTTACCCTCTGCGTAAGCTCCCGTGCCCAGGTTGGATATAAGCCTGTCTGCCAGCCGATGTGGCTTGTGAAGCTGGAAGCGTTTTCCATGGTGATGATGCCCGGATAGTTCTGGTCGTGGTCATTGGCCGACAACTCGTAGCCTACTGACCACTGGTGCATGTTGCTCAGACAGCTCACCCGCTTGCCTATCTCCTTGGAGTGGCTCAATGCCGGTAGCAGCAGAGCGATCAGGATGGCGATGATGACGATCACCACGAGCAGCTCGATCAGCGTGAAGAGCAGCCTAAAAGGGTGGTGCCTAAGCTGGTGTCGCAGCCGGGTAAACCGCGGCAGCCCCTGCCGATGGGATTTCCAGGTGTGTCGTTTTGTCATCGCAGCTTCGGTGATTAGACCCGTATTTGGCAGGTAACAGACAGAGGCAGCCAAACAAAGGGGGGGTGCAAAATTGCAACCACATCTGTCAACTATAGGTTTATCTCCATAGGATTCAAATGTTTTGAGTGTGTCGGAGGCAACGAGACTGAAAGGCAACTGCAAAAAACGAAGCTACTCGCGTCTGCTGCTTGTGGTGGTGGTCGCCCTGGCGGCGGCGCTCTGGCTGCTGGACCCTGGCCGCGGACCGGCGGGGACCGGCACCGCCAAAGCGTCCGGCATCCGCCAGGTCATCCTGATCAGTATCGACACATGTCGTGCCGACTATTTGTCCTGCTACGGTTACGGGCAGCGGACGACCCCGAACATCGATGCGCTGGCCGCCGAGTCGTTTCTCTTCGAGAACGTCCTCTCGCCGATTCCCCAGACACTGCCCGCCCACGTTTCGTTGATGACCGGTACCGTACCGCCGACCCATGGCGTTCATTTCAACAAGGGGTACAGGTTCGACAAAACCAACGTTGCTTTGGCTGAAATCCTGAAGGACGCCGGATACACGACCGGGGCAATTGTCAGCGCCTTCGTTCTGGACTCACAGTTCGGCATGGCACAGGGCTTCGATACCTATCACGACAGTTTCGCCACCCCCCTCGATGGCGAGACGGTGGTGCAGAGGCAGGGCGGGGAGACTACCGGCCTGGCACTGGATTGGCTGGACCGTCACATCGAAGGGAAATCATTCCTGTTCCTTCACTATTACGACCCGCACATGCTGTATCGGCCACCGGAACCGTTCGCCTCCCGCTTTGCCGAGGACCCGTACGCCGGCGAGATTGCTTATGCGGATCACTGCATCGGGCAGGTGTTGGACAGGTTGAAGGCCAAGGGCATGTATGACACTTCGCTGATTATCGTCACCTCCGACCACGGTGAAATGCTCGGCGAACACGGCGAGGAGTCGCACGGCTATTTCATCTATCAGCCGGCGATCAAGGTGCCGCTGATCGTCAAGCTGCCGGGGCGTACCGAGGCTCGAAGGATCAGTGCGCTCGCCGGGATCATCGACATCGTACCGACCGTCTGCGGCCTCTTGGGTGTTGCCCCGCCCGGTCAAGTTGAGGGCATCGACCTTTCCGCCGCTTTTGACGGCCAGGAAATCCCGGGAGACAGGGCCCTGTTTTGCGAAAGCCTGTGGCCC
Organism: Lentisphaeria bacterium; assembly: GCA_030754995.1. GTDB lineage: Bacteria > Verrucomicrobiota > Lentisphaeria > JABSQK01 > CAJWLW01 > CAJWLW01. Next base: position 2,457 of record JASLZG010000094.1, read on the forward strand.
ACCCAGTACAGCGCCAATTCACTGCTGGGCCTGGTCGATGCACAATACAAGTACATCCAGACCACCCGCCCGGAACTGTATGAACTGACGACCGACCCCGGAGAAACCATCAACCTGGCCGCCGCAGAACCGGCCCGGGCGCAACGCATGAAGGATGAACTTGCCCTGATTCTGCAGGAATCCGCCGCGAACAATTCCCCCGGCGGCAAGACGCTGCTGGATGAAGAAACCCGTCGCCGGCTGGAGAGCCTGGGCTACGTCGGCGGGCCGGTGGTTGAGGAGTTCGACTTCGACCAGACGAAGCCGGATCCCAAGGAGTTCATCGCTTATCACGCCTTGGGCGAGAAGGTGGCAGTGGCTTTCGAGGCAAAGGCCTACGACAAGGTCGAACAATATGCCCGGCAGCAGCTTCAGTTACATCCGGAACTGCCTCATCCGTATGGCGCCATGGCGAAAGTGGCCGATGCCCGCAACGAGCTCGACCGGGCCATAGAACTGTATTCAAAAGTCCTCGAGCTCGAACCCGCCCACGTGATTTCGTATGCTGCCCGCGGATCCGTCTACGCCCGGCAGAACAGACACGATCTCGCGATCCGTGACTTCGATAAAGCCATCGAGCTCGTGCCGATCGATCCCGCCTACTACACCAAACGCGGATTCTCTTTCATGAGCACGGATGACCTCACCAGTGCCATTGGTGATTTCTCCCGCGCGATTCAATTGAACCCCGAATACGGGATGGCCCACTACAATCGCGGCCTCGCCTATAATGAGTTGGGACAGTTCGACCGCGCTATCCGCGACTTTGACCGCGCCATTGAGTCGGACGCCAGGCATCCCGGCGTTTGGAACAGTCGTGGCCTTTCGTGGTTTCACAAAGGGAACCGGGAGCCAGCCCCGGCGTATTACACGCAGGCATTGAAGAACTTTACCCACGCCATCGAGTTGGATTCGAACTACAGCCAGGCCTGGTACAACCGAGGCTCACTTTTGGCACGCATCGGCGAAGCTGAATCCGCCATTCGCGATTTTCGTGAGTCTGTCGCCTTGACACCGCGGAATCCGGCGCCGCATGCCGACCTGGCCCGGATGCTGGTGCAGCAGGGCAGGGGGGCAGAGGGGGTTGAATCGTACAAACGTGCACTGAGCCTTCGGCCCGAGTGGCCGCAGGTGATGAACGAGCTTGCCTGGCGCCTGGCGACACATGCCGACAAGGCGTTGCGCGACGGCGCCGAGGCGGTGCGCCTGGCGGAGCGCGCTTCGGAGCTGATCGAACAGAAGCATCCCGTTGTCCTCGACACACTGGCCGCCGCCTACGCCGAGGCCGGAGAGTTCGCCAAGGCCGTGGAGACCGCGGAGCTCGTGCTGCAGATGGCGGTTGCCGCAGGCCAGGCGGAAGTGGCGGCGGATGTCCGCCAGCGGCTCGACCTGTACAAGGCCGGCAAGCCGTATCGGGTGCCGTGATGTATTGATCGTGGGAGGCGCCTCCCACGTCTCTCGGAGCCGGCAGGATGCCGGCGCTCCCAGCGTCAACTGCGCAGCACCCGGCCGCCCCGGTTGCCGGTCAACTGTCCGTCTTCCAGTGCGACGATGCCGTTGACTATGACGTGCGTCATGCCGGTGGCGACCTGATTGGGCTCGAATGTGGTGCCGCGTTCGGCGAAATTCTGCGGGTCGAAGATTGCGATGTCCGCACAGGCGCCCGGGCGCAGCACGCCGCGATCGCTCAGACCGAGCCGGGTTGCCGGCAAGGACGTCATCCGACGAATCGCTTCCGGCGCTGTCAGCAGCGCCGTGTCCCGGACGAAATGGCGAAAGAACCATGCGGCCCAGGTGAAGGCGCCGTGAAAACACTGGCAGGCCAGCGGCCCGTCCGTCGCCAGGGCGGTGGCATCCGACCCGACCATGCAGCGATCGTGCAGAAAGGCGGGTCGAATATCCTCCTCGTTGTAGACATGCGCGACGATCATCGGGCCGTGCAGGTCGCCGACGTCCGCCAGCAGGATGTCGTAGATGGCATCGAACACATCGGTGCCGCGCTGCGTTGCGATGTCCGCAATGCTGATCTGTGAAAATTCCGGCAACGCCTTGCTGCGGACCAGCACGATGCGGCTCCAGTCGTCGTCGGCGAGGGTCGTGAGAATGTTCGGGTACTCCCTGAATTGCCGGCGGGTGTCCGTGTCTTCGAGCCTTTTTGCGATGTCCGCAGCCGTACCGTCCATGGCCCAGGCGGGCAGCATGGTGCTGAGGTTGGTGGTGCCGAACAGGCGCGTGTGCATATCGAACTCGACGTCCAGCCCGCGGTCGCGTGCCTCATCGACCTGCGCAAGCGCCTGTTCGATCGCCCCGCGGCTGTCGGTGCTGAGACGGGCGACCACGGATATATGCGATACCTGCAACGGCACCTCTGTGGCTGCGGCTGCCCGGATCGCTTCCGCTATAGCTTCCTCTGCCTTGCCGATTTCATTGCGTGTGTGCGTCGCGTAGTAGCCGCCGGCGGCGGCGGTCGTGCGGCAGAGTTCGATAATCTCATCCTCGGGACAGGCCAGCTCGGCGCCATAGTCGAGGCCGGTCGAATACCCGATGGCGCCTGCTTCCAGCCCTTCCTGCAGCAGCGCTTTCATCTTGCCCAGCTCATCGGCGGTGGCTGGCCGGTCGAGTTCTGCCACCGCCGCCAGGCGCAAGTTGCCGTTGGCCACCAGCGTCGCGACGTTGACCGCCGGCCGCGCCGTGTCCAGGCGCTCGAGGTAACCGGCCATCGTACGCCAGTCGACATCGAAACCGGCGACGCTCCCGTAGATGTTTCCCTTTGCCTTGTCCGGATCGCCGATCGGCGCGCAGCCGTGACCGCAGTTGCCGACGACCTCGAGGGTCACGCCCTGGCTGATCTGGCTGACCGCCCGCGGATCGACCAGCAGCGTGAAGTCCGAGTGGCTGTGGATGTCGATGAAACCCGGGGTCACGTACATGCCGGACGCATCGAGGCGCGGCATGTCCGCCGCTTCGATCATACCGATCTCGCGGATGCGGCCGGCCTCGACAACGACGTCGGCAGCGATCGGTTCGCCACCGGTCCCGTCGATAACCGTGCCGCCGGTGATGATGAAATTTGTGTCGGGTGCCGGCATATCCTCCAATTGAATTCCTCGTCTCAGAGTGTCAACTACCGAACTCAATTGTCCCAAACCACCTGTTCGCCCGTGGCTGAATCACAAATCCGCCTGGCTGCCGACGTCGGCGGCACTTTCACCGACCTCGTCGTTGTCGGCCACGAGGGGCGTGTGCTGACCCGCAAGGTGCCGTCGACACCGCCCGATTTCGAGTCGGCTGTACTGGCCGCCGTCGACGAGGTGCTGCGCGACGAGGCTGTCGTGCCCGGCTCGGTGACGGCGGTCTGCCACGGCACGACGGTAGCGACCAACGCCGTGCTCGAGAATCGCGGTGCGAAGACCGCACTGATCACGACGCGCGGCTTCCGCGATGTGCTGGAGATGCGCCGCATGCGGGCGCCGCAGCTTTACGACCTGTTCTTTGTCAAGCCGCCGGCCATGGTCGACCGCTACCTGCGTTTCGAGGTGGGCGAACGCCTGTCGGCACATGGCGGGATCCTGTCACCGCTCGATGTTGCGGAGCTGGACCCGATCATCGAGCAGTTGACCGCCGAGAATGTCGAGTCTGTCGCCATCTGTTTTCTGCATGCCTATGCTTTTCCGGCGCACGAGCAGCAGGCCGGCGACTATCTGCTGCGGCATCTGCCGGGCCTGCCGGTGTCGCTGTCGCACGAGGTTCTGCGCCAGCGCCGCGAGTACGAGCGCACCGCGACGACCGTGGTCAATGCCTATGTCCGTCCGATCATGCACGAGTATCTCGCCAGCCTCGGCAATGGTCTCGAGGATCGCGGTGTCGAGGCGCCTTTGTTGATCATGCAGTCGGCCGGCGGCCTGACCCCGGCGGCCGACGCCGCGCGCAACCCGGTGTACGCCCTCGAATCCGGACCGGCGGCGGGGGTGCTGGCCGCGGCGAATGCCGGCAGCCTCTGCGGCATCGACAACATCATCAGTTTCGACATGGGCGGCACGACGGCCAAGGCCGCGATGATCGAGGCGGGCGAGATCCCGTACACCACCGAGTACGAGGTGGGCGCCTCGTTGTCGGCCGGCAACCGCCTGACCGGCGGCGGCGGCGAGCTGATCATGGCGCCCGCCATTGCCATCGGTGAAGTCGGTGCCGGCGGCGGCAGCATTGCGGCGATCGACGGTGCCGGCGCCCTCAAGGTCGGCCCCCGCAGCGCCGCCGCACTGCCCGGTCCCGTGTGTTACCAGCGCGGCGGCACGCAGCCGACGGTGACCGATGCGAATGTCGCGCTTGGCTATATCCGCGCCGGCCGGCTTGCCGGTGGTGACGTGGTCATCGACGAGGCCGCTGCGACGCAGACGATCAGGGAGCAGATCGCCGAACCGCTCGGCCTCGAAATTATCCCGGCCGCCCTCGGCGTCCATGACATCGCCAATGCCATGATGCTGCGGGCCCTGCGCGAGGTGTCGGTGCACCGCGGCCGTGATCCTCGCGACTTCACCATGGTGGCCTTCGGCGGTTCCGGCCCGGTGCACGCCGCCAACCTGGCAAGGGAGCTCGGCATGACGCGGGTGCTTGTACCGCCCAGGCCGGGGGTGTTCAGCGCCATCGGCCTGCTGGTGTCCGGCATCGAGCATCACCACGTGCGCAGCTGCCAGCTTGCCGGCGCCGGACTGGACAGCGGTAACGTCCAGGCGTCGATCGACGAGATGCGCCAAGAAATGTTTGACCAGTTCCGCCGTGAATCGGTGCCGCTCGATACGGTCACGCTGGCGGCCGGCGCCGACGTGCACTTTGCCGGCGAAGCCTCCGTCATCCGCATCCCGGTCACCGGGGGCGGCGAAGGCCAAACGGCGACTGTTGACATTGACCGGCTCTGCAAGGATTTCATCGCCGAACATGCCCGTCTCTACGGTCATGCCGGCGACGACGACAGCGTCATCGAACTCTGCGCCGTGCGCCTGGTGGGGCGGACTGTCGGTGACCGCCGCATGGACGTGCCCGAGGGCAGCGAGCCGTCGCCGACTTCGCAATCCCGGCACGCCGCATTTGCGGACTGCGCAACGCCGGTCGCGGTGCCGATTGTCACCCGCGCCGAGCTTGAAAGTGCCACCGCCGGTCCGTTGTTCATCGACGAGTACGACGCCACTATCGTTGTGCCGCCCGGGTGGGCCGCGAAGCACGACGCCCACGGCAACATCATCATGACATACGGCGCTGCGACATCATGAGCACGGTCGATCCCATCACCCTCGAGATTGTCAGCAACGCCCTGGCCTCGACGGCCGACGTCATGGCGATAGGGCTTTATCGCACGGCCTACTCGACGATCGTCCGGGATGCGCTGGATTTCTCGACCTCCCTGTGCAATGCCGAAGGCGAGCAGATCGCCCAGAGCACGACCATTCCGTTTCATATGGGCTCGGTGCCGGATGCGATACAGTCGATGTTCCGGAAGTACGGTGACGCCATCGAGCCCGGTGACGTTTTCATCCTGAACGATCCGTTCGACGGCGGCATGCACATCCCGGACATCTTCATCATCAAGCCGGTGTTCGTCGGGGATCGGCGCGTCGCCTTTGCCGTGGCGACGGCACATCATCTCGATTTGGGCGGCCGCGTGCCGGGGAGCTCCGCCTGCGACAATCGCGATATTTTCCAGGACGGCTTCCGCATTCCGATGCTGAAACTTTATCATCGGGGCGAGCCGGACGAGGCGTTGTTCGCCCTTTTGCGCGCCAATATTCGTGTGCCGGTAATGACCTTCGGCGATCTGCGCAGCCAGTTGTCGGCCTGCCATGTCGGCGAACATGCGGTCCTCGAGTTGATCGAGCGCCACGGCATCGAGACCTTCGAGAGCTGTGCCCGCGAGGTGCTCGACTACAGCGAGCGCCTGGTGCGCCGCGAGATCGCCTCGTGGCCCGACGGGTCGAGTACCTTCGTCGACTATATCGACAGCGACGGCTGCGGTGGGCCGCGTACGAAGATTCAATGCACCATGACCGTTGCCGGCGACACGCTGACCGCCGATCTCACCGGCTCGGCAGACCAGGTGCCGGGTGCGATCAATGCGACGCGATCCTTTACGGTCGCGACCATCGGTTTCGCGATGCGCTCGGCGATGAGCCAGGTGTTGCCGAACACCGAGGGCATGTTCCGGCCGCTCGAGGTCATTGCGCCGGAAGGTTCGATCTTCAACGTCCGCATGCCGGGCGCCTCGTCGATGCGTGGTGTTGTCGGCTTTCGCCTGGCGGACGTGGCCCTCGGCGCGCTGGCGGGGATCGTGCCGGACCGCATCCCGGCGGCCTGCGAAGGCGGCAACAGCCTGGTAATCTTCGGCGGGCAGCGCCTGGAGTCGCAAGACGCGTACGTCTACTACGAACTCCTCTGCGGCACGTGGGGGGCGCGCCCCGATCGCGATGGCAACGACGGGCTCTGCAGCCCCGCCAATGTCGCTGCCAACATCCCCATCGAAGAGGCCGAGTGCAACTATCCGATCCGTATCGAACGCTACGGCCTGGTGAACGACTCGGGCGGCGCCGGTCGTTTTCGCGGGGGCATGGCGGTGGAACGGGAGTGGACGCTGCTCGAAGGCGAGGCGCAGTTGACCATCCGCTCCGATCGCCGCGACCATCCGCCGTACGGCCTGCAGGGCGGGCAGCCAGGCAGAGGCTCCACCAATGTATTGCGTCACGCGGCCGACAAGGAAGTGCTGATGACCATGGTCTCAACCGGCATCAAGGAGGGCGAAACCATATACCACCGGCAGCCCGGCGGCGGCGGTTTCGGCGATCCGCTGGAGCGCGACCCGAAAGCAGTTGCCCGGGACGTCAGGAACGATCGCGTCTCCCGCGAGGCGGCGGTGGAGAGCTATGGTGTCATGTTGAAGGACGGGTCTTTCGAGGTCGACGACGAAACAACCGCCCGGCTACGGGCAGAGAGGTCACACGGATGAGCGCCAAATCCATCTGCGAACTGCCAACGCCGGTACTGCTGCTCGACTGGCCCGTTGCGAAACGCAATATCGACTGTGCCGCCGCACTGGTTGCGGAGACGCCGGCGAAACTGCGGCCGCATTTCAAGAATCACAAGTGCATACCGCTGGCCAAAGAGCAGATGGCGGCGGGCGGCTGCGTCGGTTTCACCGCCGCCACGCTGCATGAGGCGGACGTGTTGCTGCAGGCCGGCATGGACGTATTGCTGGCGAATCAGCTCGTCGGCGATGCGGCGATTCGGCGGCTCGCCGGCCTGGCGGCGGGCCGGCCCCTGCGCGGCCTTGTCGATGACCTCGAAAACGCCGCTGCCATTGGCGCGGCGGCGGCCGCGGGCGGCAACGATATCGGCGTACTGGTCGAGATCGAGACCGGTAATGAGCGCTGTGGTGTTGCCCCCGGGGCACCGACCCTGGAGTTTGTGCGGCGACTTCTCGAGATCCCCGGAATTCGCTTCGACGGTTTGCACGCCTACCACGGACATGCCGTCGGTACGGTCGATCCTGAGACCCGCGAGGCGCTGGCGCGGTCAACCATGCAGACAGTGATCGAGACGCGGCGACTGATCGAAGGCGACGGTATCGCCTGCGACATGCTTTCGGCTGCGGGCAGTTCGACGATGCAGGTCGTTGCCGGGATGGCCGGCGTCGACGAACTGCAGGCCGGCAGCTATGTCACCATGGACTGCAGTTACAAATCGCGGGCGCCGATGTTCGACATCGCGCTGACGGTATTGTCGACGATTATCCATGCCGAGCCGGATCGCTTTGTCCTCGATGTCGGCGTCAAGGGCGTCGGTCACGAATACGGCCTGCCGCAGATCCAGGGGCACGCCAATTGCGAAATCCGCAAGTTCGGCGCCGAAGAGCACACGCGCGTGACGGCGCCGGGCAACACGCTGGCTGTCGGTGCGCGGGTCCAGCTGATTCCCAGTCACGCCTGCTCCACGTGCAACCTTTACGAGCAGATTGTCGTGCACGACGGCGACGCGGTCCTGGATATCTGGCCGGTGTCGGCGCGCGGTTATCCCCTGGCGCCGGACGGTTGAGTGTCGAGGCTGCGCGGCCGGGTGCGGCGAAGCCGCAAGGCGCGGACTGTCAGGCTGGGGAAAAGTGCGGCAGCCATTCGGCGTTGAGTGCCAGGTAGTCGTCGAGAATCTTCTCCGCCACATCGATATCGTTGATCACCGGGTCGGCCAGCAGGGACTGCAGCGCGATGCCGCGGTCGCCGGTGATCGCCGCATCGACCGCGAGCTCGGCAACATGCACCTGCGTGTTGCACCACCCGGCGATTGCCGTGGGCAGGTTGCCGACATTCAGGCCGTCGACACCGAAGTTGCCGACGGTTGCCGGAACCTCGACGATACAGCCTTCGGGCAGGTTGGTGATGCAGCCGGTGTTGGGGATATTCAGCGCCAGCTCACGGGTGTTGAGATTGTCGCGGATCGCCAGCAGCGTGTCGATGGCGCGTTCGCCGGAGCCCTGCCGCAGCGGCTCGATACTTTCCTCCCCGCCGATCAGCCCGTGGACGTGGCCCCACGCGTCCTCGTGCCAGGTTTCTTTGCCGTCCCAGTGGAGCAGCCAGTGGTCATGCCCATACTTTTTCCACGACTCGAATTCGCGCACATGCATGAACGCCAGGTACTCACCGATATGATCGTCACTGGTAAACGGCATGTGGCCGAGGCGCCGGAAGAGGTCACGCCACAGCTGTCGTTTCCCGGGCTCAAATTCGGGTTCGCGCCGCCGCAGTTCGTCGTACAGGTCGGTGCCGTCGGCCAGCGAACGGATGTCGAGGACCCAGTGGAAGTGATTGAGTCCGGCCGCCTTCATGTCGATCGCTGCAGGCTCCATGTCGAGAATCTGCGCGGCGGTCCTGAGCGTCATTGCGACGCCGTGGCAGAACCCGACGATGCGGGTGTCGGCATATTTCTCGACGGCCCGGCAGATTCGCGGTACGGGATTGGTGTAGTTGAACAGCCAGGCCCGGGGGCAATGCACGTCCATCAGCCGCGCGACCTCGAGGACCAGCGGGGCGGTGCGCAGGGTATGGGCCAGGCCGCCAGGCCCACCGTTTTCGCCGAGCACCTGCATGACGCCGTACTTGTGCGGGATCATCAAGTCCTGCTGCCAAAGCTGGTGGCGATTGGCTTCCAGCATGCAGATGACGAAGTCGCTACCCGGCAGGGCCTCCGCCAGTTTCGTCGTGGTGTGCAGCTGCATGCCGCAGGCCCATTCCTCATTGAGCCGTGCCGCCAGCTGCTGCATGAAGCCGAGCGGCTCGGGATTGATATCCACCAGCCACACTTCGCTGCCGTTCAATTGCGGCCGGCCGAAGATATCGCCCAGGGTCTTTGGCCCGAAACTGGCGCTGCCGATTCCGACGACGACGATCTTGACGTTCTGCATGGACTGCCTGTTGCTGTTAATCCGGGGGCAAAACCCAGTTCTCGCGCCGGGCGAGCACCTCGGCGACCGTCACCCCGCCGCGTACTCCGATGACCGGCATCGTCCCGCCCTGCCGGGTCACGGCGTCTATCGCCTCGACGAACGGCAGGTCCTGTTTGATCCATTCGACCCGGCTGCCCGCCGGCATGTCGTTGCCCCGGTCATGATTGACGTTGTTGACAAGGACAATATGATAGCCGTGCGCGCCGAAGAGTGAAAGGCCGGCAACGGACCTTCGTCGACTTTCCCGGGCGCGGCGACTGCCGGGCAGACGGCGAAAAGTCCGGCGGCAAACCACAGCGGCCGTGGAAAGTCCCGGAGCGTGGCGGGCATGCGGGCTGCCGCGGCGGGCATGCGGCGCTACTGCGGCTTTTTGTCGAGCCCGTCGAGATCGAGCAGGTCGTCGAAGTATTCCAGGTACTCCGACTCATCGACTTCCTCCTTGTCCAGCGGCTCATCGAGGTCGCCGAGATCTTCGATTTCGAGCAGCTCGTCGGGGTCATCCTCCGGCAAGGGCGCCTGCACCGAGCTGTCGTCCAGGACGCAGGTGCTGAGTGCGGGGCAGTAGGTGATCACCGCGAGCATCACCAGCAGCAGCAGGATAAAGGGGATGCAGGCCCAGTACAGCTTGAGGATTGGTTTGCTGAATCGCACCGTCGCAATAAAAAGATTCATGCCGACCGGCGGTGTGGCGTAACCGATGCCGAGATTCGTCAGAAAGATGATGCCCAGATGCACCGGGTGGATACCGTAATATGCCGCGATCGGCAGAATCAGCGGCACGACGAGAACGACGGCGGCGTAGATATCGATCATGCAGCCGACGATCAGCAGGAAGACATTGAGGCAGAGGAGGAAGGTGATCTTGCTTTCCATGTACGGCTTGACCCTGGCGAACATCTCCTTGGTAATTTCGGCGTCGATGATGGCATTGTTCACCGCCAGCGTAGTTCCCAGAATAATCAGGATGCCGCCAATCAGCACCATGCTTTCGCGGGCGATGGCGCCGATCCTGCCCCACTTGATGTCGCGCTGGATGATCACCTCGATGATGAAGATGTACGCCGTCGCAATCACCGCCGCCTCGCTGACGACAAACACGCCGCGATAGATGCCGATGACCAGAAAAATCGGCAACGGTATTTCCCACTTCGCCTCCCACAGTGCGCCACCCAGTTCCCGCCATGAGAATGCCTGGCGCGGCACCTTGCACTGGACGCCGCGAATGGCGGCGTAGACCGACAGGGTCGCGATGATCAGCAGGCCGGGGATCACCCCGGCCTTGAACAGGTCATCGGTGCTGACACCTGAAACGACGCCGTAGAGAATGATCGGCAGGCTCGGGGCGAACAGCACGCCGAGGCTGCCGCCGGCGGTAATCGTCCCGAGGCTGAAGTTCTCGGGGTACCCTTGCTTGAGCAGCGCCGGCAACAGCAACCCGCCGAGGGCGACAATGGTGACGCCGGAGGCGCCGGTGAGCGCCGTGAGGAAGGTGCAGCCGATGATGGCGACGATTGCCAGGCCGCCGGGCAATCCGCCGAGCACCGCGTTCGACAACCGTACCAGCCGGTTCGGTGCACCGCTGTAGGCCAGCAGATAGCCGCCGAAGGCGAACAGCGGCAGAGCCTCCAGCAACTGCATCTTCGCCAGGCTGTTGACGCTGATGACGATGCTGCCGAACGGCACTTCATCCTGTCCGAGTGCGACCGAGAGCAGCACGGCCGAGACCACCATGACCACGAACAGCGGTACGGTGCCGAGCGCCAGGATGACGGAAACGATACCGCTCATGCCGCAGGTTCCTCCTGATCTTTCGGCTGCCGCCGAACAAAGCCGGAGATGACGTCCTCGTAGGTGCCTGCAATGAAGCGGAGGGTCAGGATCAGAAAGCCGACGGGAAGCACCACACTGAGAATCCACAGGGGGATCCCGAAATGCCAGGATACATCCGAGTTGAACTCCAGTTCGCTCTGAACGAAGCGCACGCAGAGAACGAAGAGGAATCCGCAGGCGGCGGTGGAGATCAACCCGGTGAGGGCGCTCAACCGGAACTTGTTGCGGGCGCTCAGCAGGTGGCTGACCGCGTCGATGACTATGTGCTTGCGGTCGCGAGTTGCGGCGCCGGCACCGAAAAGGGCGATCCACAGGACCAACTGCCTGGAAACGTCGACCGACCAGGTGATCGAGCCCAGGTCAAAGCGTCGCGCGATGATCGGTGCGAGGCCGACGCCAACGAGGGCGAGGAGGATGGCGACGAAAAAGCACTCTTCCGTGCGTCGGATCAGACGTGCGAACCGGCCCTCATGGAGCGGAGGTGCGAGAGGGTCGTCATCGGGTTGAACGGGTTCGCCACTCACGCTGTACCTTACTGTTCAGGTTACACTCGGGCCCCTGGCTGAAAAGCTAACCGCGGCCGGCGAACTGTAACACTGAACTCGGCATCCGACTCACTTGCCGGCGTTCTTTTCTCGATAATCGGCGGTGGCCTTGAGGATCCGCTCGAGGAAACTTTTGGAAAAAGCCTTGTCGGCCAGCCGCTGCGCGACCTGCTCGCTGGCATCGACGACGATTTGGGCTAACTCATCGTTAACCTGGATCGTTTCCATGCCGCGGCGTTCGAGAACTTCAATAGCCTTGTCGTTGGTCTTGAGGACCGCCTTGTTGAGGCGTGCGATTTCGAGGTCGACGATCTGCCGCACCTTTTTTCGTGTATTCCTGGGCAGACTGTTCCAGCGTTCGAGGTCCACCAGCAGGACACCCATGGTGGGAATGATCTCGCGCGACAAGCGAAAGGACAGTTTATCGTGCCACTGCATGGCGATGACGGCGGTAGGTGGCGAAAAGACCAGGCGAATCATGCCTGAATTGAGGGCTGGCAGCACTTCGCCGACGCTGGCGGAAACCGGTGACACGTCGAGTACGTCGAACAGTTCGCTGCTCATGACGTCTCCCTGGATGAGCCAGGGCTTGGACGATTTCAGGTCGTCTATGCTATGGATCGGGTCGCGGCTGAAGGCGAAAGCATAACCGAGCTGCGGGTACGACAGGACCTGATAGCCTTTCCTTGCACAGGCCTGAGAAATCTCCGGGCCGACCTGGTCGAGGACATACTCGAACTCTTCCTGGCTCTCGAACAGCGCCGGCAGTGTCAGCGCCAGAGCGTCCGGGTTGAT
>JASLZG010000095.1 GCA_030754995.1 Lentisphaeria bacterium
TCTCGCGCCGTCGTATATTGACAGCATGCAAAATCCAGACGCCAATTTCTACCGGGACTCGTCTCGCGACTATCCGGTCATCGACCACGCCGACGGCGTCTACGTCTATGACGATCAGCACCGTCAATACCTCGACTTCGGTGCCGGCATCGGCGTCACCAGCATCGGCTACAGTGTGCCCGAGGTGACGCGGCAGATGGCGGCGCAACTCGACAAAGTCACCTTCGTCTTCAATGGCTACTTCACCAGCAATCCGCGGATCAAACTCTCGGAGAAACTGCTCGAGTTCTGTCCCGACGGCATGTCCGGCGTCATCTTCGCCAACAGCGGTTCGGAAGCCAGTGAGGTGGCGATCAAGATCGCCCGTCAATACCATCGCGAAGCGGGGAACGAATCGAAGTGGAAGGTGGTCGGCCGCCAACAGGGCTACCACGGCAACACCATGGCGGCGCTGTCGGCCTCCGGCCGCGAGGCCTGGCGCGGTCATTTCGAGCCGTACATCTACGACTTCCCGCAGATCCCGGCACCGTACTGCTATCGCTGCCCACTGGGCCTGGAGTACCCGTCCTGCAACGTGCAGTGCGCCCGCGAGCTCGAGGACACGATCAAGGCCGAAGGTGAAGATACCGTCTCGGCGTTCATCGCCGAGCCGGTCTGCGGCACGACCATCGCCGGCGTCACGCCGCCGCCCGAGTACTACGACATCATCCGCGAAATCTGCAACCGCTGCAAGGTGCTGTTCATCGCCGATGAAGTACTGATGGGGCTTGGACGAACCGGCAGGAACATGGGCATCGACCACTGGGACGTTGTGCCCGACATCATTGTGATCGGCAAAGGCCTGGCCGCCGGCTACGCGCCGTTGTCCGCCGTCGTCGTGAGCGCCGCGATCGAGGCCGCCGTGGAGTCCGGCAGCGGCCGGCACACGCAGGGGTTCACGTACACCGGCAATCCGCTGTCGTGCAGTGCCGGCCTGGCGGTGTTGACCTATATCCAGGACCACGACCTGGTGGCCCAGGCAGCGGCGCGCGGCGACTATCTGAAGGCAAGGCTCGAGGAGCTGCAGGACCTCGATATCGTCGGTGACGTCCGCGGTGTCGGCTTGTTTCTCGGCGTCGAGTTTGTCGCCGACCGCGAATCCCGCCAACCGCTGCCGGCAGAACAGGGCCTCACCGGCCGCATCGTGAGCGAAGCAATGGCGGCCGGGCTGATCCTGATCGGCGGTTTCCCCGGCTGCGTCGACGGCGTGCGCGGCGATCAACTGCAGATCTCACCGGCCTTCGTGATCAGTGAAGAGCAGATCGACGAGGCGATCGGCATTCTGCGGCAGGTGCTGGAGGGCGTTCAGCCGGCGCTGTAAACAACCGGCCCGGGTCTTCATGCCCCGGATTCCGGAGGGTGGCAACCAGCCGCCCGACATGCCGGGGCCCAATCAGAATTACCCGGACACCGCATCAGTCACAGAGCTGATTCAGGATCCTCTCGATCCGGCGCAGGTTCTCAACGGTATTCGTCGCGAACAGCTTGCCGCTGCGCCCGTCGTAATCGATCTTCGCGTTCGCCGGGAAGTTGACCCCTTTGTTCTCGAAATAGTCCCGTGCCGTTGTCCGGCGCCGGCCGCCCCCTTCGTCTGTGTCGTCACCGATGCCGCCGCCACTGCTTCGTGTCGCAATCTGATCGAGACAACCGACGGCAATCGGATAGACACGCGTTTGCATGTTGTTCATCCGCACGCCGCCGGAGGCAATGATGACAGCGTGCTCTTCCACCTTGTAGCTCGCCTTTGCCGCCAGGCAGACATAGCGAATCGCCTCGCCCAAAGGGATGTTGTTGAATTCCAGCGTCACCAGTCGAGCGCCGGCGGCGTTGCCGGCATCCGGCTTGACATGAACGATGTTGATGCCTTCCCGGTCCGGGTCGTGTGTCTGGCTCAGCTCCTTCAATTCGGCAATGACCGTGTCGAGGCTCGCGTTTTCGAAAGAGATCTTCGGAATCTTCATCCTCAACTTGTTCCGCACGCTGTCGGCAGCGAACAGCGGCGACGCAAAGCAACAGATGAAGATGCCGGCGGCAAACGAACGGATGACGTTGACCGGCTCGGTCCTGTACATGATTCTGCCCGGGGTTGGGTTGGGGAGGAAGGCAACGTGGCGGCAGTGAAATGCGCCAAACAACGTCGTGATAACATAAGTCGGATATATAAGATGCCCCGTCCCTGTGACGTATGCTCCACTCTGCAAGGCTACTGCATCACCACGAAATCCTGCCATTCCTGCAGACCGGCCCGGCCCAGGGCTTCCCGAAAAAACACCCTCGCATCGAGGTGGCGCACCATATTGATGTGAAGGGCGTCCGCTGCCGGAACGTAGTCGCGCGCATCGACAACCAATACACCGAATGGCCGCTGGCCAATCTTGCGGTGATCCAGTTCGATGAAACCAGCCACCTCGGTTCCGGCCGCCTGCAACTGCTCTGCCAGCCACTTGCCCGCATGCGTCTGGCCCCAGATCACAACGGCACGGCCGTCGATGATTTCCAGGCGTCGAAGGTGATCGAGCTTGGTCCGCAGAAAGGCCTCGGGGCGATAGCGCCGATCCCGCTTCTGCAGGGAACTTTCATGCAACCGCCACAGGGTCACCACATCGGGCACGCTCGCCAGGGTCCCGCCGGCCTCGACAAAACGCAGCAGCAGATCGAAATCCTCCGGGCCGCCCGTGTCACGATAGCCGCCGACCCGGTCATAGGCATCGCGGCGAAACAGAAATGTCGAATGTACGATCGGACACTCGATCAGCCGATCTCGATGCAGATGGCCGGCGGCACCGAGCGCGTTGACCCAGGTGGTGTAGGCGCGCATCCCGCCACCGATCATGGCGCTGGGGAACTGGCGCACCCCGGTCCCGACCAGGGCCGGGCGGTCATCCGCCCGGGCCCGGGCCAGCTGCAATGACAGGCGCCGCTTGAGATAGACGTCATCGGCATCGGCCCGAGCCACAAAGGCTGTATCGGAGCGCTCGGCACAGGCCTGCAAAGCCGGCACCAGCCCGGCATGCGCCAGGTGTGTTACCGACATACGCCGGTCGCGGGCGGCAAAGGCATCGAGAATATCCCCACTGCCGTCGTCGGAACCGTCGTCGACAGCGATGATCCGCATGGCACCATGCGTCTGGCGCAGCAGCGACTCCAACGCGCAGCCAAGCGTGGCGCTCGCATTGTATACCGGCAGCCAGACGTCGACCGCGGTGGCGGGGTCCCGGCCGGGATGTGTTTGATTCGCCATGTTGCCCGTGAATCTACCACGCGGCGGATATGGGAGCAACGCGACAGGCGCCCAGGCCGTTCCGGCGTTCACAGGGTCGGGCACCAGCGTCATCCACGGGTCAGGCAAACTTAATGTCTGACGGTCTACGCCGGCGCCGGGTCGTTCAGCTGAACTGTTGGAGGATCCGGTCTTCCTCGTCCTCGTCGGTCGAGCTCTGCATCAGATTATTCGCATCGAGCCAGTCGGTGTGGCGGCGGATGCTGGTGTCGTGGTCGGTCTCGCACACGAACCCGGCCTGCCGCAGGGCGGTGGTGTCGAAAGCGCTCTCGTACTTCACCCAGTTGTAGCCGAAGGTGAACTTGCGCGCCCAGTCGGCCCACAGGTCGTCGTGGTCGAGAAACCAGTCGTTTGGAATATGCCGGGCCACCAGCTCGACGCCGAGCACCCTGGCGATCGAGGCGAAATATTCGTCGAGCGTCATAATCTCGTCGCCCGCCATGTTGTAGCAGTTGCCGAAGCATTCCTCCCGCTCGAGCACGTATTCAAAGGCCCGCGCCACGTCACGCACATCGATCGAGTGAAGGCGCGATTGACCATCGCCGGGGATGATAATCGACTTGCCCTTGCGCATGCGGTCGAGAAACAGGGAATCGCGCCCGGTCAAATAGATCAAGTCGTCGCCGGGGCCAACCGGGTTGGCCATGCGCAGGCTGGTAAAGCGGAAGCCGCTGGACGCCGCCTGCTCGGCCATGTACGCCTCGCACGCCACCTTGCCGCGGCCGTAGGCACCGTCGTCCTTGGCAGGATAGTCCTCGGCCGGCGTGTCCTTGCCAATGACGCCATAGATCACGGTGCTGCCGCAAAACACATAATGGCGCAGGTCCGGCAGCGCCGACACGACCTCTTCGACATCCTCGACCTTGTACGCGATCGTATCGACAACGGCGTCCGGCCGGTGGGCCCGCAGCGCTTCGCGCAACTGTCCGGGTTGCTTGCGGTCGAACACAACGTGCCGGACGCCCGGCGGCAATGCCGTGCGTGTCTGGCCGCGGTTGTAAACGCTGATCTCATGGCCGGCTTCGAGGAGGCAATCGATGATGTGCGGCCCGATGTGGCGGGTACCGCCGATGACGGCTAGGTGCATGGGGAGTCTTCGGTGTTCGGTGTTCAGTGTTCGGCAGGGAAGTAACGCAGCGGTCAAGGTAACGTCTGATCGCCACGAGCACAATCACGGTGACAGGGCGATCCGGCAACGTGGCAATAGTCAGTCACAGCTTCGAGCCGCAAACGGAATCGGGGAGTTCGGCCAGGCCTGTCAAGAATGACCTCATGAGCGGTGCTGCCAGGGGGGAGACTATTCTTGACGCCGACACTTTGCAGGGTACCGTGACCCACTGCGACAAACATTCCATGGAGTAACTGCATGTATTTCAACAAGTCCCGCGCCCAGCAATGGATGAACGACTGCGGCGTCGACGCATTGATCGCCACGTCACCGGTCAATGTCACCTATTTCACTGACTACACCTGCTGGGCCGATCCGCTGTTCAAGGAATACATGATGTCGCCCGGGGCTTCCGATCATCTCGGGGTGATGTACGCCGGTTGCTCGGTCAGCGGCAGGTCCTGCCTGGTGCTCGATTCGATTATGGCGGTCAACGCGGCGGATCTCTGGGTCGACGACCTGTGCACTTTCGGCAGCGCCTCCTTCGACCTCTCGGCCGACGCCGGTTCACGGTTCGAAGCCGATCAGCGGCTGTATGAAACTTTACAGGTGTCGGTCGGCAAGGAATCCGCAACCGACGCGCTGGTCGCCTGGCTGAAGGCCAACGGCTTGACGGGCGGCTGCATCGGCATCGAGATGACGAACCTGCGTCCGGAAGCGGGCGAAGAACTCCGCCGCCAATTGCCGGACACCCAATTCAAGGAGTGCACGAACCTCCTGCGGATCATTCGCATGGTCAAGTCGGAAGAGGAGATCGAGCTGCTGCGGACCGCCGCGCAGATCAGCGAAGACGCCGGCATGGCAGTACTGGACCTGGCCAAAGCCGGCGTTGACATCGCGGACATCGCCCAGGCCTATCGCGAACGGATCTCGGCACACGGTGCAGATTTCGATCATTACGCCTACAGTGTCCGCGGCAACGGTATCGCCACGCGCACCCCGTACACGTTCGAGAAAGACTCCTATCACTTCATCGATTTCGGGGTTATTTACAACGGCTACTTCTCGGACACCGGCCTGACGTTGTGTATAGGTGCCGCGTCGGCCGACGTGAGGCAGGAATACCAGGCTCTTTGTGATTGTCAGGATGCGGCAGTAGAAGCGATGCGGCCCGGCGCCAAGTCGTCGGCCGTGGCCAACGCCATGCACGCGTCTTTAGCGGAAAAGGGCATCACGGAGTTTCCCCATGGCCACGGAATGGGCCTGGAGATTCGTGACTACCCGATCATCGTCCCCGACAACGGCCTGCGGATCAAGGACGATTGCATTGATCTGCCCTCGGACATACCGCTCGAGGAGAACATGGTAGTCAACCTCGAGGTCGGCATCCTCCAGTCCGGCCACGGCTCGACGCAGTACGAGCAAACCATCCTGGTCACCGCCACCGGCTGCGAGCAGCTTATCCCTCACGATCGCAGCGCCGTATACGTACGTGGATGAACGACTAATTCCTTATAACCACAAGGCTGTCGACATGAACACACCGTCCCGCAACGAACTGACCCGGTTATTCAGCGAACCACCGCTGGAGTACGGCGATTTGATGACCTATTTCTGGGAGTGCGGCACCCTCTCGAAGGAACAACTGACCTGGCAACTCGAACAGCTCAAGGACAAAGGCGTCTCCGGCACCTGGTTCTACCCCCGGTATGTGCGTGGCGAACCGTATGGCCCGCACCCGCATTACTGGAGCAGTGAGTGGTGGGAGTTTTACGAACACTACATCGCCGAACACGAACGCCTCGGGCTGATTCACTGGTTCGCCGACTGGAACGGCCAGGGGTACTGGCAGGAAAAGCTCCGCGCCGAAAGCGACGACAGACCCGAATTCAAAGGATACCGTCTCGCCAGCTACGAAGCTGACGCGCGCGATGGCGAAGCGCTTCAGCTCGACGTACCCGCCGGCGAGGTTGTACTCTCGGCAGCAGCCTGGCGGAAGGTGCAGAGCAGCCTCGACAACGACAGCCGGCACGACCTTGCGGACCAGATCGCTGCGGGAAAGCTGACCTGGCAAGCTCCGGAAGGCGACTGGCGCGTGGTCGTCGTCTGCAGCCAGCTGCACGACCTGGACTACCTCAACCCGCATGTCATGCAGCGCTGGTTCGAGTTGTACTGGGAACCGCACGTGGAACGTCTCGGCCAGTACATGAACGAAACCATACGCGGACACCTGCAGGACGAGGTGTACGCCCTGGGCGGCAACATCGTCTATGCGGACAGCCTGCTCGAGCGCTTCCAGGCAGAGAAAGGGTACGACCCGCGCCCCCACCTGGCCGGGTTGTTCCACGACATCGGCGACTTCACCGACAAGATTCGCTGCGACTATTACGAGGTGATGTCGGTACTGCTCGAGGAAAATCTCTATCGCCCAATCTTCGACTGGCACGAGGAGCGCGATCTGTTGTTCAGCACGATCGCGACATGGGGCCGGCAGGATATCCTGGGGCAGACCTATCAATACGGCGATTTTTTCCGGCTGTTGCGCTGGTTCCACATCACCGGCAATGAAGATCCGGGCAATGCCGTTCCGGGCGACCGCCGTTTCACCGATGCCAAGTTCTCGAGCTCGGTGCAGCACCTCTACGAGCGCCAACGCGCTGCGATGTGCGTGTATTGGGGGTCCGGCCACGGCATGACCCAGGAACAGAACCTGGCGTGGACCAACGAGAATTATGCGTACGGCCTCAACATGTACAATACGCACGGCGGCCTCTACGGCAGCCTCGGCAGCTGGTACGAATGGGTGCCGCCGTCGGTGCACTTCCGGCAGCCCTACTGGCAGCACTGGAAGACGTTCGCCGACCATGTGTCGCGGTTGAGCGCGGTGTTGAGCCAGGGCGTGCACCAGGCGGACGTGGCGTTTCTCTACCCGCTCATGTCGATCCATGCCAACTGGCTGAAGGGAGACCATTTCACCGCGGCAGGCGATGCGGTTGCCGTCGCGGCGCTGGGGCTGGCCCGCGCCATCTACCACGGTAGCATCGACCTCGACTTTATCGACGATTCAAAAATCGCCGAGGCCATTATCTGCGGTGACCGGCTCGAGGTTGCCGGCACCCTGTTCAAAGTCGTGGTGATGCCGCCGATGACAACGATCCGCACCGAGACACTGGAGAAACTCGAGGCCTTCTACGAGGCCGGCGGTACGATTGTCGCCGTACGCCAGTTGCCGACCGGATCACCGGAGCAAGGCCGCAGCGCGCCGCGGATTCGCGAGTTGGTCGAGCATGTTTTCGGGATCCCCTCGAGCGCCGAGTACATACACACCTGTGAGAAGCACGCCCAGACACTGGGCAGCGTTCATACCAACCGGAACGACCAGGGCGGACAAGCGATCTTCGTACCGGAACACGAAACGCACCGCAACAAGTTCGACGATCCGGGCATGACCCGTTTCGGCAGCGACGTCCCCGCTGTCATCTCGCGGGCGATCGAACAGGATGTCACGTGTTCGGGGACGAACGTCTTTCACACGCACCAGAAGACCGGTGAGCAGGACGTTTATTTCCTCTACAACGTGGAATCCGGGAAACGCACATTGACATTCACCTTCGAAACGACCGGTGTACCGGAAATCTGGGATTCCTTCACCGGCCGGATTATCCCGCATCACCGCTTCGAACGTTTGCCGGGCCGCACGCGAGTGCGTCTCGAGATGGATCGCTACGAGGGTGTGCTGCTGGTGTTCAATGCCGACGACCGGCCACAGGTGGTCGACGATAATCTGGACCGCATCACGATGGTGGAACCGCAGGCGGAAACGATCTCGGTCACCGCCGAATGCACCCGCGGCGGCCGCCGGCACGTCGATATCATGCATGCAGGAAAAGCTTATCGCGGCCAGGTCAGAACCAATCCGGCGCCGGCACCGCTGCGGCTCGAAGGGGATTGGGCTTTCGAACTGCTGCCGACGATGGACAATCGCTG
Source organism: Lentisphaeria bacterium (assembly GCA_030754995.1). Taxonomy (GTDB): domain Bacteria; phylum Verrucomicrobiota; class Lentisphaeria; order JABSQK01; family CAJWLW01; genus CAJWLW01. Next base: position 8,415 of record JASLZG010000095.1, read on the forward strand.
GGGCGACTGGCAATGGCCGGCAACGGAAACGATGATCGGTCCGCAGGCACGGGTCTTCCGATATCATCAGGAAACCTCTCGCCCCGGCACCGAGCTGGGATGGCACGAAGCCGGCTGCGACGACGCCGGCTGGCAGGCTTACGACTACTCCTTCGGACCGTATTGGCTGAGCCTCGGTCCGTTCGACCCCGGGCACGAACCGGACGTTACGCCGTTCGCCGCCGGTGATATCGATCCGAATCAGGGCTGGGTCGAACACGTGTATTCGCAGACTATGGGACACGCCGTCAAGGAAGTCTATGCCAACTGCGGCGGCATGCACGGGGTCGATGAGCATTTCATCTACTTCCCGGCAACCGGCGAGACAGCGAATGCGGTGCGTTACCTGATCACCTGGGTGCACGTCGACGAAGCCGGTGACTGGGATTTCAACTTCGGCAGCGGTTCCTTCGACCCGGATCAGTACGAGGGCGTTTGGCGATACCATCTCGGCGGCGCTGGAACCGGGCAGCAGGCCTGGGTCAACGGCCGACGGATCGTCGATTTCGGCGAGAACGATCATGTCGCCCGGGTCCCGGTGCGCCTCGAGCAGGGCTTGAACACCGTGCTCCTGAAGCTGGTGCACCAGGGCGGGCAGCCGATCAACGTCTTCGCCGCGTTCCAGTCCCCCGATGCGGAACCCCTGGAATCAACACCGCCGCCGCCCCTCCTGAAATGGTTTGCCGGTGGCGCCACCCCGACCTGCGATGTGACGCCGCACGCTGAATCACGGATCGGCTGGTACCGCTTCGAAGCCCCGTCCGGGACCCAAACGATCGGGCTGACCCTGAACGTCGAATCAGCAGAAGCGTGGGTGAACGGTCAATCCGTTGCAATCTGCGACGGCCGCATCGAATTGGCCGAACCGCTGACCGGCGTCGGACAGGTTGCACTGCGTCTCGAGCAGAAGCCGGGCGTCTACGCCGGAGCGGCAATCCCCGAACCGGTCGAAATTGGCTGCGGCCCCACCCGCCTGCCCCTTGGCGACTGGTGTGATTACGCCCTGGAAAGCTACTCCGGCGGCGCCGTCTACCGGAAGCAGTTCAGGCTCACGGCGGCGCAACTCGATCCACGTATCATACTCGACCTCGGCCGGGTCCAGATCAGCGCCGAGGTCGAGATCAACGGCAAGGTCGTCGGTGTCGGCCTGGCACGGCCCTACAGCTTCGATATCACGGACTATGTGCAGGAAGGCGAAAACGATCTTAAGGTGACCGTTTTCAACAGCCTGGCGAATCACTATTCAGTGACCTACCCGTCCACCTATGTGTTCGAGGGCCAGACCGTTTCGGGACTGCTCGGACCGGTAGAACTGCAGTTCGTGACGAAGGTGCGGATCACGGCGGCAGCTTGTGATTAGAATTGCCTCAAATTGAATTTGACAGACCGGAGAACCGCACGTCTTTTTACTCCGACACGTGTCAATCCCCTCCTTGTTTTCATCCACTGCTCGCCATATCGTATGGCCACTGATTTTCCACCCCGCAAAGAAGGACTCTGATCATGCCTGGCTTTCCTATTATCGACACGCATCTGCACCTGAGCGACCCGTCCCGCATCTCGTATCCGTGGATCAACAGCGCGCCGGCCCTGAACAGGCCATTCACGATCGACGACTATCGCGAAGCCTGCGGCGACGTCGAGGTTGAAGCCATGGTATTCATGGAAGTGGACCCCAACGTCGACGATCGCCAGGAGGAAATCGACTTCGTCTGTGAAGTCGCCGCGACCGAGCCGCGCCTCAAGGGCATGATCGCGCAAGCGCCCCTCGAACGAGGTGCGGCGATCCGCCCGGAGCTCGAGAACCTGGCAAACAATCCCCTGATCAAAGGCGTCCGCCGCCTGCTCCAGGACGAGGACGTCGACTTCTGCCTCGGCGCCTCCTTCATCGAAGGCGTCCGGCAATTGCCGGATTTCGGAATACCTTTCGATATCTGCATCTTCCACCGACACCTGGCAAATGTCGTAAAAATGGTCCAGCAGTGTCCGGACGTACAGTTCATCCTCGATCACATCGGCAAGCCCGGCATCAAGGACGGCCTGCTCGAGCCGTGGAAATCGGACCTCAAGGACCTGGCGGCCCTGCCAAACGTCATGTGCAAGATCTCCGGCATGACAACCGAAGCCGACATGGAAAACTGGACCCGCGACGATCTGCGGCCGTACTTCGACCACGTCATCGAGTGCTTCGGCTTCGATCGCGTCGTGTACGGCGGCGACTGGTTCGTCGCCTCCCTCGCAACGACGTACCCGCGCTTCGTCGAAACCCTCGACTGGGCCGTCGCCGGATGCAGTGATGAGGAACTGAAAAAACTGTACCGCGACAACGCCCAAAAGTTCTACCAGATATAGGGGAAGTGTTCCCATGATGTACCATGCATTGCAGGCCCGCGAAGCGGACGGGCGACCGATTCGCACCGCGGTCATCGGCGCCGGCAAATTCGGCACCCAGATCATCTCGCAAATCTGCCGGATGACCGGCATACGCGCCGCCGTCGTCGGCGAGCTCGATCCCGAGCGCGGCCGCAACGCGTTACAGCTCGGCGGCATCGATGCCGAGGCGATCCGGGAATGCCGCAGCGCCAGCGAGATCAACGACGCCATCCGCGCCGATACACCGGCGCTGACCTCGAGCATCGACGCACTGGTCGCCAGCGACATCGACGTCGTCATCGAGGCAACCGGCAATGTCGAGGCTGGCACGCTGCACGCCCACAAGGCGATCGAGGCGAGCAAGCACGTCGTCATGGTGACCGTCGAGGCAGACGTCGTGATCGGCCACGTGTTGAAGAAGAAAGCCGACGCCGCCGGCGTCATGTACAGCATGGCCTTCGGCGATGAGCCGGCCGTTGCCTACGAATTGTGGGACTGGGCCCGCACCCTCGGCTTCCGAGTGGTTGTTGCCGGCAAGGGCACGCGTTTCCTGCCGTCCTTCCGCAAGTACAATCCGGACGACGTCGCGGAGAAATACGGCTTCACCGGCGACGACTACAACGCCCAGATGTTCGGCTCCTTCCTCGACGGCACCAAGCACTGCATCGAGATGACCGCACTGTCCAACGCCACCGGCCTGGTGCCGGACGTCCGCGGGCTGCACTTCGCCTCGGTCGATCTGCGCGACCTGCCGAACGTGCTGTGCTCACGGGAGAAGGGCGGCATCCTCAGCCAGGAAGGCGTCGTCGAGGCGATCAGCTCGATCGACGAGAACGAGAACGAGGTCGAGCGCAACCTGCGCGGCGGCCTGTTCGCAGTGATCGAGGCGCCGTCGCAATACTGCATCGAGTCGCTGGCATCCTACGGCATGATCATCGGGGCGCACATCGGCGAGCGCAGCCGATACACCCTGATCTATCGTCCGTACCACCTGATCGGCCACGAGATGCCGCTGTCCGTTGTCCGCATGATGGTCACCGGCCTGGGCTCCGGAACCGCGATGACCAAGACTTCGGACGTCGTCACCCACGCCAAGAAAGCGCTCGCAGCCGGTGACATTCTCGACGGCGAAGGCGGCTTCGCCAGTTACGGCCTGATCGAGCGCACAGCCGTGGCAACGGCTGAAAATCTCGTGCCCATAGGCCTCACCGCCGGCGCCGAATTGCTCGCCGACGTCGCCGAGGACGAAGCCATCACCTTCGACAAGATCAAGATCCCGGACTCATTCCTCTACGATCTGTGGCTCGAGGGAAAGTAGAACGGCATAACGGCAGCTTTTGCTTAAAGGCCGCGAATCATGCGGTCGCGGCGACTCCGGCCAGACCTCGCGGTGCGTCTCTTTTTGTCGTCGGCGATTCCTTCCTCCCCGGCCTCGGGCATGGGGCTGTCGCATTTAACGAGGAGTCGCCGGGTTACAACTGTTTGGTCAACGTGCCCGCACATCGAGGCATTTGAGCTGGGCGTGATCACGCACGAGCAGGCGCCCGGCGCTCAGCGCCATTGGCGCCCAGACTTCTTCACCGGGTGCCTCCAGCACCTTGGCACGCGCCAACTCCCTGTACCCCGCCGGCGACGGCTCGATCAACCGCAGCTCGCCGGTGTCGCCGTCGAGGGCATAGATGAGGTTGTCGGCCAGCAGCAGCGCCCCCCTTTCGAATGCGGGGCTCTCGCCCGTCTTCCACTTGAAGCCGCCCGCCATGTCGAGACAGACGAGGCCTTCCGGGTTGCGTTCGTTTTCGTTGGTGTTGAAGTTGGCGTACAGGTAGCCCTCGTGCAGGATCGCCGAATGCATCTGGGCCCCCTCGCCGTTGAGCCGGAAAACCTCGGAAATAGACGGCCCATCACCGTCGGTTGTGACCTCGAGCATGACGGAACCGGCCTTGTAGCCGCCGGTCACGAAAAGGCGCCGGTCGCTGATCACTGTCGGTGGCGGGATCGGATAGCTGCAGCCATAGCTGAACTCCCAGGCTATGACACCGTCTTCCGGGTTGACGGCAACGAGTTTCGTGGTGCTCAAGTACACAATGACCGGCGGTGTCTGCCCCGTCCATAGAAGCGGTGCGTTATAGCCCGGGCCACCGATCGCCGGTGTCGTCCACACCACTTCGCCGGTAGCGGCGTTCAATGCCGCCAGCCCTGCCCTGCCCGACGTCGGCGTCACGATCACGTAGTCGTCGTGCAACAGTGGAGCGACCGACCATCCAAAATCAGGCGGACCGGCCTCGAACTGCTTGCCCAGATCAACGGTCCAGACGGCATCGTGCGTCTTGCGATCGATGCAGTAGAGGTGGCCGAAGCCGCCGAGCGCATAAATCCGCTCCAGGCCAACGGTGGGAGCGACCCGTGAACCCGCAGGGCTGAGGCGCCCCGGGACGGCGTTGGCCCAGCGCCATTTTTCCTCGCCGTCAACGAGCCCGAAGCAACGCAGCACGTCTTCACCATCGACGCGGTCCAGCAGATAGACCTCGCCGTCGCGCACGGCGGCACCACCGTAGCCCGGCCCGACAGGTTGCTGCCACAGCTCGGGTGGTCCGTCCGCCGGCCACGAACGGGCCAGGCCGGTCTCGGCGCTCCTGCCATCGCGGTTCAATCCCTGGTACTGCGGCCAGTCATCGGCCGAGCAGTGGACGCCGACAAATGCGGCAACCGCGGCAAACAGGGAACGGATATGGGTGTTGCTCGACATTGTCCCGTACTGTAGCCCAAAAGCTCATGGCATCACAGGTCAATTACAGATCGAGCCAGAAGCGAGAAGGGAGGTGGAACACCTGTAAGCGGGACAACCACTCCACCGGCAGCTGGTCCACGATGAATTCGGATTTCGTAAACGCCGTAACTGTGTGGAATGAAGCGAACACAAAAAAAGCGCGGTGCCGAAGCACCGCGCTTTTTTGCAGATAAGTTGCGGTCGTGCCTACTACAGACCCTTTTCGTCGAAGATCCCTTGCACCTGAGAGTCGATGTTCGCGGCGCACGCGCCGGCGGCGTCGTGTGGCGCGCAGATGTTGTTGCCGGAGCCAACGATCGAGACGTTCGAAATGGTTGTGACAGATTCCCTGAACTCCGCCAAGGTGGTCGGCTGGTGGAGCGTCAGCAGCTTGCAGGCGAGTGCAAAGGCAGCATCGGCGATGTCGGAACACTCGACACACGGGGCATCCGTGCCGTTCGCGCCGGCTGGGCCGACTTTGCCCTGTGCACCCTGCGAACCAGCATCACCCTGCGGACCCGCAGGGCCGGAGGGAAGGTTGTCGAGCTTGGCTTCGATCGCACTGATGCCATTGGTCACCGGCGTCAGGTCGGTACCGCTGCTGGGCAACGTATGGGCGGGAAGCCAGATTTTGGCGCTTTCAATCTCGGGCCAGCTTAAGTCGATGTTGTCTTCATTAACATACCACGGGCCGGAAGACCACCCGGTGGTGCCGGTGTACGTGCCCTTCCCACCCTGGGAAGTAAAATAACTGGCACCCAGGTCCTGATACTCACCGTTTGCGTCGATATCGACCCACGCCTGGTTACCGCCAATGTCGGCGCCGGCGCCGAGATGATTACCAATGTCATACCAGTACATGAGATGCGGCCTGCCGGTTTGGCAGCTCGCGGCGTCTGGATCGATTTCGTTGATCGCGTTACAGTGGGGATAAATCCCGTCGGGCGCAGTGGCGACAGCTCCGGCACCCACACCCGTGATGTGATCGTGCGCACCAGCCGGGTAGATCCGGAAGAATATCATACCTGGGTGTTCGGCCCACCAACCTTGCATATCGTCTGCGTCATCTCTCTCTAGTATGATCATGTTGGGAAACCCTTTCCCGCCAACCTCACACGCTACCGTGATTTGTTGAATTACGGCGTTTTCTTTGCCGTAATCATCCATCGGAAGACCCCCGCCAACATGCGGATTCCCTGGGTCCGTGTAGCCGACAGCTTCATTGTAGACGCCAGTGGCATGATATTGGCCGACCCCCATTCCCATTGCGTAGCTTCTCTGACCGAGAGTCAGAAGTACAATACATCCTGCGTTGGCTGCCGAGGCTTGATTCGGAATCCAGCACAGCAACACTGCGGCGATCCCCATGATGGTCATTTTCAGACTCTTTTTCATTCTTCCGTCTCCTGTTGTTTGGCCGAGTTTTTCTCGCCCTGAGTTTGTAATCAAATCGTCGATTGCTCCGCTAATGTGCTAC
>JASLZG010000096.1 GCA_030754995.1 Lentisphaeria bacterium
TCATGGACAATGTCAACACGTTCATGGCCGACGTCAGAAATCCGCGGCTCCAGCCGCTGCTGAAGAAATGGAGAAAGGACGGCGGGCGGGTGCTCGTCAACACGCATGCCAAGGGCGTCGCCTCGGGAATAACCTATTGTCCGCCCGAGGAACTTTATGAGTACATAGCCGCGTCCGTCGGCTTCACCAATCCCCTGGCAGACGGTACCATGTTGGACGAGTTCAGCGGGCCCTGCGTCAACTGTCCTTCTTATGCAGAGGCGCTGCGGAAGCTCAAGGCAACGCCGAAGTTCAAGGACAAGCTGCTCTACTTTTACGACACGAACATCGAATTCAATGGCGAGGACGGACAGGTACGGTTGAAAGCTGTTGTCGAGACCGACTCGGTGATCATGTGGGAGCGCTACCTGGGGACTGCGTGGGACAAGTTTCTGCCGAACCCCAGCGAGGCCGCGGTGCGCAACTTCTTCAAGACGGAATACGGCCTCGTCGGCATGGCGCGGACCTGTCGCAAGTGGGAACCGACAGCCATTGAGCACCTCGCGGTTTGCTTCGGATTCTTCTCGGCGCCGGGCGGGCATACCTTGAGCACCACGCCCTTTGTCAATCACAAGGTTTACCTTGACATGCAGTTCAACCTCGTGGTCAACAACCCCGCCTTCTGGGGCACGTATGGACTCATGGGGTATCACAGCAGCTACTCGGATGAGGAGACCCTTCGCTGGATGTCCCGTCTCTTCCGGCACTATGGCATCGAAGGCAACACTGGGCCGGCGACCAACGATCCTTATGAATCGCCGCATCTTGTCAACGGCGATTTTGCAGATGGAACGGCGGGCTGGACAATCTCTCCGGCCGAACAGGGCGGCATCCAAACCGCTCGCAAGCCGGGGCTCAGCGGGCTGCAAACGCGTTACGGCAGTTCGGAGGGCGATACCGGTTTGGTCACTACCCGAAGCGCGAAAGGCCCGAACACGATCACCCAGGAGATCAAGGATCTTCAGCCCGGCAGGTTATACACTTTCCGCATGATCGCCTGCGACTACACGGACTTGTCCAGGCGCGAGAAACCGGCGGCGAGTGTCAAGCTGGACAACGTCGACCTGTTACCCGACAAGTCGTTCGCCGCCGTTTTCCCCGACGCCGCCTTTGTGTTCATGAAACAGCACAAGACCTGGCTGACCTATTACTGGTATTTGTTCCGGGCCGAGGGCAAGCGCGCCCGCGTCACCATTACGGATTGGGCGACCGGCGACCAGCCGGGCGGGCCGGTTGGACAGCAACTGATCTTCAACTACATTCAGGTGCATCCGTATTTTGCACCTGATGATAATGAAACCGCTGATTCACGTTAATGCACGGTTCAGCAACACGGGAGGAATGAGGGGTGGCAATGAAACGTGTATTGCTCGGGAAAAGCGGGATCGAGGCCAGCGAGTTGTGCCTGGGCACGATGCAGTTCGGCCCGTCGTGCGACGAGGCGGAGGCGGGCCGGATCATCTCGGCCGCCGTCGAACATGGCGCCAACTTTATCGACACTGCGGCGGCCTACGGTGGCGGTGCGGGCGAGTCGATGCTCGGCCGTATTTTGCAAGGCCGGCGCGACCAGGTGGTCATCGCGACCAAGCTCCCGACCTTCACCGAGACGGAGGACATCGGCCAAGAACTCGACGGGAGCCTCGAACGGCTGCAGACCGATTACGTCGACCTGTACCTGATGCACTTTCCCAAGGAGGGCATGGAGCCGCGGCGGATCATGTCGGCGTTCAACGACGCGGTCGTGGCCGGCAAGGCGCGGGCCGTCGGGTGCTGCAACTGTCCGGCGTGGCTGGTCGAGCATTTCAACGCGATCGCCGCGGTCGAGGGCTGGTCGCCGATGACTTGTCACCAGGTGCCCTATAACCCGATCGAACGCGGGATCGAGGTCGAGATACTGCCCCAGGCGAAGACGGCCAACGTCGCGATCACCGTGTACCGGTCGCTGCTGATGGGGGTTTTGTCCGGCAAGTACACCAAGGACGGACCGATCCCGGAAGGTTCGCGCGGGGCCCTGGATGTGAAGAAGCAACGACCGCAGGGACTGATCGCACGCCATGCCGAGGCGCTCGACAAGTTCAAGGCGTTCGCCGACGGCCTGGGGGTGACCCCCGCGCAGCTGGCCATCGCCTGGGTTCGCCACTGCCCGGTGGTAACCTCCCCCCTGGTCGGGTTCAGTTCGCTGCGGCAGTTGGATTCCACCCTTGGCGCGTTTAACATTGACCTGACCGATGAGCAGCACACCGAAATTGCCGACATCTTTGATGCGGATGTCAGGGAAGAGTCCTGTGGCAAGATCCCGCTGTTCAGGCGTAACCTGAATCTGGTCGCCGCGGCGGACTGAGGGCGCGGCCACATGGTGTTGCCGGCCGACAATGGCCGGTGCCGCACGACGCCGACGGCGTTGCTTACTACAACCTATTGATTGGCACAATCACAAGCCTTGAAGTGTAATACCCTATGGACATTAAAGAAAAAGTGAACGACTGGATGGCGTACAGCATTGCGCCGCGAGAGTTGCAGTGCGCCCTGCGCCCGGCAATGTGGGGCAACGGGCAACTCGAGCTCATGGCTGACCTCGACCGCCCCTGCGTCGGTACGATCGCCTGCTTCGGCTTCGGGCCGGAGGGCATCTTGTACGAGAAGGAGCAGCACCTGGTGCCGGCCGTTTATTCCGAGGCGACCGGCAGGAAATATTTTTTGCACATGTCCTCGCCGGCGCATGAGGCCACCGTGACCTTCCGGCCGGATCGGCAGACCTGGCACTATGCCTTCGACGACCTGGATGTCGATGTCTCCCTGATCCTGGTGCGGCAGCGTCCCGGCTATCTCTTCAAGGTCGAGTTGCGCCCGCATGCCGATGCCGGCGGCGGGCGGTGGCGCATTTATCAGCAGTTGCGCGGCTACCAGGGCAATCTGCTGATGGGAATGGATGCGGGCAGCAGCCTCACGTCCGGCATGGCGTGGTGCCGGAACCGGGATCGCGAGCGCAGCGAGGCCATCGGCTCGAACCTCGACGCCACCTCCATCAACCTGGGTGAGGATTACGACTATGCCAACGACCTGATGGTCGAGATCACTGCGGACTCGGATGACAACGGCCGGTGCATCGTCTACCTGGCGCGCGCCTTTGCCGTCGAGATCGACGCGAGCAAAGACGGCCTGGCAGGTCTGTTGTCGTCGCCTGAAACGCTCGAGGCCGAGGCCGAGACGTGGTGGAACGACTACCTCGACAGCGTGCCGCGGCTGCAGGCGCCGGATGAGGACTTCGCCCGGAGCTTCCTCTGGTCGTGGGCCAATTTCCGGATGAGCCGCATGGAGCTGCCGATCGGGATCGTCCCCGCCGGCCTGGTTGTCGTCAACAACGTACGGTTTACACCGCGCGTGGCGATCAGCGGCGGCGATCCGGTCGAGATCGAGGCGATCCAGCTGCTGAACGATCCGCAGCCGGCCCGCGACACCATGCTGTTCCTGCTGCGCGAAACCCGCAAACACGGCCTGCTCAGCCCCGGCTACATCGGCGGCAGCGAATTCTCCGGAGGTTATGCGTGCTGCTTCGGTTGGTTCTGCGGTCTGCTGTACAAGTACCTGTTGAATACCGGCGACATGGGCCTGCTCAGCGAGCCCATCGGCGACGGTCTGACCGTTTTGCAGCGGCTCGAGAATGCGCTGGAAGCGCAACTGGAATTCCGCGACGAGCGCAGCGGACTGTTCTGGATCGACGGCGAGATGAAACGGTTCCCCGGCCTGTACCCCGGCGAGGTGGGCGGCATGGGGCCGAATCAGGAATCGGTGACGCGCTACCGCGGCGGCCGCGGGAGCTTTTTCAATGACTGCAACGCCTCCGTCTGGGGCGGCTTGATTGTCATGGCCGAGATCGAAGAGCTGGTCGGCAACTCAGCCCAGTGCACCAACTACCGGCAGCAGGCGGACGACCTGATGGACGCCGTGCAAACGCAGTTATGGGACGAGGAGGCGGGCATTTTCGTCGATCGTTGTCCGCAAGGCAAGGTCACCGACTACCGCGGGATCGGCAGCTTCGTGACCGGGCTTTTCGCAAATCACGTCCATCGACCGGGCGGCATGGCCGATGCGTCGCAGGCCGAGCGGCTGGTCGACTGGTGCAACGATCCCGAGTTCGTCAGCGAGTTCGGCGTGCTCTGCCTGGCCCGCAGCAACCCGTATTTCGATCCGGCGGACTACAAGGGCTTCAACAGCGGCTTCGGCATGCACTGGTGCAATCAGCTGGCCGCCGGCTTGTACGCCCACGGCTGCTATGACGAAGCGCACCGGCAACTGTTCAAGCTGTTTCGGCGCATCGGGGAAAACGTCGGCCTCGGCCCACGCTATCGCGGCGAGGGCTACCACGCCGATACCGGTGAGATCCTGCCGTGGCGGTTCCCGAACTATCCCTGTCTCCTGTCGGCGATGAGCTCGGTGATCGAGGGGGTGTTCGGTATGCGCTGGACCAAGGACGCATTGACGGCGCACGTCAATGCGCCGTGGCCGACCGCCAGGCTTTCCAACCTGCGAGTCCGCCAGTCGCTGCTCGACCTCGAGTTGACCGGGGACGGCACCCTGGTGGCCTCGATCGATGGGCGGGAGGCGGCGCGCAGCAGCGACGCGGAAGTGACGCTGCCATGGGAATTGTTTAGTTGAGGATCATCGCAACGAATCCATTGTCAGTCGAAAATTGCCTCGACAAAGCTGGCGATTCCCAATGAAAAAAATTCGCGTTGGCCTGGTTCGCTGTGATTCGCATGGCGCCTATTTCGGTGCGTTGATGGCAGAACACGACCCGCTGCGACTTAGGACGCCGCTCGACGACGTGACGAAGAAGAAGTATACCTGGCAGCTCGGCGCCGCGTATTTTTGGTTCTATACCTTTTACTGCGGGCCGACCCAGATGACCGCACCGTTCGTGGGCGGGTTCGAAATCACCCGGGTCTGGGACCAGTTCCCCGATGCCGCGGCCTGCCTGGCAGCGGTGTTCGACAGCAAGCCGATGGTGTGCGAAACGGTTGAAGCGGCTTCAGATGATGTTGACCTGGTGTTTATCGCTGATTGCAAGTACATCGGTTCGGATCATTTGGAGCTTGCGACGCCAGGTATCGAGAAAGGCGTACCGACATTCATCGACAAGCCGCTGGCCTACGATCTGGAGGATGCCCGGGGCATCGTCGACCTGGCGTGTCAGCATGACGTGCCGATACTGTCGCTGTCCATCCTGAGTGCGCTGCCCCAGGGTGCGCGCTTTGCCGCACGCTTTCCGGAGGTCGGCCAGGTCGAGTTCGCCACCGTCAAGGGCGGCGGCATGAAAATGTCCGGCCATATCCATGCCATCAGCCTGGCGCAAAACCTTTTTGGCGCCGGCGGCATCGAGGCGGTCGAGGCGATGGGACAAAACGAACTGGGCTTCATGCACCTGATCTACAAAGATGCTCCGGGACTGCCGCGCCACGGCGTTATACTCAACTGCGATGTCGGCAGCGACCATTTTGCCGCATTTCACGCCAGTGCCTTCGGACCGCTTGGTGCGATCCATTCGGGCGAGCTCGGTGGTTTTACTTTTCCCGACGGCGCCGCGGCGATTATCAAGCAGATCAGGACGATGGTCGAGACCGGCAAACCACCGGTTCCCTATGATGACATTCTCGAGAACATCGCCGTCGCCACCGCCGGCCGTGAAGCGCAACGGACCGGGAAAACCGTGCGCCTGGCGGATATCGGGTTCGACAGGTGATGTGACAATGGGGTATTTCACCGTAATGTGTTGGCCAACAGCCATGGAAATTCAGGAGAAACCGTGATGATCGAAATTGCCGGCGGCGTCTCTGCAATGCGGGTTGAAACGGCGGTGCTCTTCGCCTTTGATGACACCTGTCTGCCCTTTCGCCGCAACCTGCGAATGCACCTGATTCATGGCAAGAGCCGCATCCACGGCGAACCCGGGGCGGAAAAGACCCCGATCGTCCTCGCCAACGGGCCGCCGGGGGCGCACGACGAAGAGGCCCAATACTACGGCACGACAATCCGCATCGGTGACGAGCTGCGGATGTGGTATATGGGGCGCATCCACGGTAACACCGTCGCCGTGAACTACGTGGGTGAGTCGGGACGACTCTGTTACGCCGTCAGCCGCGACGGCGTGCACTGGGAAAAACCGGCCCTCGGCCTGGTCGATTACAATGGATCGAAAGCCAACAACCTCGTCGACTTCCCCCAGGACGAGGACATCTCCGCCGGCCCCGTCATTTACGATCCCGAAGACCCGGATCCGAGCCGGCGCTTCAAGATCAATTACGAAGCCGGCTGCTATGGGAATCGAATGTGCGTGGCGTACAGCCCGGACGGCCTGCGCTGGACGCCAAGCCCGCGCAATCCGGTCGGCCCCCGCCTCGAGCAGTCCGGGCTGATCAGATGGAACGGCTGCTACTACGTCAACGGCCAGGGGGGCGGGCATCCCGGCCGCTTTCGCCAAATGCTGACCTACGCCTCCTACGACTTCGAACACTGGAGCGAGGCGAGTGTGCTCAGCCTGCAGCGCAGCCCCCTGCTCGAGGGGCCCAGCCTCGATGACCGGACGCGCACCGGCGAGGAGGTTCACCTGGGCGCGGCCCTGCACGAGCGGGGCAATGTCATCCTCGGGATCTACGGTCAGTGGCACGGCGAGCCGGCCGGCGACCGGCGTTACGTGACCATGGATTTGGGGCTGTTGATCAGTCACGATGCCATGCATTTCCGTGAGCCGATTCCCGGCTTTCGCTTCATCCCGGCCCGGGAGGAGCTGGACTCGACTATTGGCTACGGACCGGCGCTCATGCAGGGGCAGGGCATGGCGAACATGGGCGACCTGTCGCTCTATTGGTATGCCCTCTGGCGGCATGACGGCCAGGTGCGGCTGGCCACTTGGGAACGCGACCGGTTCGGCTATGTCACGCCCGACGATCCGAGAGAAGAAGCGCGACTGATCAGCTGTCCAGTCTGTGCTGACAACGGCGAGACGCGGGTGTTTCTCAATGTATCGGGACTGGGCGAGTACGCCACGGTGCGCGTCGAGCTGCTCGATCTCGAGTTCAGGCCGCTGGCGGGATATTCCGGCGCCGATGCGGCGCTGGTGCGTGAGTCGGGCCTGCGCGTACCGGTGCAGTGGGGGAGCCGGAACGCCCTGCCCGTCACCGGCCAACCGCTGCGCCTGGCCGTTACCCTCGGCCCCGTCGGGCCAGGCTGCCCGCGGCCGGAGGACATCCGGATCCACGCCTTGTACGTGAATTGACGGCGGTGCGGGAAAGTGTGTTGTCAATGCCCGCGACCGCTCGCACCGTGCATGCGAACCGCCTTTCCTCGATACCTTGAAAAAAGCGGCCAACCGATGCACTTTTGTCTTTAGCGGTCCATCCGCTATGTTATACGCTACGGTGGCAGTGTCTTATACTGTGGCCATTTTTTTGGTGGCCAGATTGATTGAGATTCCACTCGTTTGGAGTAGTACAGCCATGATTCAGAGAAAAGTATCGGTTTGGCGGAGATGTGGCGTCAACCTGATTGAATTTCTGAGGCGTCCTTCGACTACGCCAAGGAATTTAATCAGGCCTCGAAGCGGCGCGATTCGTTCCCGTTTCACGCTCATCGAATTGCTGGTGGTCATCGCCATCATTGCCATCCTGGCTTCGATGCTGCTGCCGGCGCTGAACCTGGCAAGAGGCAAAGGGCAACAGGCGGTATGTATCAGCAACCTGAAGCAGATATATCTGGGCTTTTACATGTATTCCGACGACGAAGATGGCGTTGTGCCGCCCTGTTCGGTCAGTGCGCCGCTTTGGGACCTTGGCTGTGCTTGCTGTGATAGAGATTGGTTGGCATTTATATCTGGATATTTAGGTGCGGACCAAAACGATAATAATTGTGGGGGGGCGATTAACGGCATTGGCGTATACCGGTGCCCAAGTGACGGTCATGAACACGGGTACATTCCTGGGTCCAACCCCGTTAGTGCCGACCGGGATACAATATCCTATGGCTACAATGCCTCGAACGTGGGGTCCCACCAGTCGACCAACGGTCCTCTTCCGGACAACACTACGTGGCGCAAGATGGAAAGTATCCCGTTGCCTGGTCTGACTCTTACTTTCGCGGACGGGGCGGGAGCTGGCCGGCAGTTAGGCGCCAGCAGCCCGCGGTACAGCGATTGGATTTTTTCGTATGGCTACGGCGTCGACATACAGCGACATGGCAATGGCGGTAACGCGGTTTTCATAGACGGTCATGCACAGTTCTGCCCGGATAACGATTTCCTTATTCGTGTACCGAATATTTCACCCGACATCCCGTTTCCCTCCTATAATGGATGGATGTCCTATGACGGCACGACCTGCCCCGCGGGGTATCGGTGATTTTTTTCTGATTCCCGGCCAGCGCCGAACGGCGTCTTTCTTACGTGGGTGTTACGGGTCACGGGAATTTGAAATGGTCGACTGTCGACAGTCAGTTCAACACCTTCCATTGGCTCTCTCTCTCTTCCCACCGATGGCGCCATGAAACAGCATCTTGGTGTGCCGCAACAAAGATCCGGCTTCACGCTCATCGAGCTGCTGGTGGTCATCGCCATCATTGCCATCCTCGCTTCGATGCTGCTGCCAGCCCCAGGTACGGTTCCTGGCTCAACTGGCGAGGCTGTGGTGTTGACATCCTGCGGCATAATTTCGGGGCTAATGCAGTTTTCGTCGATGGCCATGGCAAGTATACCCCGGATGACGACTACGTGATTTTTACGCCCGGCATCGGGCCGGACGTCCCGGAGCCCATCTGCCACGGCAAACTGGAGGACAACCCGGCGGGCTATCGTTAGCCTCTGACAAGTCGAGACCAGGCGGCCAGGCATGGAATTTCCCGTGACCGGTTGAACGAAAGCGATCCGAACGGTCCGACCGGGCAGGAGCTGACTTGTAACTTTATCGAAATCGAACCGTAGACGATGGCGTGATGCCATGTGCATGACAGCCGGAGATGATGCCAGGTGGAACCGCGGACAAAACCCAATATCCTGTACCTGCACTGCCATGATGCGGGCCGCTACGTGCAGCCCTACGGCCACGCGATCCAGACGCCCCATATCCAGAAACTGGCGGAGCAGGGGGTGATGTTCCGGCAGGCTTTCTCGGCCGCACCGACCTGCTCGCCGAGCCGCGCCGCGCTGGTAACCGGGCAGTGGCCGCACTGCAACGGCATGCTGGGCTTGGCGCACCGGGGCTTCGCCCTTCGCGATTACTCGCAGCACATCGTTCATCCGCTGCGCCGGGCAGGATACACCACGGCCATTGCCGGCTTTCAGCATGTCGCCCCGTGGGCAACCCGGGACTGTATCGGCTACGACGAGTTCCTGACCGAAGACGAGGGCTTTGAAACGATCACGAGCGCTGCCGAACAGTTTCTCGGGCGCCGGCATGACAAGCCGTTCTTTCTGTCCGTCGGTTACGTCGCCCCGCACCGGCGGGAAGAAGATTTCCACACGCTCTTCGAGCCCGACGATGACCGCTATGTCAGGCCGCCGGATCCCCTGCCCGACACAGAGGAAACCCGAAAGGACATGGCGATGTACAAGGCCAGTGTGCGCAGCACCGATACCTGTATGGGCAGGGTGCTCGCAGCCCTGGACCGCAAGGGATTGGCAGACAATACGCTGGTGATCTGTACCACCGATCACGGCATCCCGTTTCCCGGCATGAAGTGCACACTCACGGATCACGGAATTGGCGTGATGCAGATCATGCGCGGCCCCGGAGGGTTCAGCGGCGGCAAGGTTGTCGATGCAATGGTGTCCCAGATCGATCTGTATCCGACTATCTGCGACCTGCTCCGGATCGAAACACCCTCCTGGGTGCAGGGTCGTTCGATGATGCCGCTGATCGATGGTACGGAAACCGAAATCAACGACGCCGTGTTCGCGGAAATTACCTTCCACGCCGCCTACGAACCGGCTCGCTGTGTCCGTACCACGCGCTGGAAATACATCCGACGTCTCGACGACCGCACCAGGGTAGTGCTGTCGAATTTCGACGACGGACCGTCAAAGGAATTCTGGTATCGTAACGGCTGGGCGGACCAGGCGGCGGCGGCAGAGATGTTGTTCGACCTGGTCCTCGATCCTCATGAACGCTGCAATGTCATCGAGCGCGCCGATCTCCAGGAAACCGCCGCCGAGATGCGAAACCGGCTCGACACATGGATGCGCGAAACCAACGATCCTCTCCTCGACGGCCCCGTGCCTGCACCGCCTGGGGCGACCATCACCGATGCCGATGACTACAGCCCCCGGCATGGTTGGCCGGCGTATCTTCAAGAAAGGCGTGACGGTTGTTGACAGAGCTCGCGAGCTTTGAACAAGGCCCGTGACGCTGTCCGTCGAAGTCGGGCCATTGCCGATAACGGACGACAGCTGGAACGGCGAGGTGGCGGTTCAGATTGGGCGGGATCTCGGGGGGCACCACCGTGCCAGTTGCCGGTGGAGCCAAGGCCGACAACCCGCCGCGGCGTCACCCGAATTCCCCCCGGCTAATGCCGATGTCAAGTGTGAAAAAGCGGGTATACGGGTATAAGTTAACTGGAACTAAAGGGGGCAATCATGACGAAGCAATTGTGTGTTCTGATCACGTTCATGGCACTGGTAAACATCGGTGGCGCGGAAGATCCGGCAATTCTCAAGGGGTACGGCAAGACCGAATGGGGACAGACTCTGGCCGAGGTGCAGGAGATTCTGCCCGGTGGAAAGGTGGAGGGCCAGGAAGGGTCGCCCCAAGCCTATCTATTGGAGGGCAGTGAACCGATGGTCGGGGCGAACTGCCGCTTTATCAACGACCAACTGTTTGCCGTGAGTGTGGCCTTTCAACTGCCGAACCGGCCCGAGAACGGTCCCGACCCGGAGGGCTTCCGACTGATCCAGGGAAAGATCAACGAGAAATACTTCAAAACGAAAGAAAGCAAGCATTTACTCAGTGTAGCCGGGATTCAGATCAGGGTGGAGCAGAAATCCGGCAGCGGCGGAAAAATCACCGTTAATTATACGAACGTCACCCTCTATCGGGAGGCCAAGGCGGCGGTAATGGAAGCGAAACGAGAGAAGGCGGAAGAGGCGGACAAGGCCATGTTGGAGAGTGAGCGATTCAAGGAGCTCGGTGAGGTAGAAGGCATTGATGAGGCGTTATGAGTTCACTGCCATCCGGCAAGATTGTGGCTGGATGAGTGGATCCGATTCACATCCAATCGGCAATCTCCACATGGGATGGCGGTGAATACCCACGCGGTTTTTTCTGCAATATAGTCGAATGAATGCTTGCAGACGGTGAAGCAGGGCACCTGTGTTGACGCCACTTTTTGGCGTGTGCCGCACAACTTCACCGAAAACCAGGCCCTATTGGGGGGCATGGTCATGAGACGAAGGAATACATGCCCTCGAAACAGCTTCGCCTTCACCTTGGTTGAGCCTCACCGAGGCGGGACCGACGGCCTTGATCCCGTTGCGAGAGGATCACTCACGCAGGCAAGCGGCGGACAGTCGGACCTTCGGCCCAGCGCCCGTTTTACGCTTATTGAGCTGCTCGTGGTGATCGCCATCATCGCCATCCTGGCGTCGATGCTGCTGCCGTCGCTGAACGTCGCAAGAGAAAAAGGGCGGCAGGCAGTATGCCTGAGCAACTTGAAGCAGATATATCTGGGCTTTGCCATGTATACCGACGACGAAGATGGCATTGTCCCGGCTTGTTCGGTCAGTGCGCCGATCTGGTTTGGAAACCCACCATGCGACTGCTGTGATGTCGACTGGCTGCATTTCATCCACGCATATTTGGGAGCACAGCAAAACATCGGTTGTGGCTCCGATATGTTTGGTATTGGGGTATATGTGTGTCCGAGTGACGGGCATGAGTCCGGGTACAAAGTAAGTCCTGGCATCGGCGTCAGCAGGGATTCCATTTCCTATGGCTACAATGGCTGGAATGTGGGATACCACCAGGCGACCGGCGGTGCTTTTTCTGACACCCGCCAGTGGCGCAAGCTCGATCGGATCAGGCCGCAGGAACTGACCGTTGCTTTCGCGGACGGCGCTGGAAGCTGCAGACAGATAGGGGCTTCTTCAAACAGGTACAGCGATTGGATTGCAGCTTACGGTTACGGCGTTGACATACAGAGACACAGTAATGCCGCCAATATGATTTTCGTGGATGGTCATGGAATGTTCTGCCCGGATTCGAACTTTATCATAAGTGTGCCGGGGATTTCACCGGACGTCCCGGTTCCCTCGTATAATGGTCGTCTACTGGACAGTCCGGCGGGGTACGATGATGCGGCGCGGCGGCGCCATTCATCGATTTCAATGCCGAAGGGTTTGTGCCGCACAGTACAAACCGGCCGGACAAATGGTAGAGAGATAGTACGAAGCGCGGGCTGGAAAGCGGAACTTTCCCGGGGAATTATTTGCCCGGCCTGCGACTTTCCTGGTCGACCGACCCGGGCACTCGTTGGCGATACGGCAAAGTTTCTTTGGACGCGGCCGGTTATTAAGGCAGTGGAAGAAGGTTTGCAAAACGAAATTACTTAATTTAAGATACCCCCCATGAACGCCACCCCTTCAGTTGATCTTCGCGTTGCCCTGGTCACCGGGGCAGGATCGGGTATTGGACGAAAGACGGCGGTGGCGCTGGGGCGTGCGGGATTTGCCGTCGTCCTGGCCGACCTGAACGAGAGTACGGCTCAAGAGGCCGCCGGCGAGGTTGTCGCCGCTGGCGCTCGCGCCTCAGTGGTGGTTGCGGATGTCTCCGATGCCGATTCGGTGCGCTCGTTGTTCGAACAGGTTCGCGAGGGATTCGGCCGGCTGGACGTGCTTTTCAACAACGCCGGGATCGGCGCTCCGCGCAAACCGCTCGAAGACCTCGGCGACGACGAATGGCAGTCGTGCGTCGACACCAATGTGACCGGCGTTTTCTACTGCATCCGCGAAGCCTTCAAGCTCATGAAGGACCAGGACCCAAGGGGCGGGCGCATAATCAACAACGGCTCGATATCGGCTCATGTTCCCCGTCCCGACGCCGCGCCTTACAACGCCACGAAAGCCGGCGTCTGCGGCTTGACCAAATCAGCCGCCGTGGAGGGACGCAAGTACGACATCGCCTGTGGGCAAATCGACATCGGCAATGCGTTGACCAAACAAACCTATAAGGTCGAAGAGGGGATGATGCAGGCAAACGGTTCGATGCAACCCGAGCCGACGATAGATCCCCAGGAGGTCGCCGATGCCGTGGTCTACATGGCCAACCTGCCGCTTTCGACTAATGTGCTGTCCATGACGGTGATGGCGACCAACATGCCGTATGTCGGGCGCGGGTAGCAGCGCCCATGGATCTGAATCTGCCGAAGCATGCCGTTTCCGATCGCGTGAGCAGAGTCCCGACCATTGGGGGAGGCGAGCGTGCAACAGTTGCCGAACTCGAGGGAGCGGGCTGTATTCGGCACATATTCCTGGTCCTCAACCATCCTCACCGAACGCCCGCGTCGAGCCGAAAGGCCATTCTCCGCATTTACTTCGACGACGAACCGGTACCGTATGTCGAGGCGCCAGCAGGCGACTTCTTCGGCGTAATGCATGGTGAGGGGTATTACGACATCAACAGTAAATACCTCTCCGTCAAGGCGTGGAACGGCTACAACTGCTATTTCCCGATGCCTTTCGCGCGTTCGGCAAGGGTTGAGCTTGAGGCGGCGCCGGAGGGAACGGTGGCATACCTGCAGGTCGACTGGCATCGCTTTCCTGATCAGTCCATGACCGAGGAGCGGCGATTCTGTGCCAGGTGGCGGCGCGAAATGCCGGCGTCTGCCGATGGCGACGACTTCTTGATCCTGGATGCGGACGGACCGGGACAGCTGCTCGGGTTCGTGTACGGCGTTCGCTTGCTGGACGACTCGAATCGATGGAGTCACGGGGGGGCGGACAATATCTATATTGACGGTGCGGGCCGGTACCCGGCCTTTATCCGGGGAATCGGTGGGGAGGACTGCTTTGGGGCTGGCTACGGTGGCAATCTTCATCCGGTGGATTCGCACCTGTACGAAGGCATGCCGTTCTACACCCACGACGATCAAGGCCTCTCACGTCCCGCGCCGCGCGTTGTCGGATACCGCTTCTACGACCAGGACTCCATTCAGTATGAGGAGTCCATTCAGTTCCGCTTCGGCTGCATGGCAAACGACATATGCTCAACGGTGTACTGGTATCAGGAAGGTGCGGTTCGTCCGTTCTTTGAGATGCCGGGCTTCGACAAACTGCTGCCGGGCGAAGAACTGCCTGTCGGCTCCGGCGACCTTGCCCTGCCCGACCGGGGCGGTTGGTTGGTTGCCGGCCCGATTGGTCGTGACGCCTTGCACAAAACGGATATCTCGAGCCAGTCGTGGACCGCGGCCCGATCACATCATGGCTTCGTCGACTTCAACCACTGCTATCGTTCGGCCGGGCACGGCGTTGCGCACCGCAAAAACGTGGATGGCCTCGCGCAATGTGTGGTTCGGGCACCCCGCGCTACCACGGCTTCCCTGCAACTGGCCTGGGACGAGATGCTCACGATCGGCGTCAACGGCGATTCCCCGATCCCGCTTGGCGACAACCGCGCATTCCGCACAAAAACCATCGACGTGCCGCTGGTCGAAGGGGAGAATTATCTCACACTGACCCTCTCAAACGAGAGCGGTCCAAACCGACGGAGGAGAGGATGGGCCTTTGCGTTCCGGTGTACGACCTCGGAAGGGGAGGTCCTGCTGCCGGAGCCCGAAAGGCAGGATACCCAACCACCGAATGCATCT
>JASLZG010000097.1:0-3867 GCA_030754995.1 Lentisphaeria bacterium
GTGTCATCCGCAAGGAACAGCCCTACGTCAACGTCGACGGTCGCGAGTCCTGCACCCAGATTACCCGCATCACGGTTTACCGCGGGCAGCCGTGGATTCAGCTGACGCACACCTTCGTCTTCACGGAGGATTCCAATAAAACCCAGCTCAAGGACATCTCGATCGACGTGCCGCTTACCGTGGGTGAGCTGCAGGGCGTGGCGTTCGACATCATGCCCGGCACGGCGGACGCCCCTGCCACAGCGGGGAAGGACAAGCTGGGCGCCGGGGTCTACCTGCACCAGGGCAAGGTTCGCAGATATCGTGAGGGAACGAGTCGATTCGAACTGCGTTGCGGCGATGAATTGCTGCAGGCCGGCGAACGCGCCGGCCATTGGTATGCCGCCCACGGTGACGGGGTCAGCGCCATCGCCGGGGTGCGCAATTTGTGGCAGCAGTTTCCCAAGGAACTTGAATTGATCACCGATGGTCAACCGTTGATGCGCCTGCATCTGTGGTCGGGACGCGGTGGCGTCCCGCTCGACTTTCGCACCGATACCTGGATTGCGCGGCGGGGCAAATGGGGCGAACACTTTGCCGACCGGTGGCGGCAACAAGGCAACCAGGCATTCGGCGCGGCCCGGACCCACGAGGTTTTTCTGTGTTTCCTGGAGAATCGGCCCGGCGCCACACAGGCGCCTGAACTGCTCGCCGAGACCTTTCAGAAACCGGTGCTGGCCTACGGCGATCCGAAGTGGGTGACGACGAGTGGTGTGTTCGGCAGGTTCCACTATGCCGACCGTGAGAACTTTCCGCGCGAGGAAGCCATCGTCGAGACGGTGATTGGCAACATCGAGAAGAATTTCTGCGAGGACGTCGATTACGGCTTCCTCGACTACGGGCTTTCGCCGCGCATGGAAGTCGTGCAGGTCGACGGGCTCGACGGGTGGCTGCCGAACTTTTACCGCTACAACGCCGACTACGGGTTTCCGCAGTTTCTCTGGCAGGCCTTTGCCCGTGATCCGCGTCGCGACTACCTCGAACTGGCGATGCGCAACACCGGCTTCCGTACCGAGCTGGGGATGAGCCACGCCCACGGGCTGGGCAAGCATCCCGGCGAGTTCAACTTCTGGGGCTTCCCGTGGCCGCCGAGCGGCCAGAGCAATATCGGGCGCAATTTCATGTTCCACATCAATCAGGCGATCCTGCAGTATTACCTGCGCGGTTACAACCGTGGCGCCGAGATCGCCCGGGAATATGGTGAGCGCTTCAAGACGAAGTGGGATTTCGATGACTGGCCGGAAGCTGACCCGAATATCAACAAGGAACGGCGCAGCCGCATCGCCTGCATGCGTGAGTGCATCGACCTCTATCAACTCACCTGGGATGACAGTTTCCTGCTGATGGCGCGGGAAATGTTCGAGGCCGTTTCGCGTCCGGACGAACCGGGCGGCTTCCGCCCGGACACGATGTACGCAGGTTCCGACGCGATGGAGAAAATCGTGCCGATCTATTCAAAGCACGAGTACGCCACTTTCGACTTCAGCCAGTACTACGGCTTTACCGGTGACCCGGAAGCGCAGCGCAGCCTGCATCAGCAGTTCGACTACTATCACAAAGTGTATGGCTACACCTGGCCGTTCGACAACAACGGCTGGTGGTACAACATGCCGCTGGCGTACTGGCAAACCGGCGACGCGAAGTACGCCGCCTACGTGCACCGCATGAACGAGCTGCTGATCGACTATGTAAATATCGAGCAGGACAAGCCGCGGGCTATCTGGCGATACAACGCGGCGGCGAACGCCGTCGTGCAGGGCGTCGGCTACATCGAAAGCGTCCTGGCGGCTGCCAGGGACAAGCCTTTACCGCTGCCGTACGTCAGTGCCGGGCACCGGTTCTACGTGCAGCCGCCGGTGGCCGGGCCTCTGACGCTTGACGTCAACATGGCGGTGCCGCGCTTCTCGGGAACGATGGACCTGCCGGTCGTAGACCTGGGCGAGGGCCGGCGGCTGGCGTCGGACCGCATCAGCTATCGCCAGTTCAGCAACAACGGCTACGGCAAGAATTTCGTGCAGTTTGAAATCGACCTGCCGGCGGGTACGCAGGAGGCCGTGCTCGAGTTTCCGGGGGTGCACGGCGGTGACGACATGAAGCCGGCAAAGATTTACTCGACCAATGCACGGCGGATCGTCTGCAGCATCGAAGGCGGCGGCATGGTGTCGGGGTTTGTCGGTGACTACTGGTTTTTCGTGCCCGAGGGATGCCAGCGGTTCACCTTCAACGGCGACGACGCACGTAAATTTGTCGTGACCAGGCCGGACGGCCGGGAACTGCGGTTCGAGGGGCGCGAGAAGCGGCCGCATGCGGTCACCGTGCCGGCAGGGCAGGATGGCCGGCCATGGAAATTCGAGTGCCGCGACATGTACGGCAACGGATACAATTTCATTTGGCTGATGGGGGTGCCGCAGGTCGTCTCGTTGTTCAGTCCCGATGGTCTTTTTGTACCGAAACTGCTGTCGGCGGTTCCGGGGACGACAACGCGCCACGACGAAACCGCACGGTACGTCCCCGGGGTGTCCGGGGCGGCGGATGACCAGGCCTTGAACATTCGCAGCGGCAGGCGGTTTAGTTTTCCGCGTGGCGACAAGCTGGAGCGCATGCGATTCGACCACCTGGACTTGAATGAAGGGACCATCGAGTGGTGGTTCAAGCCGCGGTCCGCATCGTTCGAGCTGGGCAGCGGCTGGCTGCCGTGGTTTTGTTCCTCCGACACCAGGAGCGGCTTGATTATGAGTGCGGAAACGGATAACGGCCGCAGCCGTTGCGCCACCGAATGGCGGACAAAAGGCGGCAAGACCTGGTACGACACGCCGCGGGTCGTTTTACGGCGCGACCGCTGGCAGCACGTCGCGCTGCAGTGGCAGCGCAGGGAGCACCTGCTGTTCTACGACTTCCATGTCGACGGCAGGAAGATGAAGATCAGCGGCGGCGACACTGCAGACGTCCGCAGTCACGGTGCGGCTGACCTTGCCGATCCCGGCGAATGGCTCTATCTCATGTCCTCGCCCGCCGACCGGGCCGACAGGCGTCTCGATGCCAGGCCCTTCGAATGCTTCATCGACGAGGTCCGCATCTCGACGGGTAAGCGATATGACGCCCGGACCTTTATACCGGCACGGCGGTTCGACATGGATGACCGCACCCTGGCGTTGTTCCACTTCGATGGCAAGGCCACCGGGAGCCGCAAGGACGGTGGCAGGATCGAGGGGCGCATCGAACCGTGACGCAACGTTGACGACGGTCAATCGACGGTTCCCAACTGCGCTGCCACCAGGCGTTCCACAAAGGCCGACAGGCGTTCCTTGCGCTCCGCGTCCGTCGACAGCACCTCGAACATGAAGCAGCCGGGATAATCCATCTGCTTCAGCTCATGGAAGATGGCAGCCCAGTTGTGGCTGCCGCGGCCCGGCGACTGGTGATGGCGGGTGGGCGGCAGTGACCTGGTGGGGTGCGACCGTGGCAGGAGTTCGCCGGAGGTGCAGTCGCTCAGGTGCAGGTGATTGAGCTTGCCGGCCGCCGTGCGCATCACCCGGTGCACGTTGTGTTCGTCCTGCAGCAGGTTGAGGCCGGCATAGTAGTTGCCGGTGTGCCCGGTATCGCAGGTGATCCCGACGCCCGGGAAATCGAACCAGTCGACGAAGCCGGAGAGATGGTGCATGTTGCCGCCGGTCTCGATCGAAATCCGGATGCCGTGCGGCCGAGCCAGTTCGACCATACGATTGATCGTGTCAACATGGTAGTCGTGGTGTTCGCGGCCCCAGGTCCAGAAATGGATGACGGCAAGCTCCGCACCGGCGACGGCCATCGCCTCGACCAACTGCCTGA
>JASLZG010000097.1:3877-14794 GCA_030754995.1 Lentisphaeria bacterium
TCAGCACAAGCTCACGCTTGTCCGAATCCGTCTCGTACAGGTTCCATTTGGACTCGGGATCACCGGCAACGACCGGCAGGTAACCGTAGGGCGCGTGCACCGAGTAAATCGCCGCCCCGCAATCCTCATAGCGATGCCGTAGCTCGGCGATGCTGTCGAGGTTGTGGTAGTCGAAATGATCGGGCCCGTAATCAGCGCCGACCTCGACCTTGCGAAAGCCGTGCTCGACCAGCTCGGCCAGCAACTCGAAGTCCGTGCCGTTCCCGGGTTCACTGCCCTTTTTCAGGCCGCACGTGGAAATCCCGAGGCGGTGGCGGATTTCATCGGCGCTGTACAGCTTCCCATTGTCGGTACTCAGTTCCATGCGTCACACCCGCCCCGGTCAGGATAGTGTGGCGCGCAGAACCATGGCGCCTGAGATGACGGAAAATCCCCGGCGCTGTGGGACGCCGAATGACCATCCATAAAGAGGACATTCGACTGGAAGTCGCCGTGCGGGAATCCCGCCTTGCTGGTCTCATTGACGATGTACCAGCCGACGTTCAGGCCGCTGGGCGCGGTGAGCCGGTAGCCGGTGTCGAGCAGCTGCGGCTTGGCGGTCGGGTTCTTGACTTGCGGCATCCGGAAATAATGATTGACGCCGGACTGCCTGACGCCCAGGTTGTAATTGTATCCGTAGTTGCCGGGCCAGTAGCTCGCGTTCGAGTCGATCCACAGGTAGTCGCTGGTCGGGCACCACCACATGTCCGACGTTGCCGCGGCATTGCTCTTCTCCCACGGAATGATGCCCTGCGCGTTGGTGCGATGCATCCAGTCCCAGTTGCAGCCTGTACCGCAACTGCCTGTGGCCGGCATGATGTACTCGTCATTCTCGTCTGAATAGCTTATGAATGACAGCCCGAACTGCTTCAAATTATTCAGGCAATACGCCTTGTACGCCGCATCTTTCGCACGATTCAGTGCGGGCAGCAGCATCGCGGCAAGGATCGCGATGATTGCAATGACCACCAACAGCTCGATCAGGGTAAACCTGCTCGAGCTTGCCTTCGCCTTTGGCTTCCGTCTTCGCCAAGGCTTCGCCGGACACGTCGGCTGGCAAGCCAACAGCTCGATCAGGGTGAATGTTTTGTGCTTCATGCTTTAACACGGGATTGTCCAGTGCCGGGAATTGCCTGTACACGGCGGGTGGGGTTTGCGGCAGGACATTGAACTTTACAGCGGATAAAAACGGTTTCCAGATCACGCGGAGGGGGGAAGCCTGGCTCTATCCCATCTCCTCGCCCGCCGACCGGGCGACCAGCGTCTCGACCGGTAAGCGAGACAAAGCCCGGCCCTTTATGTCGGCACGGCGGTATGCCATGGATGCTCGCACCCGGGCGTTATTCCACTTCGATGAAAGAATTGAGCAAGGGGGATTCCGGCAACGGATACAGGAAGGAGATATTTCAGGCAGCGGTGATAATCACGAACCGGGCGGGATGCCGTTGCCGGGAATCCACTGTTCGCTGGTGCCGGTGCCGCCGTTGTACATATCGTACGTCGTGCGGGACTCGACATGGCCGTCGTAGATGACCACATTGAAACGCTGCTGCGGGTGCCGAAAAGGATCCAGGCGCCTGGTACCCCATGGACTTGCGCTCTCCGCATACATCCCCAGGCACCAGCCATCGTTGGGACCGCCCGGGAGGAAGGTGGATGTGGGCGTGTACCCGGAGTCTCCGGCGAGGAACAGGGCGGACGGGTTCTGCGACTTTGTCAATCGTCGATGCAGGTTGGTTGTGGGCAGTCTTTCCGAGATGTACGTGTTGAGCCCATAATGGCCGCCCCGGAACGTTGTCCATTGATATCCCGGGCCGGAGCCTTGCTGATATGTGGCTTCTGCCGGCAGCTCCGGGCAACGATGAGTGCCTTGTACCCCCTCCTTCTGGGCGTTCGCACTGCCGATCCCGTAGGTGTTGAGGAACCCGCCGCCGATGGCCCCGAGCATTTCGAGATAACCTTCTGCTGCCAGGCGTTCCGGCCAGACGATGGCGTACGCCGCGCCGCTGATCTCCGTCCGGTAGAACGGCATGTATTGCTCGTTGTCATCCAGGTAGTTGTACAGGCCCAGGCCGATCTGCCGCATATTGTTCATGCACAAAACCATCTTGCCCTTGCTCTTGGCCAAGTTCAACGCCGGCAGCAGCATCGAGGCAAGAATTGCGATAATTGCGATGACCACGAGAAGCTCAATGAGTGTGAACCGCCTCCGCTTCTCTCGCCGCCGCCCCAGTGGCTTCGACGGGCGAACTGTCAACAGTTCGATAATGGTGAATGTCTTGTGCTTCATGACTTGTTCGGGATTGCCGTTGCGCTGCAGGCGGATAACAGTGAAATTTACAGTCGGTGAGGACGGTTTTCCACGTCACGCAGGGGTTGAAGCCCGGGCCGAATTTTTGTGAAACGTCCGGGTTGAACGCATCCCTACGCACTGTTTCCAAAGCCGTACAAATGGGCCTCGTGCATGACAAAGAGCAGGGCGACGGTCCGGCCCGTCAGCGACGCCATGTTTTTCTCCGTCCAGGTCATCGTGTGGATGCCGTTGTCACGCCGAAACGGCTGGCACGCGTCACGTGAAAAGCCGGGGATCACCGCGCCGTTTTCATCGAGAACCTCGACCCGGATTTCACCGCTTACGAAGCGTGGGTCCATGGTCATGCTGCGGCGCGTGTCGGCGTTGATGCCCAGCTCGCCACCCGGCCAGGGAAACGGCCTGGTGCGAACCCAGCCGCCCTGCTCGGTGGTCGTCAACGATGCAAAACCATCGACGCGCCCACTCGCCACGCCGATCTCCTTCAAGCTGTCCGGCTGGCGGATGCCGTGGCACGCGGTGCGGCCGGAAAGAAACCACCACAACCGGTCATTGTAAACCGGTGGCGGATTCGAGCCGGTGCATACCCAGTGGCTGTTCCACGAGCCGGCCGGGCCGCGCGGCAGAAACGTCGTGCGCGGTTCGATGCGCTGCCACTGCTTGCCGTCGGGGCTGAACACCAGCTCGCAGTCAATCACGTCCGGCTCGACGTACATCTTCTCGAGGATGCCCAGGTAGATCGACTCCCATTGAAATCCGGTCATGCTGTAACACTGCATGTACGGCGGGTCGGCGAGGTCGGACTTCATGACGACCTGCGGTTCCGACCAGGTCTCGAAGTCGTCGGAACTCATGCGGTAGACGACGCGTTCGTTGTAGGTGGCGAACATGTCGTGCTTGCGGCCGAGTACGACCAGCTTGCCCTCGTGATCGCGATGCGCCATTGCCTGCGGGCGGTCGTCGAAGTTGTGCCCGAACGGCTGCGCCTGCAGTTTCCAGTTCAACCCGTCCGGAGACGTCACGCCCCACACCGCCCGGCGCCCGTCCTGGTCGAGATGGATGACCATCTTGTAGGGGGCGGCGGCATCATCCGGGTCGAAGATGACGTTGGGCCCGTCCAGTCGCCCGGGCGGGACAAAGACGATGTTGTTGCGCGTGTTGCCATCGAACTCGCAGATGCCCAGCTCCGGCTTCTGCCAATCCATGCCGTTGCTGCTGGTGGCATAGCAGACGCGCGGGAAACGTTCGTGGTCGTGCGCCTTGTACCACATGCGGAAGCCGCGCGCTTCATCGTAGTCGACGGTGCCGTACAGGGTGATGCCCAGCTTTTCC
Source organism: Lentisphaeria bacterium (assembly GCA_030754995.1). GTDB lineage: Bacteria > Verrucomicrobiota > Lentisphaeria > JABSQK01 > CAJWLW01 > CAJWLW01. Next base: position 7,560 of record JASLZG010000097.1, read on the forward strand.
CACGGCCGGTCGGCGAACAGGACCGGCTGCGGATGCATCCGCGGCGGATGGACCTGGCGTCGGACGCATGCGGAGTCGGCAATCCAGCGATCGTCGACAGCGAGTTGTTTCACTGCATCCATGGGCGGCTCAAATGTCCCAGCGCCGGCGGGATTCCTCCAGCGGCTCGTGTTGCACGCCGGGCGCTTGCCAGGCGTAGTGTCTGATTGGATTGTCGCCGACCCAACGCTCATCGACCGGCTCGGAGGCGAGCTGGTGGCGGGCGTCGACGCTGATGCGCACCTTGTTGGACGTGTTGACCAGGGACGCGTGCATGAGGTCCATGCCGAAAATGATCGTGTCGCCCGCTTGAAACTCAGTGGTCGCCCAGCGGCCGCCGAACTCGTCGACGAGCTCGACCGGGTCGTTGCTGAAGTGGCCCGCGATCAGGTCCCGGTCAACGTCCGCCTGGCCGTAGGTCTGTGTGATCCTGTCGAGACGATGTGAGCCGAGGCAGAGGGCGAGCGGCCCCATGTCCAGCGAGAGATCGCCGAGCGGTGTCCAGCAGGTGTACAGGTTGCGGGTGCCGCGCCCCATGTAGACGATGTCGCAGTGAATCGCCGAACCGGCACCGGTGCCGACCGTGCGCAGCCATTTGTGGTCGTAAGTCAACACGTCGCCGCCGAGGAACTGTTCGAAGAAGTTGATGATCGGCCTGCCCTCGACCACCTGCCTGAATGACGGGAGCCTGGTCAATTCGATATTGCCCATCGCGCCGGCGGTGGGCGGCTCGCCGTATACCGGGTTGAAAATGCCCTCCGCCACTGGTGCGCCGGTGTCAAGCATGCCGCGACTGGACAGGTTCTCGAGGAGATGCCGGCGTGCCGACAAGACGTGGTCACGGTCGTGTAATCCACGCAGGAGCAGGTAGCCGTCCCCGGCCATTCGTGCCTGCAAGGCATGGTGATCGCCCAGGATGCCGTTGCTGTCGCGCAGCTCGGTCGTCAGGTATTTGCCGCCGACTTCCAGCGCAACGTTCAGAAATGGGAGTTTCATGGTGTTCCGATAAGTGTTCGGGTGCCCAACAGTACTCTATTCAACTGTTTTTCACCAACAGCAGCCCGATGACGATCAGGATGATCGCGATGCTCTTCGCGACGGTGATGCGTTCCTTCAGAAACATGACACCGAGGAGGGCCCCGAAGACGACAGATATTTCCCGGCAAGCGACGATGTACCCGACCTGGCCCCTGGTGAAGGCGTATAGAATCAACAGGTACGACGTTGCCGCGAAGGCGCCAATACCGAGGCTGTACCGCCAATAACGTTTCGCCGTCGTGCCGAACTCCGTCCGGCATTTGCGATAGACGTACGGGAACATCAGGGCGGCGGTGATCAATTCCGTGATACACAAATAGACAACGGGCGTGACGAACTCGACCCCTTTCTTGTCGACGATCGAGTAGGTCACAATCGTTGCGCCGACACACAACGCCAGCACGATGCCGCGACGTTCACGGTGCTGTCGCAATGCCGGCACACTCATCGACAGGACGCCGGCCGACACTGCCGCGACACCGGCGGCGCCAAGGAAAGAAACAGTTTCACCCAGCAACATCCAGCCAAACAGTGCAGTTGCCGCTGTTCCCGAACCGCGGGCAATGGGGTAGACCACTGAAATCTCGCCGTGTTGATAGGTGTGCGCGAGGAACAGGTAATACAGTGCGTGTACAACGGCACTGGCAACGATGAAGACGTTTCCGGCCGATGAAATGCTGACGGGGGTCGGCGACTGGTACACCAGCCACAGTGCGAACGGGGCGAGTACCAGGCCCACGACAGCAGGCACCAGCCACATGGCCACGAGGTTGCCCTTGACCTTGCGGGCTGCGAAGTTCCACGATGCGTGGAGCAGCGCCGACAGCAGCACAAGGGCAAAAACGGTTCCGGTCATGGCGAGGCGGGGCGTTGGTCATTGACGAGATGATTGCGATGATCCGACTAACCTACCACGCAATCGTCAACACCATAGCAAAACGGCAGGAGCGTCGTTGACGGTTTTGGTGACTGTCTTGATCGAGCTTGGGTTGCCGCTACCTTATCCCGACAAAAAGGGAGAACCACAATGCGTTATGGCAAGACGAGAATCCACCTGTCACCCGACGCCTCACAACTTGGCCGGGACTCCGCCGCCGCGGTCGCCGAGGTGATGAAGCAATGCCTCGCGGCACAGGACGAAATCCGCGTGATCTTTGCCGGCGGCGAGAGCCAGACGACCTTTCTCGAGCACCTCGCTGAGGAACCCGGCCTGGACTGGCAGCGGGTCGTCTGTTTCAACATGGACGACTTCTGGGACGTCCGGTTGCCGGATGAATACTCGGTTGGATATTTCACCATCACCAAGCTGTATGGCAAGGTGCACCCGAAAGAGGTCCATCTGGTCCGCTACAACGCGCCCGATCCGGAGGCCGAGGCGGCCCGCTACGAGGCGCTGTTGCGCGGCGCCGGACCGTTCGACATTCTTTGCCAGGGCATCGGCCGTTCCGGACACCTGGCCTTTAATGAACCGGGGCAGGCCGACTTCGACGACCAGCGCTGGGTGCGCGTGATGGAGATCGTCGATATCTCGAAACAGCAGTTGCTCGAGGATCCCAGCTTCATGGGGCTCGGCTATATTCCGGAGAAAGGCATTTCCATGACCATCCCGGCGATGCTCACGGCGACCCACAGGTTCACGATGGTGCCGTACAGCACCAAGCGCCCAATCATGTCGAGGGTCCTGGCGGAACCGGCGCCGACGACGGATCTGCCGGCGACGATTTTGAGCCGCTTCGACAGCACTGTTTTTCTCGACCAGGATTCTTGCCCCGAGGACATCGAACGGTTGGCCGGCATCACCCAGGCATGAGCCGCAAACCCAATATCCTGCTGTTCCTGCCCGACGGCATGCAGGCTGACGTGCTGGGGAATCCGGCCTGCCGGACTCCGAATTTCGACCGGGTGATGCGGCGTGGCACACAGTTCTCCCGGGCCTACACGCCAAGCCAGGTGTGCTCGCCGGCCCGCGCCAGCCTGATGACCGGGCTGCTGCCACACAATCACGGGGTGCTGCAGGTCGAGCATTGTGTCGACGACGATCAATCGGTCCTGCGTTCGCAGTACGCGCATTGGGCCCAGAACTTGGTCGATGCCGGCTATCGCACCGGGTACTTCGGCAAGTGGCACATCGAACGCAGCCGTGCCCTCGAGCAATACGGCTGGCAGGAAAACGGTGCCGATGCCAAAGCGGTGATACGGGCAGGAACCGGTGACTCCGGCGAGGGCGCCCTGATCCGCGATGACCTGCTGACGCGCTACCAGGCCGAGCCGCCCGGCTATCGTTCATTCCTGCATTACGGCGTGACCGAGGTCGAACCCGACGACCGCACCTATGGCCAGGTCACGCAGCGCGCCTTGTCCTACCTCGACGGCGTGCTGGCCGATGACGACCCGTGGGCGGTGTGTGTCAGTTTCTCGGAACCGAACGAACCGCTGGTGTGCCATCGCAGATCCTTTGAAGAGCAGACGGTCGAGCAGCTGGAGCTGCCGGCAAGCGTGAACGATCCGATGACCGGTGCGCCCGCATTGTATCGGCGGTCGCAACGCATTTATGACAGCATGACAGACCGGCAATGGCGGCAGGCGCGAGCCTGCTACTTTGGACTGGTCAACGAAATCGACAGTATGCTGGGACAATTGCTGGACAAGATCGAGGGGCGGGACGCGCTGGCGAACACCATTGTCATTGTGGCCAGCGATCATGGCCGCTGCCTCGGGGCGCACGGCATGGACTCGCACAACATCGGCGCCTACGAGGAGGCCTTCCACATCCCGTTGGTCATCGCCGGTCCCGGCATTGCCTGCGACAGTGCAACAACGGCCCGGGTGGGGCTGCACGACCTGTGTCCAACGATCCTCGAGCTGGCAGGAGCGAAGCCGATCACGCCGTCGGACGCAACCTCCTTCGCAAGCCTGCTGCAAGGACACGCGGAGGCAGCGGCCTTCACTGCCGGGTTTGCAGAAAACCACGGGTCACGGTACCCGCTCATGCAGCGCATTCTCTGGGACGATGAGTGGAAGTTTGTCTTCAACGGTTTCGACGAGGACGAGCTGTACGACCTCCACACCGATCCGCATGAACTGGCCAACCTGGCATCACTGCCGGAACACCGGCAACGGGTTGAAGCGATGATGACCAGGATGTGGGCGTTCATCAGGCGATCGGGCGATCGCACCTTGCTGGAAACACACTACACACCGCTGCGGCTTGCCGCAGTAGGACCGGAGGTCGCTGTTGATGACGGACATGTTTGACAGCCGCGGTTGCCTGGCCACGCCCTTGATCGACACGAACGAGATGTGGCGGGACCTGGGGGCGTTCTACCGGCAACTGCTGACAGAGGATCTGCTGCCCTGGTGGCTCGAACACGGTCTCGACCGCGAGTCGGGCGGCATCTGCTCGTGTATCCAGGACGATGGCACGATCGTCAACCGTGACAAGTTCGTCTGGAGCCAGCTGCGGGCGTTGTGGACGTTCGCCGGTGCCTGCAACCGTGTCGGGGACCAGCCGGACTGGCACGAAGCGGCGGATCACATGTTCCGCTTCATCAGCGGCAACAACCAGCAGCACGCCAGCGGCCGATGGAACTTTCTTACCTCCTGCGACGGCGAGGTGAAGAAGGGGCTCGAGAGCATTCAGTGCGATGCCTTTGCCATCTGCGGGCTGGCCGAGTACTATCGTTTGACTGGCGAGGAAAGCGCCCGGGCCATGGGATTGCGAACCGCCAGTGCCGTGCTGGAAGCGTTGGCTGTGCCGGGCAGCTACGGGACCGCGCCATACCCGATTCCCGAAGGCACCAAGGCGCAGCGCGTCGCCATGCAGCATTCGCTGGCGTTGGCCGAGGCAGGCAAGGCATTCAACGACGAGGCGCTGCTGACTGAATCGCGAAAACTAACCGACGATATCCTGGGTAACTTTCGTATTCCCGAACGCCAGGCGATACTCGAGTACGTTGCCCTGGACAACAGCCTTTTGCCGGCACCGATGGGGACATACATGGGGCCGGGACACGGTATCGAGACCGCCTGGTTCCAGATCGAGAACCTCCAGGGCACCGGTGTCGAGAATATGCCGGAGATCCTTGACATCATGCGGTGGTCTTTCGAAAAAGGCTGGGACCCGGAATACGGCGGGTTGTTTCTCGGCATCGACATCGACGGCGGCGAACCGTTGTTCGAGCATTCGGAAAAGAAGATATGGTGGCCGCATTGCGAAGCCTTGTGCGGCACCTTGCTGGCCTACGAAGTCAGCGGTGAGCAATGGTGCCTGGACTGGTACACGAAAACACACAACTACGCCTTCGACAAGTTCCCCGACCGCCAACACGGCGAGTGGACGCAACGCCTGGACCGCCAGGGCAACCGCCACGCCGACTACATCATCCTGCCGGTCAAGGATCCGTTTCATCTGCCGCGGGCGGCAATCTATGCGATCGAAATCTGTCAACGCCTGGCGAACCGAACGGGTTCCCGGTGATTGGGCAGGTATATGATTTTCGTGGCACCCCGTACGAAATCGGCACCCAGCACGGCGTTGCCATGCGCCAGGCAATTGTCGATGAGGCCGCCGATGCGATCGCCCAGTTGACCAGTCTGCGGAGCTGGTCGGAGACTGCTGCACTGCAGTACATGGCCGATGCTTACGAGCCGTTGTTCCGGCAGTACACGCCGCGGGCGCTCGAAGAGGTTCACGGTATCGCCGACGGCGCTGAACTGTCATATGCCCACGCCTTCTTCTGTGCCACGCGCGATCAAATGCCGATGCGCCCCGCGGCTGATGGCTGCACCGCTTTCGCCTGCGGCATGGGCACTACGCGCGATGGCCATGTCCTGATGGGCCAGACCAAGGACACCGGTGCCCCGCTCGAACGGTACCGGATCATGCGCCTGACAGATGATCGCGACGAGCGCCGGCTGATGCTGAACTATCCGGGCTGGATTGCCAACCTGTGCGTGACCTCGCAAGGCATGGCGTTCACCGGTAATTCACTGTACGCCGTTTTGCCGCAGGGTGACGTTGCCCCAAGCTCATTGCTCAAACGCATCATCATGGAATCGGCGTCGGTGCGTGATGTCCTCGACTCGATCGCCGGTCTGCGGTTCAGCAACGGCTGCTATATGGCCGGGGACGCCACCGGTCACTTAGTGCGGATGGAGTGGGTGTCGGGTGATGTCGACATCGAGGACATCTCCACGACGGCTTATGGCCATGCGAACACGATTTTATGCGAACGCCTGAAACTCCATGAGCTTGACGAACCGAGTGTTGCCTGTTCGCCGGCTCGAGGCAAGCGGGTGCAATCGATTCTCGACCACCTTGCCGGCGACATCACCGTCGAGTCGTTGCAGCAGCTCACCGCCGATCACGGCAACGATCCACAGTCGATCTGCAACCACCAGGCTCCGGATGCCTTGATCTGGACGACCGCGGCGATCGTTTCCGACCTGACGGCCCGGGAGATGTATGTTGCCGTAGGCAATCCATGCCAGGCACCATTCCGGCGTTACACCCTTGACTCGATACCCGCCCCGTGATCGAGCCAGGCAAACGGAACGGAACCTGCAAGCCGGCGGTTGATCAGCAAAAACGCCACAATCCGTCGCCGGCCCTGTCGTACCGAACCCTGGCGTAGTAGATGCCGGCGGCCCGTTTGCATTGCCCGGTAACCGGTACGCCGAGCTTGCGCGGATCGTTGGTGGCGACGGGACGGACGCGGTGCGCCAGGATCTGGGTGTCACCGCCGGCATGGGGCAGGAGCTTGCCGTTGTCGACCGCGATCCCGCTCTCACGCTTGATCGGCACGCCTGCCTTGCGGCTGTCGAAAACGACGCGACGATGCTCGGCAATGAAATCACGGTCCGGGTCGATGTCCCAACAGTAAAGCGGGTCGCGGGGATGATCGTACGGCGAGATATTGGCATCGTTGGTGAATAGCCGCAGTCCACCATCGGCGCCGGTGGCAATCAGCACCGGGGCAGTGGTCAGCGGCTCGGGCGGCGTGGTGACATTGGGCGGATCACCGAACAAGTCGTTGGTTTGCATCCAGGCGACAGGGCCGCCCCAGGCCGCCTTCATGCTGGCGATCTGCCGTGCCGAAATGATCCACGTGTCATCGAGGCGCGCGAGACTGGGCTCGATAACGCCGGTGCAGAGGAGT
>JASLZG010000098.1 GCA_030754995.1 Lentisphaeria bacterium
CAGGTTCGAGCCCTGTGCGGCCCAGTTTCTTCACCCCCCTCTTTCCCCCCTGAGGGGGGCAGCTCCGACCCCATCGTCTAGTCAGGTCCAGGACACCGGGTTTTCATCCCGGCAACACGGGTTCGAATCCCGTTGGGGTGGCCATTTCCTTTCTCGCCACGAGAATAGGAGTATGTCTGCCGTTCCTGCCGAAGCTGGAATCGCCGCGGCGCTTGCTGTATCCCCGGAGGCGGCGTGTGCCGCCCGTGAAGCAGAGATCCCGGCGACCCGGTGCTGCAGTTGACTACCGGTCCACCCGGCGGCGATTGTTCAAAGCTTGCGGCGGTGTCCGGGTCGGCTGCCGGCTGCCCGCATTGGTGCCTGCCTGCAGTCAGAACTGGTAGCGTCGAGGGCGGCGGCGGCCGGACCGGCTTGCGCGTTCGTCCGGAGGCAGGACATCGGCGGCACGGACGTATTGGTACAAGTCGGGGGACATGTTCTGGACAAACCGGCTGGGCGCGACGATCGTTGGCCCGTAATTGCGTTGAATGATCTTCGGGACGATCAGGTACAACTCGTCCTTTGCCCGGGTCGCGGCGACATAAAAGAGCCGTAATTCCTCATCGATGCGTTCGTCCATCTGCGCGTCCTCGAGCACCTGGTGCTCATGGATCATCGGGATTGCACCGTCGTGAAGGTTGAGGACGAAAACGGCTTGCCACTCCAGGCCCTTGGCTGAGTGCATCGTCGACAGAATGAGTTTTCCGCCGGCATCGTCGTCCACGAGATTATGGTCGTGCGAGGTATTGGGCGGGGCAATGGCGAGATCGGAAAGCAGGCTGTCGAGGCTGCGATAGGAGTGGCACATGGCCAGCAACTGATCGAGATCGCGCTGGCGCTTCGGCCAGTCGTCGAAGTTACGCTGGAGAACCGGTGCGTAATACTCGACTGCGAGGCGCAGGCATTCGCCAGGGTTCTTGACCAGCGGCGCCATGGCGGTCATCAGGTTGGCCAGTGGAACAATGTCGAGACGACCGTCAGCGGCCTTTGCGGCCTCCTTGAGCGCTGCCCCGACCTCCCCCTGCCCGGCGATCTGCTCACAGATGCGCCGCGCCCGCACGGCACCAATCCCCTGGTGCATTTTCAGTATGCGCACAAAGGACAGGTCGTCATCGGCGTTGTGCAGAACGCGGAGATGGGCCAGCACGTCTTTTATGTGTGCCGTCTCGGTGAATTTGAAACCGCCGTATTTGACGTAGGCAATCTGATTGCGATTGAGCTCGAGCTCCAGTGCGAAAGAGTGGAAACTGGCCCGGAACAGGACGGCAATCTCCGGCAACGGCGTGCCACGGTCCTGCAGCTGCTTGACCTGGTGGACGATGAAGCGGGCCTGTTCCTCGTCGTTATGTGCCTCGACCAGCCTCGGCTTGTCGCCGCCGGTGCGAGTAGTGAACAGGCGTTTGCGAAAGGCCTGTGACATCTGCGACAGCAGGGAATTGGAAATGTTGAGGATAGCCTGGGAACTGCGGTAGTTCTGTTCCAGGGTGACTTTGCGAACGTTCGGGTAGTGCTGGTGGAATTCGAGCAGATTCTTCGGATAGGCGCCGCGGAAAGCGTAAATGCTCTGGGCGTCGTCACCGACGACCATGACATTGCGGGAACGGCCGGCCAGCAAATCGGTCAAGCGCGCCTGCAGGATGTTCGTGTCCTGGTACTCATCGACCATGATGAATCGGTAGCGCTCGGAGATGCGTTGCTGGACACGTTCGTTCTCGAGCAGCCGCAGGAAGTAGATAAGCAGATCGTCGAAATCGAGCAGTTGCCGGCTGGTCTTGTAGCCGGCATAGTCGCCTGCGACCTTTTCGATGACGCCGCTGACTTCGTCGAACTGAAAAAACTCCTGCTGCACGACGTCGCCGATCGATACCAGCCGGTTGCGCGATTTCCCGATGATTCTGCATATCATGTCGGCACGCGGCAGGCCGTCGCGCTGTTTCTTGTTCAATTCGCTGCGCAGGTTGCCGATGATTTCAATTGAGTCCCCTTGGTCCAGCACGACAAAGTTCGGCCGCAGATCGAGAACGGCCCCGTACCGCCGCAGCATGGAATTGGCGGTGCTGTGAAAGGTGCCGCCCTCGATGCGATTGGCCGAACTGCCCAGCAACTCTGCAGTCCGGCGAATCATCTCCTGGGCCGCGCGTCGCGTGAAGGTCAACAACAGGATGGACTGCGGCGAAACACCTTTATTGACGAGACTGACGAGGCGGTGTATGAGCGTGCGGGTCTTCCCGGTGCCCGCCCCGGCGATCACCAGGACCGGACCCTCGACAATGCCCGCAGCTTCCGCTTGTGCCTGATTCAGTTCGGCAGACATGCTGGCTCTTGATTTCCTGATTTGTGCGGGTTTGTTGCCTTGTGACCGTACTTGCGCCCCGCACTTCGGACATTTTCTGGCAAACGGAACTGCAACGGCATGGGCCATCGACATATGAAACTTCTCGCCGTCGGCCTCAATCCCGTGCTGCAGAAAACCTTGATTTTTGAACAGCTTCAAGCCGGTTGCATCAATCGCGCCGAATCGCGGCTGGCAACTGTCGGCGGCAAGTCGATCCACTTTGCGATCGCCGGCAACACGCTGGCGCCGGCCTCAACCACCGTAGCATATTTCCGGGGCGGCGAGACGGGTGAATATATCCAGCAGATCATCGATGGCTATCAGTTACCACATATCGCCGTTGAGATTCCGGGGAAAACGCGCGTTTGCACCACTTTGCTTTGCCGGGCGACCGGCCAGATGACCGAGTTGATCGAGCCGTCGCCGGAGATCCCGCCGACCCCTTGCGCCGAGATGCGAAGGCGTGTCCTGGAGGCTCTCGGACAATTCGATGGCATCGGCTTGTGCGGCACCTGGCCGCCGGGGGTCGAGCCGGAATTCTACGCCGAGATTGCCGCCAACAAGGGAAAGGCAACGCTGTTGCTCGACAGTTGCCACATGGTCGAGCAGACATTGCTGACCGGCCAGGTCGACATCCTGAAGGTCAACGCCGATGAAATCACCACGCTTTGCGACACGGCAGACGTGTTTGCCGCCGCCGCCGCCTGCCGGGAGCGTTATAACGTCGAGCACGTGGCCGTTACCGACGGGCCTGGACGGGCGTTCCTCTGGTCCGGCAGTCGGCACTGGGTATTTGAGTTGCCGGAGCTCGATGGCTTGCTGAACCCCATCGGCGCCGGAGACACAGTGGCTGCGGTGATGCTTGCAAAATACCTGGCCGGCATGACTATTGACGAAGCTTTTGCGCATGGCCTCGCTGCCGCGTCTGCCTCTTGCAAGCATTTACTCGGCGCAAAGTTCACCGCCGCCGAACTGGGTGAAATGCGCCCGGCGATCACCGTTGCCGCCAGCTGATCAGATCCAGAACATTTCTTGAACTACTTCTTTACAGCCATTTGCTTGAACAATGGCGGGCCGTGTTTTTTGCCGTTTTCCCCCGGCATATTTTCTGCCTTTTTTCAGGGGCGCCGCGGCGCCGCGCCGCCATCGGAGTATTCGACGGTTTGAATCCGCTCCCAGCCGGCTTGGCCGCGATAGTAGAGATCATCCGCGTCAATGGCAAAGTTGCCGGCGGCAAAATCAAACACGACCGGCGGCAGCACGATCCAGTCCCCGCCCTCCTTGAGCCGTTCCTGATTGGCGATTGCAATCTCTTCCAAGGCATCGCCGAAACCGCCGGGTGGTCGCCGTGCCGGGCGCTCAGCGGCAATCGTCCGCAATTCGTCCGGGTGACGCCCGGCCAGATCGATGCCGACCGGCGGCGACAAGCCTAAAATCGGGCCGGAATCCATGTCGTCGCGGTCTTCGTAGGGCTCGGCGATGATCACGCTGGTGCGCAGATGGTCGAGGCCCTCCAGGATGGCACGTTCGATCGGTACAGTGTGAAGGCCGACAAGATATCTCTCGCCGTCTTTCAGGTACGTCAGGTCGCCGGGATGGACGTTGAGACAGGGGAAATCACCGGTGATATTGGTCAGCGGGATAAAACCGGCGAAGACGCCGAAGTCGATCCGGCAGTCGGCCAGTTGGCGGCGGAGGGCGTCGGTCCATTTTTCCCGCAACGAACGGCCTTCGGCCGTCGCCAGGGTGACGCGAGTGCTGCCGCCGGAGCGATAGAATTCGCCGATGTCATTGGCGACAACCGGCAGATCGAAGGCTCGACCGATCTCGCAGGCCCGGCTGCGCTCCGGGCGGTCAGTGACCAGCGTGACAACCTCGAACGTGGGAGCTGCTGCGGCCCGCCATTGCTGCAGTATTCGCTCGGCGTTCGAACCGCTGCCGCTGAGAAAAATAGCCACGCGCGCGGGCTGTGACGTTGTCGCCAGGTATGGTTGCGGGCGGTCAGCCATTTGTCTCAGTTGTCCCCGATGCTCGACAGCATGTCATCGTCGGTTACGGGCGATTCGGCGCTCACCATGACATTCCAACGAAAGGATTCGTCAATCAGCCTGACGATGGTTCGAGCAGCGGTGCCAACACGATCTTGGCGACTTTCAAGATACCGCATTGATCACGCAGGAGCTGCAGCGTTGCGTCGTCCGGTTCGTCGTCGATTTTCAACACCATCAGTGCGGTGTCGCCGCGGCGGCTGATCGCCATGTCGGCGATGTTGACGTTGGCCGCGCCGAACGTTGTTCCGACCAGGCCAATCATGCCGGGCCGGTCGTCGTTCTGGATCATTACCATTGCACCGGATGGAATCATGTCCATGTGATATCCGTTGATTTCAACGATCCGCGGCCGGTTGTCATCATAGATGCGGCCGACGATGCGCCGCTCACGCTCCGTGCCGCAACTCTGTACCGTGATCGACAGCTGCCGCCAGTCGTTCTTCTCATCGTCCAATGTCATTGTGCGCAGACCGATGCCGCGGCGTTCCGCAGCCTGCCGGACATTAATGACGTTGATGTCGGCCTCAATATGGCCGGAGAGCAGTGCCACGAGTGTATGCCGCTCGATGGTGGTCGCCGCTGCAGTCAGGTCGTCGCCTTGCAATTCGATCGTGATCTCGCCAATACCGGCGGTGATCATCGGGCCGATCAACTGTGCCATGCGTCTCGCCAGGTCTACAAAACCGCACTGGATGGGATCGAGGTCGACGCGGAATCCGGCGATGTTCACGGCGCCCGACAGGCCCTCGTCACGCAGGAACGCCAGAAGTGACTTGGCCGCCGCCACACTCACAGCCTCCTGTGCCTCCCGGGTTGAGGCGCCGAGATGCGGCGTCACCAGCACCCGTGGATGATCGCGCATCGGGTGATCGGCCGGTGGCGGCTCGGTCTCGAAAACATCGATCGCCAAGCCACCGCACACGCCCGAGTCAAGTGCCGCCAGAAGATCCGACTCATTGACCACTCCGCCGCGCGAGGCATTGACTACCATGACGCCCTGGCGACAATGCTCGAGGGTTTCCGCCGACAGCATGTTGCGTGTCTGGTCGTTGAGGGGAACGTGGAAAGTCAGGATATCAGCGTGCGGCAGCAGCGCCGTGAAGCCCTTACACATTTTGACGCGGCCGTCCAGCATCGTCGGTGCGTTGATGAAGGGATCGTATGCCAACACGTTCATTTCGAAAGCAATCGCCCGAGCCGCAACCGCCTGGCCGATTCGCCCGAAGCCAATGACACCCAGGGTCTTTCCGGACAACTGATTGCCGGAAAATTGAGATCGGTCCCAGCCGCCGCCGCGAAAATTGACGTAGGCATGACCTATGTGCCGGGTCAACGCGAGCATCAGGGCGAACGCATGCTCGGCAGTCGAAGTGGTGCTGGCTTCAGCCGAGTTCATCACCACGATGCCTTTCGCCGTTGCTGCGTCGACATCGATATTGTCGACCCCCACACCGGCCCGGACAATCGCCCGCAGTTTGCCCGAGGACGCCAGGACTTCGCTGGTGATCTGCACGCCGCTGCGCACAATGAGGCCGTCATAATCACCAATGATGGCAGACAATTCCGCGGCGCTCAGGCCGGGTTTGTGTGCCAGCACCGTGTCCGGCTGCTCCCTGATGAATTCAAGGCCTTCCTCCGCCAGTGCGTCGGCTGCCAGAATGTGGATCTGTCTCTCCATAGCCCGATAACTGTAGGGGAGACAGGGCCAAAAGCAAACCTCCAGCCAATCAACCACTGTTTACACCGGGCGCTCCGGATCAACCGCCGGGATTGGGGGCGCGGGGGGCGCAATCGGGTGGGTGGGGTTGGCGGGGCGGGGAGGGGGATTATATTGGCGAGGATGGCGGAGCGGCTGAAAATTCTGTTTCTCTGCACGGGCAATTCCTGCCGCAGCCAAATGGCGGAAGGATGGACGCGCCACCTGAAGACGGATCAGATCGATGCATACTCAGCCGGTACGAAGGCACAAGGGCTAAATCCGCTGGCAGTCAAAGTGATGGCAGAGGCAGGTATCGACATCTCCAGGCACAGTTCGAAGGCGCTCGATCAGCTCGAGGTCGCGTTCAATTACGTTGTCACGGTTTGCAGCGCGGCCGACCATGTGTGCCCACAGTTTCCCGGCAAGACCAAAGTGGTGCACGTCGGGTTCGACGACCCACCGCACCTTGCACAGCGCACGGCTTCGGAAGAGGAGGCGCTGCAACATTATCGCCGGGTGCGCGATGAAATCGGCGAATTCGTCCGACAACTGCCGGAATACCTGGACCAGCAATAGCAAGAGGGAATATCCGTGGACCTGTCATTGCAGGATTTTCTGAGCCTGCCCGAGGCGGAACGAGTGCCGTATATCAAGGATCACGCGATTCTCTACGCCCAACAGTTCGACCGTGAGTCGCTGGACTACCACTGCCGCCTGGCCGATACCTGCAGGAAAATGCACAAAACCGGGGAAGGCGCTGATTTCCTCTCGTCACTGCTGCGCCATTGGACGGCATTGAATTTCTTCGTGCAGCCGAGCTCACGCACCTTTCTGTCGTTCAATTCGGCACAATCGATGCTCGGTATGCGCCGGGCCTCGGTGCGCGATATCAACATTTCGTCGATGTCGAAGGGGGAAACGCTGACCGATTCGATCCGCACATTCATTTCCTATGTCGACCTGGTGGTCATGCGTCATGGCGACAGTGACGCCGGCGCCGTGGCGTACTGGATCGCCACCAAGGCCCGCAAGATCGTCATCAACGGCGAGGAGCGCCCGATCCCGATTGTCTCCGGCGGCTCCGGCACCAAGCAGCACCCGACGCAATCGCTGCTCGACATCTACACCTTGGAAAAGAGCTTCGAACAGATCGGTGGCATCGATGGCAAGACGATCATGCTGGTAGGCGACCTCAAGCGCGGCCGCACAGTCCGGTCGCTCAGCTACCTGATGAAGAACTACAACGGCGTCGAACTGGTTTTCGCGGCGCCGGAGCAGTACCAGATGCAGGATGACATCCTGCACTTCCTCGACACCCATCATGTGCCTTGGCGCATGGTGGATTCGCTCTCGGCCGCCGTCGCGGACGTGGACGCGATCTACATGACGCGAATTCAGGACGAGTGGGACGACCTGGCTCCCGGCACCCACGAGGCTGCCAGTGATGAGTTCTGTTTCAAACTCGAGCACCTTCGCAACATGAAGCCGACAGCATGCCTGCTGCATCCGCTGCCGAAACGCGATGAAATCGAGGAGGCGGTCGATTACGCCGACGACGACCGCGTGGTCTACTGGCGCCAGGAACGCAACGGCATGTGGATGCGTGTGGCGATCATCGCGAAGCTGTTCGGTGTCGGTGAGGCAATCCTCGAGCGCGCCTGACCCGTGGAGCCCGCCCTGGCGTCAGTCGATGACGAGACCCGGTCCGAACTGTTTCGGTAGATCGCGGCGAACGTACTGGAGCGTCACCGAGCGGGCGCGGTGACCGCGATCCCCAGCTCATCGAGCTGCGGTTGATCGACGGTGCTGGGCGATTCGGTCATCAGGCAGGATGCCTTTGTCGTCTTCGGAAAGGCGATGACATCGCGGATGGAGTCGGCGCCGGTGAGCAGCATGACGATGCGGTCGAAACCGAGGGCGATGCCGCCGTGTGGCGGGGCGCCCAGCGACAGGGCTTCGAGCAGGTGGCCGAAGCGCAGCTGGGCCTCTTCGCTGTCGATGCCGAGGACCTTGAACATCCGCGCCTGCAGCTCGGAATTGTGGATTCGAATGCTGCCGCCACCGATTTCGACACCGTTGAGCACCACATCGTAAGCGCGTGCCCGCACGGCGGCCGGTTCGGCTTCGAGCCGCTCGACATCGGCCGCCACCGGGCTGGTGAAGGGATGGTGCATGGCGTGGTACTGGTCTTCCTCCTCATCGTAATCGAATACCGGGAAGTCGTGGACCCAGAGGAAGTTGTACTGGTCCTCGGGAATCAGTCCGGCAGCCGTGGCGATTTCAAGGCGCAACCGCCCGAGGGCGTTCCACACAACCGGCTGCTTGTCCGCGACGATGAGGACGATATCGCCGGGCTCGGCGCCGCAGGTTTCGACGATGCTGTCGAGTTGCTCGTCGGTGAAGAACTTGGCAATGGACGATTTGCGTTCGCCGTTGTCCTCGATCTTGATGGTCGCGAGCCCTTTCGCCTTGAACAGCTTGACGACCTCTGTCCACTCGTCGACTTTCTTGCGCGAGGCGCCGGCGGCCAGGCCCTTTGCGGTAATGGCCTTGACGACACCGCCGTCGTCGACGGCAGTGCGGAACACCTTGAAATCGCAGGTGCGGGCGACATGGCAAAGATCGACGAGCTGCATGTCGAAACGAGTGTCCGGCTTGTCGGAGCCGTAGGTGTCCATGGCGGT
The DNA here is from genome assembly GCA_030754995.1 of Lentisphaeria bacterium. GTDB lineage: Bacteria > Verrucomicrobiota > Lentisphaeria > JABSQK01 > CAJWLW01 > CAJWLW01. The sequence goes on from JASLZG010000098.1 coordinate 8,809, forward strand.
GCGGTAGTCCATGCGCGGGAACGGCGTCTGGATGTCGATGCCTTTTGTCTCGCGCATGACGGCGGCGAGCATGCCTTCGATCGTCTGGTAAATATCCTCTTCGCTGACGAAGGACATTTCGACATCGATCTGGGAGAACTCCGGCTGCCGGTCGGCTCGCAGGTCTTCGTCGCGAAAGCAATGGGCGATCTGGAAATAGCGTTCGATACCGCCGATCATGAGGATCTGCTTGTACTGCTGCGGGGCTTGCGGCAGGGCGTAGAACTGGCCTGGGAAGACGCGGCTCGGGACGAGATAGTCGCGGGCGCCTTCCGGTGTGCTCTTTGAGAGGATCGGCGTTTCAACTTCGATGAAGTCGTTGCGGTCGAAGTAGTCGCGGATGATCTTCGCGGTGCGATGGCGCAGGCGCAGGTTGGCCCCGACGTCGGACCGGCGCATTTCGAGATAGCGGTATTTCAGGCGGATGTCTTCGTTGGTTTGCGGATCGTCGAAATTATACGGCATCGAGTTCGAGCGGTTCTCGACGTCGAAGGTTGTGACGCCAACCTCGATCTCGCCGGTACTGATCTTTTCGTTGATCATGTCGGGCGGGCGGGCGTTGACAACGCCGGTGGCGGTGACCACCCACTCTTCGCGGACGGGCCGGGCGGCTTCGGCGGCGGCGGGCGATCCCTCCGGGTTGATGACCAGTTGGGTCAACCCTTCGCGGTCCCGGAGATCGATGAAAATGAGGCCGCCCAGGTCACGACGGCTGTTGACCCAGCCGGTGACGGTGACCGTTTCGTTGGCGTTGATTGCGGTAAGGGCGCCGCAGGTGTGGGTGCGTTTCATTTTCTATTCCTCAGCATGGGCGGCCCCGGCAAACCGCGCGTCGACAGTGGACTGGAGGTGTGCGGGCAGATCGGCAATGGTGACCTCCAGTTGTTCGGAAGCGGACAGGTTCTTGCACACGATCATGTCACGGCCCAGCTCGTCGTCGCCGCGGATGAGCGCCACAGGCGCTTCGAGCTTGTTGGCGGTGCGCATCTGCGCCTTGGTTCCGCGGCCCTGCAGGTCCATGGCGATACGAAAACCCTGGCGGCGCAGGTCACGGGCAAGTTTCATGTTGGCGGCAAAAGCCTCTTCGCCGATGCTGACCAGGTATGCATCGATGCCGTTGCCGGCCGCCGTCGCAACGCCAAGCTCGTGGCGGGCCAGGATGATTCGTTCCATGCCGATGGCGAAGCCGGTGCCGTGAACCACCTGGTTGTGGCCCGGCACTTCGATGGCATAGCGGCCGCCGCCGGCCAGCGAGTTCTGGGCGCCGATGCCGTCGAAGGCGATTTCGTAGACCGTGTGCTCGTAATAATCGAGGCCGCGCACCAGCCGCGGGTCGACGGTGTACGGCAGCTCAAGCAGATCGAGCCGGTCGCAGGCGCGCTGGAAAAAATCGCGGCTTTCGGCGCTGAGCAGATCCGTGATTGCCGGCGCGCCGGTGACGATGTTGCCGCAGGCCTCGTTCTTGCAGTCGAGGATGCGCCAGACATTTGATTCGAGCCGGCGCCGGCAGTCTTCGCAGATGTCGTCGAGGTGATCGCCAAAGTACGCGGCCAGCGTGTCGGCGATCTTCGGGCGGTCGGCGACGGTGCCGCGGCTGTTGACCAGGAGGCGGGTGTTGCGGATGCCGATGGCGTCGAAGTAGCGCATCAGCATTTCAATCGTTTCGATGTCTGTTTCCGGCGCCACGGTCCCGACGCACTCGGCGCCGATCTGGTGGAACTGGCGCTTGCGCCCGGCGGCCGGGCGCTCGCCGCGGAACATTGGGCCGATGTAGTAGACCCGTTTCTCGTCGCCCTGCGGAATGCCGTTGTCGACCAAGGCGCGCATGATGCCGGCGGTCCCTTCCGGGCGCAGGGTGAGGCTGCGCCCGCCGCGGTCCTCGAAGGTGTACATCTCTTTCTGCACGACATCGGTCTGCTCACCGATACTGCGCTCGAAGACGGCGGTGCGTTCCATGACCGGGGTGCGCACCTCGCCGTAGCCGTAGAGGCCGAAAACCCGGCGGGCTTCGGCCTCCAGCAACAGCCATTCGGCGACCTCGGCAGGAAAGATATCGGAGGCGCCTGGAATTGGTTCTGTCTTTTTGCCCATGTAAAGAGAAAGTGCTTGATTGCAACAAGGGCAACCAAGCACCTGGTAAAACGTCCGGTTTTTGAGCCGGCAGCGTTTGCCGGCGACTGATCAGCCGATTGGCTGTTCGGAAATCTCGTCAAGGCGGCCGACCTTTTCACGCATGATCTTGCCGGGCTTGAACTTAACTACGGTTCGTTCGGGAATCTGCACCGTGTTTGCCGGTTCGTTGGGGTTGCGGCCGATGCGTTCTTTACGCTTTTTCAACGTAAACACACCGAAGTTGCGCAATTCGACACCGCGCCCGGCACCGAGTTCATTGATCACATGATCGAGTGTTTTCTGCACCACTTCGGTGACATCGCGTTGATTCAACCCCGTCTCAGTCGCTATTCTGACAACCAAGTCACGCTTTGTCATGACGTACCTCGTGAGCCTTCCAGATGTTTGATACCGGCACTATGCCGGAGAGGTGAGCATAATGCTCCGCAAAAGATCGTTAACAGGCCGGATAATAACACACAACATACGCAGAGGCAAGCTGTAATGAAAAAAAAATATTTGGCCGCCGGTTTGTTGCGGGTTCGTTTGCCGCTTTTGAAATTTTCCGTGCACCTCGTATCTTTGAACACTTTCAGCACTGCACCGGCGGGCTGAGCCACCATACATCGGAGAGGAGAGCATGCCTGAATTAAGCAACGACGTGGCGTCGCAACGCCAGGGGTATTGGCGTAAGAACCTGCAATACCTGGCGATTCTGCTGGTCATCTGGTTTGTCGTTTCCTACGGCTGCGCCATCCTCTTTGTCGATTATCTGGACCAATGGGAGATGGCCGGTTTCAACCTGGGATTCTGGTATGCTCAGCAGGGTGCAATGTATGTCTTTGTCGTCCTGATCTTTGTCTACGTCTGGCTGATGAACCGCCTGGACCGGAAATTCGACGTGCGTGAGGACGACGAGCCGTCAGCCGCCGCCGACACCGATGCGGAGGTGAGCTCATGATGTTTGCCGCACTATCGATCAAGGAATGGACCGCGATCATCGTGCTGGTCACGTTCGCGCTCTACATCGGCATTGCCTGGTGGTCCCGCGCCGGTTCGACCGGCGAGTTCTACGTCGCTGCTAAAAGTGTTTCGCCATGGGCCAACGGTGCTGCAACCGCTGCGGACTGGATGTCGGCTGCCTCGTTCCTGAGCATGGCCGGGATCATCTCCTTCGCCGGCCGCGACGGGTGCCGCTATCTGATGGGGTGGACCGGCGGCTATGTCCTGCTGGCCCTGCTGCTGGCGCCGTATCTTCGCAAGTTCGGCAGGTTCACCGTGCCGGACTTTGTCGGTGAGCGTTATTACTCGCAGGCGGCGCGCGTCGTTGCCGTGGTATGCGCGATCTTCGTGTCGTTCACCTACGTTGCCGGCCAGATGCGTGGTGTTGGCGTCGTATTTTCCAGGTTTCTCGACGTCTCGGTGACTTTGGGTGTGATAATCGGCATGGCAATTGTCCTGACCTATGCGGTGCTCGGCGGCATGAAAGGGATCACCTATACGCAGGTGGCGCAGTATTGCGTGCTGATCTTTGCCTTCATGGTCCCGGCGATATTCATTTCCTTTACGTTGACCGGCAACGTCATACCGCAGTTCGGGTTCGGCGCCGACCTGGTCTCCGAACCGGGAGTTTCCCTGCTGGAGAAACTTGACGGCCTGCACCAGGACCTGGGCTTCGAGAAATTTACCAGCGGCAAGAAGAGTACCGTGGACATGTTCTGCATCACGGCGGCGCTGATGGTTGGCACCGCGGGGTTGCCGCATGTTATTATCCGGTTCTTTACCGTCAAGAAAGTCCGGGACGCCCGGCTGTCCGCCGGGATTGCCCTGCTGTTCATCGCCCTGCTGTACACCACGGCGCCGGCGGTGGCGGCTTTCGCCCGGACGAACCTGCTGCAGGAGATCCCGGGCAAAGCCTACGCCGAGCTGCCGACGTGGTTTCAGACGTGGGAAAACACCGACATGCTGGCCTGGGTCGACAAGGACGGCGACGGCAAGGTGAAATACGGCCCTGGCAAGCCCTTCGAGAAAAAGCCGAAGCAACTGGGCGAAACTGTCCGGGTCGGCGACAAGGACGTCGAGAAGCGCGGCCCGCACGGCCAGCGGTTGTGGGCGAACAAGTTGACCGGCAACGACAACGAGCTCTACATCGACCGCGACATCATGGTGCTGGCGAATCCGGAGATGGCCGGCCTGGCTCCCTGGGTGATTGCCCTGGTAGCGGCTGGTGGCCTGGCGGCGGCGCTGTCGACCGCGGCCGGATTGCTGCTGGTGATTTCGACGGCGATCTCGCACGACCTGATGAAAAAGGTGATCATGCCGAAGATCAACGACAAGCAGGAACTTCTGTTCGCCCGCCTGGCGGCGGTCGTGGCAGTCGTGGTCGCCGGCTTGTTCGGCATCTACCCGCCCGGATTCGTGGCGGAAGTGGTGGCTTTTGCGTTCGGCCTTGCGGCGTCCAGCTTTTTCCCGATCATCGTGCTGGGCATCTTCTGGAAGCGCATGAACCGGGAGGGCGCTATTGCCGGCATGGTCTGTGGTATCCTGTTTACCGGTTGCTACATCATCTACTTCCGGTTCCCGCAACTGGTGGAGTTTCTGGGGATGACGCCGCTGAAGGACGAGGCGAGCAACTGGCTGTGGGGCATATCGCCGGAAGGCATCGGGACGCTGGGGATGGTGCTGAATTTCGCCGTGGCGATCATCGTCAGCCTGTCGACCGCGCCGCCGCCGGAGAAGATCCAGCACCTGGTGGGGAGCATCCGCGTACCGCGGGGGTAGGGCGAACCTCTTCCCCGCGGCCGTGCGTGCCGTCCGATCGGCTGCTTAGTGGTCGATGTATTCGCAGGCGCGCACGTGCTGCGCGGCGCCGGCCTTGTCGTGGATGGGTTCCCGCTTGATTTCGAAATCGACGGGCAGACCGTCCACGAGGCTCTCGAATTCCAGTTCGGACTCGAGATCGGTTAGGTGGAAGAAGTAGTCCTTGCCGTCGAGCGACTGGATGAAGCCGAAGCCGCGATCGGGAAAGGTTGTCTTCACCACGCCGCTGCAGATCTCGCCGGTCGCCCGCGTGCTCGGCACCGTGCTCACCGAGCTGGGGTATTCTTCCTGGTCGGGAACGTCGTAGTCTGGAATGTACTGCTGTTCCTCGGCCTTCTGCTTGGCGAACTCGGCGCGGCATTTGTCGCAGTAGAACTTTTCCCCTTTCTTCGGGTAGTAGGTCGTCCAGATGAGGCGTGCACCGGTATGCAGCGGCGACTCGCAGCGGAGCAGGCGGCGTTCGTACTTGAGCTCGAGTCGGTCGAGGTGGTCATCGAGCCAGATGATGTCGAAATCGCGCACCCGCGCCTTGTCGACCGGATCGGCGTATTCCGGGTAGCAACTGTTCTTGATACTGGAGATGGCGATACGTTTGCCGAGCCGGCGCACGTACTGCAACACGGGCTTGAAGTCCTGGTCGCCGACGACGGTGATGGCGACATCGTAACTGCCGGGTACTGCCGCGTAGTACATCATTGAGCTGGCCAGGGCGATGTCGACGCATTTTTCGCGGGGCTCGAAATGATCGTCCTGTTCACGATCGTTGCGCAACAGGCGGCGGCCGCGGAAATTGATCGGAAACAGCTCGACTTCATAGTGATACTTCTCCTTGAGCATCATGAAGAAGTCGCGGCGGCGCTGTGCGACGTCTTCGTCGCGAGCGTCGAAATTGACTGCGTAGCTGCCGAACAAATGTGTGCGCACGACGTCCACTTCACCGGTATTCAACTGAGCCGATACTTCCTGGG
>JASLZG010000099.1 GCA_030754995.1 Lentisphaeria bacterium
CTGGCCGTGGACCTGGTGAGCATCGGCAGCGAGCACCAGAAAATCCTCCGCCAAGCCATCGGCGACGCCGTCGGGTTGAATGTGGAGGACATCGTCGTCTCGGCGTCGCACAGTCACTCAACGCCCTTTTGCGAGCCGCTCGAGCGTCCACACCCGTTCTTCGACCTGATCCTCCGCCAGTCCGTGGCGGCGGCGCAAACGGCGGTGCAGGCGCAACGGCCGGCGCTGTTCGGGCATGCCACCGTCCACGTCGTCGGCGCCTCGTTCAACACCCGGGTGCCGACGGCGGACGGCGGCGTCGAGTTTTCCCGCGACTTCCGCAAGGGCCTGGCCTCCGGGAGGCCGATCGATCCACGGCTCACCGTGGTGCGCATCGACGACGACCAGCGCTGCCCCATTGCCGGCTGGATAGGCTTCGCGGCACACCCGGCGTGCGTCATCTTCGACACCCCCATCTCTGCGGAATACCCCGGCTATCTGACCGACCGCCTGACTGCCCTGGTCGACGGCAACCCGCCGTTTCTCTTCGGCCTCGGCGCCTGCGGTGACGTCAACTGTATTCCGATGTTTGGCACCGAAAGCGATTCACAGCAGCTCGGCCATCAGCTCGCGAACTTCGCCGCACCGGTGTTCGCAGCCATCGAAACGAAGCGCCTGGACCGCTTCCTGACGGCCTCCGCCACCTTCCAGCTCCCTCTCGAGGAAGCGCCGTCGCCGGCAGCCTTGGAACGCGACATCGATGAAGTCGAGAAATTCATGGCGGCGTTGGATCACAATCCGGAACTGGTGTGGGTATTGGGCATCAACTGCGCCGAACACTGGCCGGTCGAGCAGAAGAAAAATCACGTCAGGCCTCTGCTGGAATGGGCGCAACTGATGCAGGCGGCGCTGGCCGACGGGCGCGTCTTTCCACGCACCTGGTCGTCATCGAACACGGTGTGGATTGTCAACGAGCTCGGCCTCGCTTTCAATGACGGCGAGCCGCTGGTCGAGCTCGGCCTGGCCCTGGCCGCGCACAGTCCATTGTCACAGACCCTGCTGATCAATCAATGCAACGGCAGGAACAGCTACCTGCCCGGCGACGGGGAAATACGACGCGGCGGCTATGAAGCCCGCACCGTCGTTCGTTACGCCAAGCTGGCCGAGGGTGCGCGCCCGCTGCCGTATGCCCTGGGCGCCGCCGACGTGCTGGTGGACAGCCTTCAGGAATTGATCGCGACCATGACAGCAGCCGCGGAAAACGCAAAGGATGGATCAGAATAGGGACGGCCCGAGAGGCACTGGAATCATCACTTGATGTCATTTCCTGTCAATTTAGACCTGCCGTTCGCCCACTTGAATCTGCGATTCAATCCGTTCGGTGAACTGGAGCCGCAGACCCGCGCCGAACTGGCGGTTGTGTCGCTCGAAGATCTGCCACGGCAGTTGCAGCAGCAACGGCTGGCGGTGGAGTTCGTCGGGCCCCACGGGCACGGCAAGAGTACTCACCTGCTGGCGCTGCATGCCCTGTTTGCCGAGGCACCGTACCTCAAGCTGTATCCAGATTCCACACCGGACTTTGCCGGTGCCCCACTGCTTTTTGTTGACAGTATCGAGCATCTGCCGCGGCGGCGGCGGCAACGGCTTTACCGACGCGCGAAAACCCTTGCACTGACAACGCACGACAGCCTGCAGCCGGAACTGGAGCGCGCCGGGTACACCGTCTGCACGCGCCACGTTGACAGCACCGACGCGGCGACAATTGCCGAGCTCGTTCGGCGCCGCATCGAGCACGCCCGCCGAGCACCCGGCCCGCTGCCGGATGTTGACGCGGCCGGCATCGACCGCCTCAAGGCGCGCTTCGGCGGCAATATTCGCGCGATCGAGAACTGCCTCTACGACATCTTTCAAACCCTTGACCGGCCTCGCCATGTCGAAGTGTGACCTCAGCATAGAGCTTGAAAGCGGCGCCGTCCGGCACCAGCCAGGTGATGTCGTCCGCGGCCATGTCCTGGTCGACGTCAACGACGTGTGCACCTGTAAAAATCTGAATATCGCCCTGCAATGGCGCACCCACGGCCGCGGCAATCGCGACAAGGGTGAACCGTTGAGACAGACCCTTTTCGAAGGGGTCTGGCGGCCGGACGAGCAACCAAGGTACCCGTTCGAATTCACGGTCCCCACCGGGCCATTGAGCTACCGCGGAAAAGTCTTGAATATCGACTGGTACATCACTGCCAGAGCCGACATTCCATGGGCCTTTGACCCAAAGGCGGAGACCGAGATCTTCGTGCATCACGGCAGCTACACCGGGCCGCTGTCGGTCGGCAACGACAGAAAGCACCAGCAATTACAGCAATGGCAGTCGAAAGCACGGGGGGTGCTGTCAACTCGGGCGGGCCTGGTCACCTGCGTGCTTCTCGGCATGGCCGCTGTGTTTCTGGTGCCAATGCTCTGTATGGGCATCGGCGCGGTGATCTGGGGCATTCTGGAAGTTCGGAAAGATCCGTCTACCGGGAACATACTCCTGCTGACAATCGGGAGTGTTTTCACATTGCTGCCTGCAATTATTCTCGTTATCTTCCTGCGCTGGCGACAGATGAGACGGAAACTGGGCAATGTCCAGGTGGCAGCGGAGGCAGCGAACATGGATGCCGGCACGAAAATTTTTTGTGCCATCACTTTCACGCCGCAGGCATCCGTGGTTCTCAACCGGATCTCGGCGGATCTTGTGGGGCAGGAAATTGCGGTCAGCGGCAGCGGCACGACATCCTACACGTACACCGAAGAGTTCCATCGGGAGAACAGGGAATTGCGGAGTGCCCAGCAACTGGTGCCCGGCAATCCGGTGGAGGAAATCGTCGAGTTCGATTTACCGGCTGACGCACCAGCGACTTTTTTTGCCCGTTCGAACCAGTTCACCTGGCAAGTCGATGTCAAGGTCGATATCCCAGGCTGGCCCGACTACAACGACAAGGTCGAAATCACCGTGCCGGCCTGAACGGCGTTCCACCGCAACCGGCGGGCGTTCTGAAATGCCGCGAATCTCAAATCCCGCTTCGCGGCATCAGGCGCCACCGAACCGTATGGTTTAGCCTGACGCCGGCGTTGCGGTGCTACCGCGGCAGGTGCAGCCGCTCCACTTCGGCGGCGTGCTGGCGGAGACACCAGTTGAGGCTGCGCACCACATCCGCGCCGGCCACGGGACGGTCCTGCAGGTCCGTCGAACGCTGCGGCACGATCGTGTCGAACTGCAGCTCGACCCAGTGCTTGTAGGACTCTGTGACAAAGCAGAAACGCCCGTCCGCGCCTGGGAAGCCCGTCGCGGCAACGGTCGCCAGAACCGGGGCTGTCGCGGGTTGCAGCAGCGAGCGGCCGGTGACGTATGCCGATAAATCGACTGCCTCATCCGGACGGCAATAGTCAATAATCGTCGGCAGGATGTCCATGTGGCTCGACAGCGGCAGGGTCCTCGGCTCGACACCCGGCAGATACATGATGCACGGCACCTGCATCCGCTCATTGTAAAAGAGTGGCGCAATGTGTCCGAACAGTCCGTGCTCCCAGAATTCCTCACCGTGATCACCGGTCACGACCACAACCAGCTCGTCGCGGGCCAGCTCATCGCGGTATATCTCGAGGATTTCACCGACCAGCGCATCGACATACCGGATGCTGTTGCGGTAGCGATTGACCAGCAGCTCCCGCTGGCCGCGCAACCGCGTGATGCCGATCGTCTGAATCGATTCCGGGTCGAACACCGGTGTGTCGACCTCGTATTGCTCCGGGTAGAAATAATTGTAATGGGGCGATGCCAGGAACACGAACTGAAACAACGGCCGGTCGCCCTGGCGTTTCCGGTGAAACTCCCGCAACCGGGTGACCGCCGCACGGTCAGCGTGATCGAACCGTAAATGGGTGTACTCCTCGAGATTGTCGAACTGGTCGTTGAGAAAAAACGCCGGTTGCCATTTGCGCAGATTTGACGACGTCACCCCGTGAATCTCGTAGCCGTTGGCCCGCAGAAACTCCAGGGGCCAGGCCCGGTAGCCGTGTTCGGAACAGGCCATAAAGTGGATGCCGGAGAGGCTGTAAAGCAGCGAGAACGTCCCGTAATCCGTCCCCGTGGCCCCCGAAAAGTGACAGGCCGACTGCTGCACCGGATACTGCGCGACGAACTCCTCTATTTTCGGGTGTGGCGTCGTTCCGAAAATATCCGCCCGCAACGATTCGACCTGTATCAGCAGAATGTCCGGCCGCCGTTGCAGCCGGGGAAACCCGGTCGCCGCGTACCGCTCATGCAGCGGCCGGGTGTACTCTGATTTTCTCTCGTCGCCCACCCGGGCCCGGGCCATTACCTGGCGCAGGAGCGTTGCCCGGTCGGCCTGCCGCGCCGCGGCCGGATTTCGATGGCGAACGGTCATCGTCGCGACCGCACACGGCACGACCAGGATAACGACGGCAAACACCAGGATTCTCCGTACCCGAAACTGCCGTGCCGCCAGTTTCGCGACCAACCGCCGACACCCGTGCCGCACACCAACTTCAGCGGCTGCGATCAGCAGCAACACGGCGGCCATCATCACGATCGACCCCGTACTGAGATTGATCTCTTTCTGGATCCGCGGGTTCTTCATCCAGTCGATGATCATCGGATCGAGCAGGTGCGTGCCAAGCAGGTTGAACAGCGTGAAATCGAGGAGGACCCCGAGGATCAGCAGGGTGTGAATCGAAACCAGGAAAACCGTCACTGCCCGAAGCCGCCCCGCGCCGTTCCCAGCGCCGCACAGCAGTAGCGCAATGGCATAGAGCACGGCCTCGAGGACCGCCAGGTCGAAAACGACCGTCACCAAAAGAACCGGCCAGTCCACCGCCCCTGTCGGCGAGCCGCCGGCAGCCAGCACCCGTGGCCCGAGAACGGCGTAAACGAGGCCCCCGCCAATGACGTGCAGCAGGCTGTATAACGCAACCGCCTGGTGTTCTGCGTCAAACCTGCGAACTGCAAACAGAATATCCTTGATCAACATTTGGTAGGGTATCCGTCATCCCGCCAGGAAAAAGTCGAATCGGGGAAGCGACAACAGGAACGCCGGCGCCGGGCAGCTTCGAGCTGTGACCGGGTCTGCGAAGCCGGGTGAAATGATCAGATCAACACCGCGCCGAGTGCGGCCGAACGTCGCACTCAACTGCGACGCCAATCACGCTGCCGCTGCCGGTCAAGCAGCTTTTGCAGTATATTCGAACGCAACGGCGGTGAATTGATATAGGCGTCGAGATCACCAACCAACTCATCCGTATTGTTGTAGCGCTCGTCCGGTTCCTTCTTCAGCATCCGGGCAAGAATAGACTGCAACCGCAGCGGAAAATCCGGCTGCAGTCGGCGCGGTTCCATCGGCCGGTCGTTCTGTATGACGTTCGCGTACTGCGCAATGCTCTCTGCGACAAACGGGCGCTGCAGCATGAACAGTTCATAAGCCACGACACCGAGCGAAAAAATATCCGTCCGACGATCGACCTTCGAAGAATGGAACCCCTCCGGTGACAGATACACCGGCGTCCCCACGAGATTTGTGGAAACCGTCAAACTGGAATCCGGCATCAGGGCAATGCCGAAATCCGTCAATTTCGCGTCATTATTGGCATCGAGCAGAATATTCGCCGGCTTTATGTCGCGGTGGCAAATGTCGTGCTTGTGTACCGCCGCGAGGGCGTCGGCGACCTGGCGAATAATCCGTGCCTTCTTCATGTACGTCAGGTCGTCTGAGTCGGAGATCACCTCTTGCAGTGACTTGCCATCGACGTACTCCATCAGGATGAACGGGACCAGGTCTTCTTCCGCAAGGCCGTACTCGATCACTCGAACGATGTTCGGGTGTTGCAGCTCGGCAACGGACTCCGCCTCGCGCAGCAGACGCTCCAGCGCGTTGCGCTTGTGCTCCTCGGTCCTGAAAAAAGTCTTGAGAACCTTCAGCGCATAAACGGCGGCCGAGTCGTCGTCACGATCGCGGACCAGGTAGACTGTGCCGACATTGCCTTCACCAAGCGGCTTGATGACCTGATAGCCGGCAAGGATTCGGCCGCAATTCGCTGGCGCCGGCACATTTGCCGCCGGCTTCGTTTCACCAGAAGGCTCCAGCGCCTGTGTGATGACGGCCTTGAGTTGCTCGATCCGGAACGGCTTGCTGACATAATCGACCGCCCCGATCTTCATGCTCTCGACGGCATCCTCGATCTCCGGCATCCCGGTCATGACGATCACCGGAAGATCCGGATAAATGCGCTTGATCTGGGTGAGCAACTCGACCCCGGTCGTGCCGCCAAGCTTGACATCGGTGATCACCAGGTCGAGATCGTTTTCCTTGACGATCGACAGCCCCTCGGCCGCCGCCGCCGCCTCCAGGATCTCGTAATTCTGCCGCTTCAAATGCGTTCGCAGCAACTGGCGCATGGTGGGTTCGTCATCGACGATTAGGATACGGGCGCTCATGTGCTGCCGGAGTCAGGTGAAAAAAATCACTGTCGCACTGCTATAACAAGGCAAAACCAATATAGGCCGGAACAAAGAGAATTCGACCCACGCCGGCCCCGTCCCCGCCTTCTCCACAACCCCTCGACCAGGTTCACGTCACGAGCGATGAGTCGCCGTTTGCGACGCTGCAGATTCTGCGTTCCCGGGGCAAAAGCACCAATCCCAACACCGTCCTCGCCAACCACCACTGCATGACTGACAACACTATCTGGCATGGGTTCACGCCCGATACAGAGATCTGGGCTCCGGTCTTGACGCCGTGCCGCCGGCGCCATAATTTTGATCCATGGCACAGAGTGCTCCGATCACTGCACCAACAGGAATCTTTCACCGGTCGACCAACTCATGAGCAACGAACAAACAGATGACCAGTCAGCGGCCACGCACCGGCCGCTTTGCCACCGAATCGTGGCCCTTGCGGGCGTGCTGCTCAGCGGCCTGTTCCTGTTGAATCTTTCCTTCGGAGTAGTCTTCGAACTGCCGGATCTCCTGCCGGTTGTCGGCAATCTCGACGAGGTCGCGGTCAGCGCCTTCTTCTTCGGCTGCCTGAGCTACCTTGGCATCAACCTTGTACCGTTCCGGCAAGATCGAAAAGAACAACCTGTCGAGCTCAACCCGGACAGCAGCGACGATTGATGACGAAGCCCTTCAAACTCCACGCTGACTTCGATCCCGCCGGTGACCAGCCGGCCGCGATCAAGGCGCTGGTCAACGGCCTGCAGTCCGGCCGCGAACATCTCACCCTGCTCGGCGTCACCGGTTCCGGCAAGACCTTCACGCTCGCCAACATGATCGAACGGGTGCAGCGCCCGGCAATCATCCTTTCACACAACAAAACCCTGGCCGCCCAGCTGTACAGCGAGTTCAAGGGATTCTTTCCCGACAACTCCGTCGGCTATTTCATCAGCTACTACGATTACTACCTGCCGGAGGCGTATATCCCGCAGACCGACACCTATATCGCCAAGGACGCTCACATCAACGAAGAGATCGAGATGCTGCGGCTCGCCGCCACCAGCTCGTTGATGGAGCGACGCGACGTCATTATCGTCGCCAGTGTCTCCTGCATCTACGGATTGGGAGCACCGCAGGACATGGATGAAATGTCGGTGTCGCTCGAAGCCGATCTCGAACTCAATCGCGATGAACTGCTGCACGGCCTCGTCAATTTGCAATACTCCCGCAACGACGTCAGCCCCGGACGCGGCGAGTTCCGGGTCACCGGCGACACTGTCGAGGTCTATCCGGCTTATCGCGACGATTATCTGCGGGTCGAATTCTGGGGCGACAACGTCGAACGCATTACCTGCCGCGACGCGGTGACCGGCAATGAGAAGGACGAGATCACCAGCATCCGCATTTTCCCGGCGTCCCACTTCGTGCTGCCCGAGCACCGAATGAAACGTGCCGAGTCGCTGATCATCGAGGAGATGAAGGAGCAGGTGAAGAAGTTCGAATTGGAAGGGCGCCTGGTCGAGGCGCAACGGATATTTCAACGCACCCAGTACGACCTGGAGATGATGCGCGAGGTGGGGTTTTGCAGCGGCATCGAGAACTATTCGCGCCACCTCTCGCAACGGGCCCCGGGATCACGGCCGTATTGCCTGATCGACTATTTTCCCGATGACTACATCACCATCATCGACGAGTCACACGCCACCATCCCGCAGGTGCGCGCCATGTACAACGCCGACCGCAGCCGCAAGCTGACGCTGGTGGACCACGGCTTCCGACTGCCGTCGGCGCTCGACAACCGGCCGCTGAGTTTCGACGAGTTCGACAACCTCACCGGCCAGAGCATCTATGTCTCCGCGACGCCGGGCGATTACGAGATCGAACTCTCGTCGCCGATCTTGCAGGTCGTTCGCCCCACCGGACTCCTCGATCCGGAGGTCGTTCTCCGGCCGCTCGACGGCCAGGTCGACGACCTGATCGCCGAGGTGCACGCCGCCGCCAAGCGCCAGGAACGCGTGCTGGTCACCACCCTCACCAAGCGCACGGCCGAAGACCTTTGCGACTACCTGCGGGACATTGACATCCGCGTCTCCTACCTGCATTCCGACATCGACGCCATCGAACGCATCGATATCCTGCGCGACCTGCGGGCCGGCGCCTTCGATTGCCTCATCGGCGTCAACCTGCTGCGCGAGGGACTCGACCTGCCCGAAGTCGCGCTCGTGGCGATTCTCGATGCCGACAAGGAGGGATTCCTGCGCTCTGAACGCGCCCTCGTGCAGACCGCCGGTCGGGCCGCCCGAAATGTCGATGGCCGGGTCATTCTTTATGCCGACAATATGACCGACAGCCTCAAGGCGATGATGCGCCTCACCAATGATCGCCGCGAACAACAGGCAAAATACAACGAGCAGCACGGGATCACGCCGAAGACCGTCAAGCGCGCCATCCAGCAAAGCCTGCACACCTACAAGGAAGCGAAGGAGACCGAGGCCACGATCATGTCCGAAGCCGGCGAACAGCTTGACGTTGGCCAAGTGACGCGTGAACTCGAAGCGGAAATGCTGGAGGCCGCGGAAAAGCTTGAATTCGAACGGGCCGCCCTGCTGCGCGACCAGATCGCCGCACTCCGCGACACCGATGGCGGCACCGGAGAACCCCGGCCGTCGCATTCGACGAAACGCCGCCGCATACGCTATTAGCGACGGCCGTCACCCCGGCAAATTTTTACATGCCGAACCATGCTGACAACCTGGCCGAATCACAGCGACGCCTGCATCGCAATGCCCGGCGTGCCACGTTGGCCGCAACTGCCGGGTTGCTGCTGGCCTTCGCCCTGCTGCAGTTCATGCAGTTGCTGGGCCGGAACGAGGCCCGGGAAGAGAAGGTCTACGACCTCACGGACATCATGGTCCAGCCCTATACACCAGCCCCCGACCAATTCAGTCCGGAAGCGGCCGCGGCGGCGCCGGCAACCGCGGCAACGCCACCGCTGGCGTTGCCGCCACTGGCACAGCCGGCAACCCGAAGACCGCCGACACCACGGTTCGATGTCCGGCTGCCGGTACCGCTGCCGGAGCTCGCCGCCATGCCCGAGCTCGCCACCCGGGCGCCGCCGGTCATCGAGCCGCAACCAGCAGCTGCAGAAGCACGGCCGGCGCCCGTTGCGGGCACCCGCGCGACACCGGCGGATGCGCTCGACACGCCCACCCCAGGGCCGCTGGTCCAACAGCGTCAGGTCGACCCCCTCGAATCGTGGACGGCGATCAATAAGCCGCCGCCGATCTACCCGCCGAGCGCTGTGCGCCGGGACCGGGAAGGAGCGTTTCCCGTGGAGTTCACAATCTTCGAGGACGGCGCAGTCGGGGAAATAACCCACGCCCCTGCGACCCCGGGAATTTTCAGCCGGGCGATCGACAGGGCCATCGCCCAATGGCGGTTCAAACCGCGGCACGACGCCCAAGGACAGCCGCTGCGCAAACGGGTAAAGACCACGTTTAACTTTGTACTGGAAAAGTAATATTCAGCTTCATGAACCGCCGGCACCGGCCGTTCCGTTTCAATCAGGGCGTCTGTTCGGCCTCGTCCGACACGACGTCGGTCGCGTCGTAGTCGCGGATCGCCGCCCGCGCCTTTCTGGTAATCATCACCGTGACGACAATTGTCACGGCCAGGCCGATGCCCTTGAATACTGTCCCCGCTGTGGAGTTGCCGCCAGCATTGGCGATATAACCGATGTAGACATACAACACCGTTCCGGGCAGCATCCCGATCCAGCTTGCCAGCACGTACGGACCAAAACGCACCGCCGTCAACCCGTAAAAATAATTGCTGAGATTATACGGCAGAGCAGGACTTAGCCGCAGCAGGCCGACGATCTTGCCGCCTTCCTCGCCGATGGCCCGATCAACCGCGCCGAAGCCGGGATATTTCCGGGTTAACCGCAAAACGGCGTCCCGGGCTACGTAGCGCGAAATCAGGAAGGCACAGGAAGCACCGATGGTCGAACCGATCGACACAACGATCGTGCCGTTGACCAGGCCGAACGCCGTGCCGGCGCCGATCGTCAACAGTGAACAGGGAAAAAACAGGATGGTCGCCACGATGTATCCGGCAACAAAGACTGCCATCCCCAGAAAGCCCTGGTCCGCGACCCAGCCGCTGAAGGCCTTCAACCTGTCGGCAATGCCGAACTTGCCGGCGACTGCCACGATGACCGCCAACACGGCCACCAGCATGACCAGTTTCCATGGAATTTTCTTCACTGCTGCCCCTTGATCGCGGCAATGGGCCGATGGTTCATTCGCCGCAAGCCTCAGCTTGAGCCAACCTCGTCACCGTTGATCAGGCAACGCCGACTGGTCCACCTGGCCGAGGAATTTTGACCGGCGATCGTCGGACATGTCCGATTGCTCGATCCAGCGTGCCGCCGCGGCACGATCCTGCCGGGACCATTGGCGAAATACCATCCTTAACCCGGTATCCTGCAACCCTTCATCACTTATAGTTGCCACCCATTCAGCCGCCTTCTCCGGCTCCTCGAGGGACCAGGAAGAGGCGACACTGAAAAAAGCGGTGATGGTACTCTTGTCGGTAGGCGGCAGTTCGTTGAACCACACAGACGATGCCGCCGGATCGAGCGCCGTCCAGGTCGAGGCGGCATGGATCATCGCATTGGTGCGGGTTTGCCCCGGGGGAAACTGGATGGCCCATGCCGCCGCCGCCGCCGGGTCCTTGTACGCCCAGGTCTTGGCCACGGCGACCAGGGCTTTCTTCTGGGCCAGGCTGTCCGGCAACTGTGCCGCCCATTCATAGGCATCGGCCATGTCAAACTCGCCGGCGTCGCCGGCATCAGCCTCCTTCCACTCCTCCTCTAACCAACCGGCAACAATCGAATCCACGACCATCCGCTGGTCCTGCCCGGGCAGCGTCGCGGCCCACGCTGCGGCCGCCTCATGATCCGCCGCCGCCCAGGTCTCCGCGATGCCCCCCATGACATGGGTCCTGTGCTGATCGTAAGACAACTGCTCGGCCCACTTCAAGGCGCCTGCAACATCGATCTCCGACCACGCCGCCGCAAAGACACCATACAGCTTCGAGCGGATACCCCGGGAAGCAATCGCATCGACCCAGTTCAAGGCCACCTGCGGACTGCTCTCGATGATCTGCGGCAGCACGCGCCGGACGAATTCCACGCGGTCGTCGATTCCCGACAGCCGGCGATAGACACTGCTCGCGGTGTCGAGGTCGGCGATATCGAACTCTTCGGCAATCGCATCTAAAATACGGCCGCGTTCGTCCCCCTCGGCATCGCGCAGCGAATCGATGAGCGCGCTTCGCGCCACCGCCGAGCGCCGGTCAACAACACCGCCATGGACCCGGCCCGGTTGCCGCACCGGCCGCGATGCAGCCGCCTGGCCGGAACTCCTCGGTGAACGATCGGAGGCCTGATCCGGGGGCGTTGTCGTGGCGACAGGGGTCGACGCCGCGGCCGCCTGGTCGCCGTGCCGCTGCAAAAGCAGCACCAGCGGGATGGCCAGCAGCAACACTGCAATGATGATGATGGTACGGGCTCGACTGTCCATACGCCTTGGTTGCCTGGGTTGTTGGCCGGGCTCACAGCTTGAAACGCAGCAGGAGCACCTTGTAGAAAGCTTCAACTACGATGCGCTTCGACATCTTCGACTGGCCGACGCGGCGGTCTTCAAATATAATCGGGAATTCCGTGTAGCGCATGCCGCCCCGGCAAGCACGTGTCTTCAATTCAATCTGAAAGCAATAGCCTTCCGCCATGATCCGGTCGATACCGATCGCCTCCAGGGCGCGGCGGGTCCAGAAATTGAAACCACCGGTCATGTCCTTGATCGGGACACCAAGAAGCACCCGGGCATACTGGCTGCCGAAGCGGCTGATCAGTTTCCGCACCAGCCCCCAGTTCCTCGTGCCGCCGCCGGCCGCATAGCGCGAACCGACGAGAAAGTCATACTCCCCGGATTCCAGCAGACGCCGAACTTCGAGCAGCGCCTCCGGCGGATGCGAAAAATCCGCGTCCATCTCACCGACCACGTCGTAACCGTGCTGCACACTGTAGCGAAAACCGGCAACATAAGCCGACGCCAGGCCGCCCTTCCCTTCGCGCTCCAGCAACTGCAGCCGCTCGTGCGAGCCCATCAGTTCGCGGACCACCCCGGCCGTGCCGTCGGGACTGCCGTCGTCGATCACCAGAATATCGAAACCAACGTCCAAACTGAAAATGGCTTCGACGATGCCGGCGATGTTCTCGGCCTCGTTATACGTCGGGATGCAAATCAAAACTTTCAACGCAGACATCAGATGGGGTGGGGATCGAAGATGCAGAAGGCGAACGTGTCAATATTGATCAATCTGCGACGATGACCAATATTCAACCGCAACAAACAATCATTGCGACATGCAACGCTTGCCCAGGCGGCTTCGCGCCACCGGGATGGGCGGACGCGGACGTCCATCCTGTTTACCCCTTCCGCTGCGCCCGCAGCTTTTCGAGGCCGTCGCGAAAGAGCAGGCGATGGACCGTCTTGAAGTCGTCGACGAAGTGGGCGTGGATGCCCTCGCGGACGCTTTCCGGAATCTCTTCGTACTCGGTTCGATTGGTCGCCGGCATGATCACATCGACAACCGATGCCCGCTCGGCAGCAACGATTTTCTCGCGGATGCCGCCAACCGGCAGCACCGCACCTGTCAGGGTGAGCTCGCCGGTCATCGCCACGTGCGCCGGCACCGGCTGCCCGGTTGCCATGGAAATCAACGCTGAGGCCATCGTGATGCCGGCCGACGGCCCATCCTTCGGCGTGGCGCCGGCCGGGACGTGCAGGTGGATCTTGTGCGCCTTGAAGAACTCTTCGTCGATTCCGTACTTCGCGACGTTGGAATGGACCAGGGAGAAAGCGATGGTGCTGGACTCGGCCATGACGTCGCCAAGCTGGCCGGTATGCTGAAAACCACCGGTGCCGGGGATCGCCATGGCTTCGACGAACAGGACGCTGCCACCGAAAGCCGTCCAGGCCAGCCCCATGACAACACCGGGCGTCCCCTGGTGGGCAAGGACATCGTCGGCAAACGCCGGGCGCCCGAGATATGCCTCCACCTGGCTGCGGGTCAGGACGACACGCTCGGCGTTCGGGTCTTCGGCTTTGCGGGCCGCCACTTTGCGCAGGCAGGTGCGGATACACTTCTCCAGGCCACGCACACCTGCCTCACGGGCATAGCCTTCGATCAGGTATTTGATCCCGTCCTGGCGGAACCCGACGTCGGCACGTTTCAGTCCATGCTCCTTGATCTGCTTCGGGATCAGATGCCGTTTGGCGATATGCAGTTTTTCCTGGGCGATATACCCGGCCAGCCGGATCAATTCCATGCGATCGAGCAGCGGTCCGGGGATGGTGTCCAGCACGTTGGCCGTGGCAATGAACAGGACCTTCGACAGATCGAACGGCAGGTCGAGGTAATGATCGTGGAACGACTTGTTCTGCTCCGGGTCGAGAACCTCCAGCAATGCCGACGCCGGGTCGCCGTGGAAGGAGGCGCCGATCTTGTCGATCTCGTCGAGCATGATCACCGGGTTCTGTGAGCCCGTCGTTTTGATCGTCTGGATAATCTTGCCGGGCATGGCACCGATATAGGTGCGGCGATGCCCCTTGATCTCGGCTTCATCACGCATGCCGCCGAGCGAAAAGCGAAAGAACTCGCGACCGAGCGACTCCGCCACAGCCCGCCCCAGCGACGTCTTGCCAACGCCGGGCGGGCCGATCAGGCAAAGGATCGAGCCGCCCATTGAGCCGCGCAATTTCGAAACGCCGATGAACTCGAGGATGCGCTCCTTCACGTCGTCCAGGCCGTAGTGGTCGCGATCCAGAATCTGGCGCGCCTCCGGAATGTCCAACCGGTCCTCGGTCAGGATCCCCCAGGGCAGCTGGGTCAGCCAATCGAGATAATTGCGCACCACGATGTACTCCGGCGACTGCGGCGGCAGCAGCTGCAGTTTCTCGAGTTCCTCGTCGACGCGAACCAGCGCCTCTTCGCTCATCTCCAGTTTGTTGACACGTTCCCCGTAGCGCTTGAGCTCTTCTTCCTTGTCGTCCTTCTCGATACCCAACTCTTCCTTGATCGCCTTGAGCTGTTCATGCAGGAAAAATTCGCGTTGATGCCGGGTGATCCG
>JASLZG010000009.1 GCA_030754995.1 Lentisphaeria bacterium
CTCGGCACAAATCAGTCGATCCGTTCCGCGGTGCCGCCGCAGCAGGCCTGGATCAGGCCGATCGCTTCGCCGGCAACCTGCTGTTGCCGTTCTGCGGACATCGCATCGGTGCTCTCGACGATCAGCAGCACCTCCTTGCTGGCGGCGGTGACCTTGCTGAACTCGCCCTGCACGACGTCCAGTCGGCAAATGACGCGATTGTCCGCATCGACGTATCCGAATTCGCCCGCCGTCACCGGCTGCGGTTCCTCACTGCCGAGCGGAACAAACGTCTCACTGCCGTCGAACAACTGCAGGGTCACCGGCAGCGACATGGTTGCGAGATCGTGAGCCCCCAGGCTGAACAGGGTTCGCAGCGAAATCAGGTTGTAGGCATCGACGAAGTTGTTGATGCTCGGCAGGCAGCCGCGTTTCAGAGCGTAGCGATACAGGTTGGGTATCGACGGCGGGTGCTTCTTCGGATTGACGCCGACGCTGCGAAACAGTTCGTAGAGCCGCGTCAGTTCCGGGGTGGCGATCAACTCCTTGAGATCGGCGTAACGACCGCGTGCCTGCGCTGCCGCCGCTTCGATGTCCGCCTGCAGCCCGGCATTGGCCGGGCCGATGGTGACGTCGCGAAAGACAACAGCGGTGGCGCGCAGGCCGAGGCGCAGACAGTCATCGGAAACTTCGAAGAGGCTCACTCCGAGCGATGGATCAGCGCGTCACGGGCCGGGCCGACGGAAATCATCGTGATCGGCGCGGCGATCAGCGACTCGATCTTCTCGACGTAGTCGCGAGCGGCAGCTGGCAGTTCGTTGTATTCACGAACCTCCGAGACATCCGACTTCCAGCCGGGCATCGTCTCGTACACCGGCCTGGCAATGTCCAGGGCACCGCCGACCGGAAAATCCGTGACCGTCTCGCCGTTGACGTCGTAGGCCGTGCAGATCGGGATTTCATCGAGGTACCCGAGCACATCGACCAGTGACAGCACGACATCGGTGGCGGCTTGCAGCCGCACGCCGTACTTCGTGGCGACGGCATCGAACCAGCCGACCCGCCGCGGGCGTCCCGTGGTGGCGCCGTATTCGCCGGCGTCGCCGCCGCGCTCACGCAGCTCGTCGCCGTCTGCTCCCGGCAACTCAGTGACAAACGGGCCGGCCCCGACACAGCTCGAATATGCCTTGGTGACGGCGATGACCTTCTCGATGGCGTAAGGCGGCACGCCGGCCCCGACGCAGGCGTACCCCGCCAGTGTCGATGACGAAGTGGTGAACGGGTGGATGCCGTGTTCCGGGTCGCGCAAGGCGCCAAGCTGGCCTTCGAGCAGGATGTTCTTGCCGGCCCTGACCGCGTCGTGCAGCAGCACCGTAGTGTCGCAGATGTAGGAGGTCAACCGGGTGCTCAGCGTCGTCAGGTAGTCGATGATCGCATCGATCGACATGGGGTCCTTGCCGTAGAGCTCGGTCATCAGCGCGTCCTTGGCGGGCAGGGCGCGTTCGAGCTGGTTGCGCATGCGGTCAGGATCGGTGAGATCGGAGACGCGGATACCGACCTTCAGCGCCTTGTCGGCATAGAACGGGGCGATACCGCGCTTGGTGGAGCCGAAACTGGCGCCGGCGAGACGTTCCTCCTCGTAGCCGTCGAGCAGTCGGTGGTGCGGCAGCACGACCTGGGCGCGGTCCGAAACCTTCAGTTGCGGCTCGGGCACGTTGCGCTGCTGCAACTCGTCGAGCTCATCCCAGAAAACATCCAGGTCCAGCGCTACGCCGGGGCCGATCACGTTGGTGACACTGGGATAAAAGACCCCGGACGGCAGCAGGTGCAGGGCGAATTTGCCCTGCGGATTGATCACCGTATGGCCGGCGTTCGCCCCGCCTTGAAAGCGCACGACGAAGTCGGCATCGACGGCCAGCGAATCGGTGATCTTGCCCTTGCCCTCGTCTCCCCAGTTACCGCCGGTGATGGCTGTAATCATCGGTGTCTCCTAATTAAGTCCGGGCGGTGACGATGCACCGCCTCCCGTAGCGGATCAAATACGTCCATGGCGGCAATCGCCGGATTCCGGCGATTGTGCCGTGCACAATATAGTGACGTCATCCGGCAAACCAAAATCGTTTGAAAACAACGGCCGTAGCCACCGCCAGGGTCAGCACCGCCGCCGCCGCAAAGACCCACGACTTGACACGCAATTGCACCGGCAAGGGCAACCGGCCGCGGGTGCAGCAGTACAGGCAGAACAGGGCGCTCATCGCCAGCGGAATGTAATAGCGCCCCTGGACGATCCGCATCTTCATTTCGCTGACGGTGACCAACAGCGCGTGCAGGACGAATACCGCCACCAGGAAAACGAACCCGGCGACCAGCCCGGGCCGGCCCAACGCCCTGGTCGTGGCGGCGGGTGCCGGTTCGGCCGCAACCGCCACCAGCAGCATGACCAGGAAGGCGATCACGAAAAACATCGGCACCGGCGTATCCAGCCAGCCGAGGCGGCCGACAAACTGTCCGTACACCAGCGGCAGCGTCATGTTGTTGTAGATATTCTGCAGGTAAAAGAGCAGCGCACTCCACGGGCTGTCGATGATCGCACCGATGGCGTCCGGGCCGGCGGCCTGCAAATGCGGCAATCCCGACTGGCGCACGATCAGCAGCCAGCCAGCCAGCAGTAGCGCGGCGGTGCCGGGTACGGCGATCATTGTCACGGCCCGCAGCCGGCGGTTTGCGAACTTCGCAGCTGGCAGCATCAGGCAGAGCAGACAGAGCGGCAGGTAGGCGATCTTGGCGACCGCAATGATGGCGGCCAGCACGGTCAGTTCAACGATGGCCCGCCGGCCGACAGCCTGGCGGCTGTCGTCAAGCGTCAGCCGCAGGATTTTGGCAAGGAAAAGAAAGGCGGCCGCGTTGACGATGCTGTCCGCCCCCGGCGCCATCGCCTGCTGCATCGACATCGGCATCAGCGCCAGCAGGAACAGCGCCGGCTTGAGGACCGGCATCTGTTTGAGCGCCCACCAGACGATGGCCAGGTAGACGATGAGATTGGCGCCGCGGATCAGGTACAGCACGATGAGCACCGGCAGGTTCAGCGAATACCCGATGAAGCTGACAAGCGTCTGCGGCAGATACCCGATGAACGGGTAGTTGCAGGTATTGGAGAAGTCGTAGTATCGCGTACCGCCCTGACGCATCCGCACGTCGAAAGCCGCGACCAGCCGGGCCAGGTCCTGGGGGTTCGACTGTTTCGACGGGCTGGTGATGACGCTGATGTCACGCGCTGCGAGTTCCTCTTCGGTCCGGATCAGGGCGCCTGGCAGGACGGCGCCCGTGCCGGATTCGCCGGTAACCGGGCGGCAGCACAGACGCCCCTGGGCGAAGCTGATGGCGCGGTAAAAGTGATTGTACTCGTCCGGCGTCTGGAACGGCGGGACCAGGAGGATCCAGGCAACGCCGAACGCCAGGCCGATGCGCAGAAACAACCGGTGCCATTGCGTCTCTCCGGGCGATGCCGTTTCCAACTCTTCCTGCGAGCTTGCGGATTCGTGATTGTCGTTCAAGTTGTAGGGCGTGTGGTGACGAATAATGGAATGGCAACGCGGCGACGGTATTATATTGTCGGACCCGTTAAAGGCAAAGGAGAGTGCACATGGAGATCCAGGGACGCCTGCTGGAGGTCGGGGAAACCGTCGATGTTTCCGATCGCTTCCGCAAACGCGAGTTTGTTGTCGAGTACGCCGACAACCCACAGTACCCGGAGTACCTGAAGTTCGAGCTGGTCCAGGACAAGTGTACCATGCTCGACGACTACAATCCGGGCAGCGATGTTGTCGTGCATTTCGATCTGAAGGGTCGCAAATGGACCGACCCCCAGGGACAGGTGAAGTATTTCAATTCACTGCAGGCCTGGCGCCTGGCGCCTGCCGGCAATACCGGCCCGCCGCCGCCAATGCCCCCACCGCCCGACGATATGGGCGTTGAGGAGTTCGAGAATATCGACGACCTGAAGTTCTGAGCCGGTAGCACGAAGCTTTTCGGGCCTGTGCTGCGTCGTCACCGCACTTCCAGCATGAAACTCTCCGAATGGCTGTTGAACTCCGGCGCGTACATGCACTGGATGTTGGCGATGCCGCTCTGATACCTGCCCCGGTGCGCCACCCGCGTCGAATACTCGAAGACATACGTGCCCTTCGGCAGATAGTCGATAAAGAAGTGACTCGCCGTGTCGCGGGTGCTCTGGTAATACGCCAGCCCGTCCTGGTACCTGTACTTCGACAACACGTTCACCGGTTCCGTACCGGCCCCGCGCTGGTCCTTCAAGTGCACGTACTCCATGTCGCGGTCGACGCGCAGCACCAACCGCACCACCAGCTCGTCACCGACGCCGATGACCCCCTCTACCTTGTTCAGCACCGGCCCCTTCCCGGTGTTCTCCTTGATGTACAGCGCCTTCTCCAGCGTCAGCGGCGTCGCCGTGTGCGGCGTGATCTTGCGCATGTCCTCCATGTACTGCCAGTGGATGCTGCCCCAGCTCACACCCTCGTCGATCTTGGTCAGCGTGACTTCGCCCATTGCCGGCTTGACCTCAGCCCCGCCAAAACGCTCCTCGTAGAAGCCGGTGCCGGCTTCGACGTTTTTCGGCTCGATCGCGACGCCGGCCAATGCCACCGCCACCAGCTCGTCCGAGGCCAGCAGGTCGGTGCCGCGCAGCAGCATGGCGTACACCGCATCGGCGGTGGCGCGTGTCGTCTTCCAGTCGCGCGTTTGTTTCTGCTTGAGCAGCCAGACCTTGCAGTCCTCGACCGCCTTGTCGTCTTTGGCGACTTCGTCGAAGGCCTCGATCATCATCGCCTGGGTCTCGATCGGCGCCCGGTACCACCACCAGGAATGCTCGGTGTCGCGCCAGTACATGCCCATCTCCTCCTCGTTCACAGAATGCTCGTGGATCGATCGCATGATCTTCGCCGGGGTCCCTTTGCCCGCCCCGAACCGCTGCAGGCCAACCGCCAGGTGTCCTTGCGACAGGCGCGACACGGTCAGCCACTGTTTGCGTGCCTGCCCGAGAAAGTAGTCAACGGCCTCCTTCGCATTCGCCGCAATGACCTGGTCCTCGAGAAAGAAGCTGCGCCCGTAGATGTACAAGGCGATCGCCGGGCCCAGATTGTTGTTGTCAAGACGTTTGTCCCGCTTCAACTGCTGATATCTCTGGTTGATCGAGCCATCCAGAAAGTTGAGTGCCTTCAGCGCCGGCTTGACGTCGATGCGCTTGACGCCGAGATGGCGCAGCCGACCGTAGCCCGTAGTGATGTACAACGTGATGTAATGATTCGACGGGCCGCCGGGGAACCAGCCCCACGAACCGTCGCCGCGCTGCATTTCCTCGAGCCGGCGCTGCTGCCCGCGGCGTTCGCGGTTGAGCCGATTCCTGTCGAACAGTATGCCGAGGTTGCGCCGCGCCTCGCTCTCGCTCCCGGCTTGGCGGACCCATGGGGTTTCCTCGAGCATCACGGCCTTGAGCTCGGCGTTTTTCTCCAGCGGGCTGTCGAGCGCCTCGGTCCCTTTCCACTGGTCGAAAATCCGCCGGATCTTCGGGTCGGAACTGGCGATGTGCGAAGCCAGGGCATTGGCGTACAAACGGTTGAACACCTGCTCGGCGCAGCCGTGCGGGTACTCCATCAGGTAGGGCAGAGCCATCACTGCGTACCACGCCGGCTGTGACACCATCTGCACCGTCAGGCTCTCGTGCCGGATCGTGTCGGAACCGCCGGAGGCCAGGAGTTTTTCGAACTTGAACGTCTTCTTGCCGGCGTCGCGGACCGGCAGCGGCAGCGATTCGGTGACCATGATGCGACGCGGCAGTACCGGCAGGTAGCCTTCCTCGCCGTCCGAAAGCTTGTTGGTCGCGGCCACGGCGGTGTAGCTGAGGAACCCCTGGCCATCGGGCACCGCGAGCGCCCAGGAATACGTCCGCGACTCCTTGGCGGGAATGTCGAACCCCTTGTCGGTCCGCTCATTTCCCAGCGCTTGATCGGCGGACTGCGTAGTTCTTGCGTCGGCCAGGGACAGGCGGACGGTGCCCTGCTGGCGGGTCGGTGACTGGTTGATCACCTTGACCGTGAACTCGAGCCTGTCACCCTCGCGCAGGAAGCGCGGCGGATTCGGCTGCACCATCAGGTCCTTGGCGGTGACCACGCTGTCCTGCAGGAAACCGCTGCGCAGCCCGGCATCGTGCGCCAACGCCATGAACTTCCACTTGGTCAGAGCCTCCGGCATCTCGAACTCCAGCTTGACGCGACCCTCGCCGTCACTGATCAGGTGGGGGAAGAAGAAAGCGGTTTCCTGCAGGTTCCTGCGGGCCGTTACTTTGCCCAGGTCCGGTCCCTTCGGCGCGCCGCCGGCGGCGGCGGTCGGCGGCGCCGCCGGGTCCAGGGCAACAGCTCCGTCCTTTCGAGCTGCCTTCCCCTGGGCGAGCACGGTGCCGTCAGCCATTTCCATCCCATCGGCATCCGCCGCCATCTCCATCGACGCCATCGGTGCCGGGGCACTGCTTAAGCTGCGATATTCGACGACCCCGCCCCGGCGGCCGCCATAGCTGTGATAGAAGTTCCTGGTGACATCCGGGTGAAAGCCGCGATATCTGAGGTTGCCGTTTTTCCGGTGGCTCGGCCAGCGGCCCTGCAGACGATGCCAGGAAACAAGAAGGTTCTGAAACTGCGACTGCAGGCGTGACCGGTCATGCCGGAATACGCCGATGCTTTGCGCCCAATGATGCGGCAGATAGGCATCGAGCGATTCGTCGTAGAGCCCGGCGACCATCTCGGCCACCACCTTTTCGGCGTCCGTCCCGGTGATTATCGCAGTCCAGGTTTCCTTTTCGGCCGGCCCGAGCTTCGAAGTGAAATGCTCCCACTTCACCTGGAGTTTCTTGTTGCTCCACGGCACCGTGACCGGGCGCACTGTTATGTAGCCCCGATTCTCCCGCACCATCGTAACGCGCACCGTGAAGCCACCGCGCATCTCCTCGGTCACTGCCAGTTCGATGATCTCCTGGGTGAGTTGCGGGTCGGTCCAGAAACTCCGCAGAATCTTCTTGCGATGCTCGATCTCGATGTATGCCCGGGCCCGATCGTAGCCGCTGCCCCACAGCGCCGTGAGGCTGTCACCCGGCTCAACCTGCCAAGTCGGTGCCGTGAGCAGGAATGGAATCTTCAGGTTGCACTTGGGCGCCTGCGGATCGAGCACCTGCAACGGCTGCAGAGCAGTGACCGGCTTGCCGAAACGATCAGTCGACTCCAGTTTGGCACGGTACAGCCCGGGCTCGAGCGCCACCGAAAGCTCCGCCCCGCCCTCGGCATCCGTCGTGAACGGCCGTTCGGCGGCAACCTCGCCGACTGGCCAGGTGTTGGGATCGGCAAGGTCCGGCTCTGCCGCCTGCCCGGCCGGCGACGGCATGCGGCGATGCCGCTGCCAGCCTTGGGGCCGGGGACGCTGGACGGTTGCCGGCGCCTGCAGCCGGAAAATCCTGACGGTACCCTCAGCCCTCTGGCCGACGCCATCAAGCGTGCGCGTACCGATCGTCAGCACCACGGGCTTGTCCTTCTCCTGCCACTGGCCGGTGCTGAGTGTCGCCTGCAGAGTGGTGTAGCCGACGTTGACGGTGCGGCTGGCGGAGCGTGTTTCGCCGGCGGTGTCGGTGACATCGGCGTCGACCGAGAAAGTGAAGGTCGGTTCGTCGGCCGCCGGCACCGTCCGGTCCGGCGTGGCATTGAAGGTGACCTTGAACGAGCCGTCGGTCTCGGTCCGCACGATCCCGTGGAGGATCTCCTGGCCGCCGGACTGCGGCGGCATCCACCAGCGATACCAGCCCCACCACGGCGGATACCGAACCTCACGCACGACGCGGTACTGCACCTTGGCGCCATTGACCGCGGCCCCGGTGTAGCTGATGGCATGTCCCGTGATGGTGACGCCGGCATCCAGCTTCGGGGCGGTTTCCGGCGGCTCGAGGGTGACCTCGAACTTCGGCCGCTTGTACTCCTCGACCGTGACGTTGGTAATGCCGTTGGGCTGACCCTCGACGGCGATCGACATGCGGCCCATCAGCCGATCGCGCGGCGCCGTGAAGCTGCCGGAAAACGAACCGTAATCGTTGGTGCGAAAGTCGCGGCGCTCAATTTCCTTGTGATTGACGTCGCGGAAAGTGACCATGAGCTTGCGGTTGTTGATGGTGCGGTACGCGTCTTTCCCTTGGTCCGAATATATGCAGATGCCCTTGAAACGGATCGTCTGTCCCGGGCGGTAGAGCGAGCGATCGGTGAAAAACATGGTGTGTTCCTGCGGCCGGACCGTCATCTCATAGGCGCGTGCCGAAAGGTTGTTGGTCGAAACACGATCGCCCTGGTGTTTCGCCACAATGACATGCGGCTGCGGGTTGATGGCCGCTTTGAAATAGCCGTTTTTGTCGGTGCGCACATCGCCCCCCGTCCGCTGCCAATTCCGGCGAACCCGGTGCCAGAACTGGACCTGTACACCCTCGATCGGCTCGCCGCTGCGCGCCGCCAGCACGAAACCGCCGACCCGGTTCGATCCCTGTCGCGTTCGCGTGACGATCGCCAGGTCACTGACCCAGAAGCTGCGATAGTTCACGAAATTCCTCTCCTTCTGAAAATTCGGGGTGCAACTGGAGATGACGAAATAATGACCCTTCGCCAGGTCCCCGGGCACCTCGACCTGATGTTGCCGCAACTGATAATCGTCCGTCGGCGGCAGATCCACAGACCAGGATTTAACCGGCGGCATGCCGATCAGTTCCTGCTGTTGCCGGCGCGTCGCCAACTGATCGAGCGACCAGCTCCGTGAACTGAGCAGCTTGTTCCAGTCGTACGGCACGACGCGAAACCAGATCTTGTCGATGTTCTTGTAGCTGACACTGACTTTCGGCCATGGCTCGTTCCACACCTGCTCGACCATCAGGTCGACCTGCTTCGCTTCGATGGTTTGGACCAGGTTGTGGCAGGAATTGCCGCCCGGGGTCTCCGGGTGTGCCCTGGCGCCGCGCGTCGCCAGCCGGTGGGCACCGGCGAAATCGCTGTCGTTCTGCAGGATCATCGCCCAGTGATGCAGCGCCCGGGCCGAGATGCGGTGGTCGGCCCACTGATCGACGAAGCGCTCGAGCGCGGCGATGTAGCGCTCTTTTTTGTCGGCGCCGTAGGCCTGGTTGTAGCCGTAGACCAGGCGGCCGAGGTCGGCATCGATGCGGGCGTCCGGGTTGGCGTCGCTCTTGTGGAAGCGCAGCACCTCCTGGTAGACCTGCAATGCCCTGACCTTGGTCGAGGTGTCGTCGGTGGTCTCGATCTGCCAGGCGAGGAAGTCGTCGAGCTTGTCGAAGACCGGGGTGTCGGCGGCGAGGTCGAAGGCGTCCTGGGCGCGGTTTCCCGCCTGCTCGCCGGCACTGTAAAAACCCAGGGCCTCAAAGGCCAGGAAATCGTAGAGGGTCGGGCGGAAGCTGTCCGGTGCATTGCCGGCGGTGAGCAGTTCCGTATAATCGGCGATCGGCATCTTCTGCAGGGTTTCGGCGGCCGCCAGGGCGGTTGAGAAATGCTTGTCGATCTCGGCCAGGATCGTTGCCAGGTCCCAGCTCATGATGTCGTTGCCGGCGGCTTCGCCGGTCTGCGTGCGCTGCATGAAGCGCCAGCGGTTCTGCTGGAAAAAGTGCCAGTACCAGTGGGCCAGAATAGTCTGGAGAATCGGCTTGACCTCGTCCGGCGCGTCTTCGATTTCGGCTTGGAGGTTGGCGATCTTCTCTTCCGCCTTGCCGCCCTGGATCTCGGTGTGGTGGCGGATCTTCTTGGTTATCGCCTTGACCGCTTCGGCATAGGCTTTGTCGGCCAGGGCACCTTCGACGATCGGTTCGAGCAGTTCCATGGCGGTTTTTGGCAGGCCGTTGGCTTCGGCTTCGGCGACGTCCTTCCAGGCCGCCGTGCGGTCGGCGGCAAAGGCGCAGTGGACGAGCAGGAACAGGGGTATGAAATAACGAATCATTGACACGAATCCCTCCGTTGGGTGGTTGGGGTATACAGTATAGACGTACGTGGGTGTATTTTCTTATGTATTAAAATTCAGATCGCCGTACTGGAACAACCCGCCTCCCGCGCCGCGGTCACCGGGGGTCTCCTTGTTTTCGGTAAAAACTGCAACATCTTCCGTTCGAGGCAACCCCACAACTATCCGGATTCCAAATGGAAATAACTGACGTCATCTGCCATGTCCTGCTGCTCCCCGATCTCCATGCCGAAGACACCGATGGGTCACAGGACGATATCGTCGTGGAGATCCACACCGACGAGGGTATTATCGGCATCGGCGAAAGCGACACCAATCCGTGGGGCGCCCGCGCCATCATCGAAAGCCCCACCATTCACACTATGGCACTGGGCCTCAAGGACGTGCTTATCGGCCAGGACCCGCTGCAGGTCGAGGCGCTTTGGGACCGCATGTACGTCGGCAGCATGCACTATGGCCGGCGCGGCCTCGGCATCAATGCGATCGGGGCGCTGGACATGGCGCTGTGGGATATCAAAGGCAAGGCGCTTGGCGTCCCGTGCTGGCAGCTGCTCGGCGGGGCGCAGCAGCCGGCCATCAAGCCCTACGCCTCATTGCAGCCACGCGGCAAGGATCTCGATTCGTACAGCAAGTCGCTGGCCGAATGGGCCGTGCGCGCCAAGGAATACGGCTTCCCGGCGGCCAAGCTGGAGGTGACGCTGTCCGGGCCGTACGCCCACCACGGCCTCGACGAACCGGCAGAGTTGGTGCCCGAAGTTGTTCGCGTCTGCCGCGAAGCGGTCGGTCCGGATTTCGTGCTCATGGTGGACGTGCAATACACCTGGTCCGACGCAGGTGAGTGCCTGCAAACACTCAAGCGGCTGGAGGAATTCGATCTGTTCTTCATCGAGACCCCGCTGCAGATGGATGACATCGATGGCATAGCGTTCCTGCACGACAATCTCAATATCCGCATCGCCTACGGCGAGTGGCAGACAACACGGTTCGAGTTCATCGAGCTGATGGACCGCGGCAAGATCGACGTCGCGCAACCGGACGTCGGCCGCGTCGGCGGGCTGACCGAGGCGAAGCGCGTCTGTGACCTGGCGGCGGACCGCGACCGGTTGATCGTGCCGCATTGCTGGAAGTCCGGTATCGGCATTGCCGCCTCGGTGCACATGGCGGTCACTGCCCCGAACTGTGCCTACGTCGAGTACTTGCCGGCCGAGCTCTGCCATTCGGCGCTGCGCCGCGAGCTTGTAGGGGAAGAGTTGTGCATGGAAAACGGCGTGATTCCGCTGCCGACCCAACCGGGGCTGGGTGTCGAGCTCAATCGCGACACCGTCGAGCGGCTGCGGTCACCGGTTTGATGATCAAGGGATCGGGCAACGAAATCAGTGTTGTTGCCGCTGGCGCTGCCGGCACCGCACGCTGTTTCGAGCATACCAGTCTGATGCAAGGCCGGTGAGTCCAGACGTTCTACAAAGGAGATCATGATGTCCGAAAATGATCCTTCCGGGTCGAGTCGACACGCCATGCTTAACAAGCAGGACGGCTGGTTCAGGTACTGCCGCCCTTACCTGGAGGAGTTGAATCCCAGGGATGACCTCGACCTGGCCACTTACGTGGGCGACATGGTCGCGCGGGCCAAGGGGTTCAAGGCCGATACCCTGGTGATGATGGCGGACGACGGCGGTTATCCGCTCTTCCCGAGCGCCCTGGCCCCGATCAACTCCCATATCCACGGTCAGGACCTGTTGGGGATGATCGAACGGGAATGCCGTCAGGCGGAACTTCGGTTCGGCCTTGGTTTCCTGGGCGTGCACACAAACTCGCATATCGCGGCCACGCGTCCGGAATGGGCAATGCGCGACGAGAACGGCCAGACCTACCCGTTCTTCCACACACACCTGATCTGCCTGAACTCGCCCTACACCCAGTACTACACAGACCTCATCGGGGAGGCGTTGGCACGGTACCCGGTCGACTACCTCTACGTCGAGGGCGAGTATTTCTACATACAGGGCTGTCACTGTGCCTCCTGCAACGAGAAGTTCAAAACGATTTTCGGGAAGGATTTCAGCCAAGCCGAGCCGGCGGAGCTCCACACATTCCTGAACGACAGCGTGACTGCTTTCCAGGCTGCCGTGAAGGCGGTCGCCGATGCCGTGTCGCCGGAGACCGTGGTAGTCGGCACATCCTACCACTCGATGGACTGCTGCGACCTGGCCGCCTTCCCGAAATACACGGACATGGTGTCCATCGAGAATCAATGGGGGATCGGCCGGGCCCGCCCCTCCCTGCACCAGGTGGGCCTGGACATACTGCACCATCGGGCGATGTCCCGGAAACCGGTGTCCGGGACATGGTGGGCGAGTCACAATGTGGACTTGAACTACCACCAACGTTCCCCGACACACGCCAAGCTCACTTTCATGCAGACCCTGGCATACGGCGCGACGGTGCAACCCCACATTCAGACGGTGTTCGAGTTCGAGCCATCCCTGATACCGACGCTGACCGACCTCTTCTCCTGCGTTGAGCGCCTGCGCGACTACCTGCTGGACGCCGAGTTGCTGCCGTACATCGCCATCGTGGACAGTCCGCAGGCGGCGGGCTACTGCACCGCGCTGATCGAACACCACCTGCCGTTCGACCTGATCGCGCCCGGGGAACTGGACCGGCAGCGGCTGGACGCCTATTGCGCCGTAATCGTCGGCAACGCGCGCACCCTGAGCGGGCAGGCGGTGAAGAATCTCGCTGCCTACATCGAGGCGGGAGGCGGCCTGGTGTGTGCGGGCCAGGTCAGTGCGGAGCTGGCGGCGCTGATCGGGCTGGAACTGGACGGCGAGATCGACAGCGGCCGCGACGAGCTGCCGCTCTACTACCGATTCGAAACGGCAGCCGAGCCCTGGGGCGCCTGGGGCGGAAGGCTCCTGTCGTTCGGCTTTCCCTGCGCCCGGGTGCGGCCGTCCGCGGACTTTCGCGTCGAGGCCCAGATCATCGGCCTGGACACGGACAGGATGCACGAGGACCACATGGGCATCAAGCCGTATCCCGGCTCCCCGCAGGGCCCGATGGTGCTCACCCGCCGTGTCGCCGATGGCCGGGTGCTCTATCTTGCCGGCGACTTGGCCGACAGCGCCGTGCCTGGAAAGACCGCCGATGCGGATGTGCTGGAGGTGTTGGCCAAGGCGGTGCTCTGGGCCGCCGCCGAGCCGCCGCCGATCACCACCAGCGCGCCGCCGTCGGTCGAGCTGGTGACGCACGTGAAACAGGACCGGATGGCGATCTTTGTCCTCAACCAGACCATGAACCAGGTCGAGAACAACGACGTGATACGCTATGTCGTGCCCCTGCCGGACCAGGAGATCCGGGTGCGGGTGAAGGCACCGGTGCACACGGTGACGGCGATCAGCGGCCAGCCGGTTCGCCACGAAGTCGACGACGGCTGGCTGAGCGTTCGCGTGCCGAGGATCGACGAGTACGAAGTGCTGCTGGTCGACCACACGGCATAGGCTGACGCCGCTGATGCCAATCCGCGAAATCCGTAATCAACGCGGAATTTGAAATTGACACAAAGCGGGGCAACGGTAATGCCGAACGGAAAAATCGGCGTTACGCGCCGCAATTTGCTGTTGGGGACACATTTTCACCATGCCAGACGATACACAGGATCTGCTCAATGACCGTGTGTTGCGGCGCTCGAGACACCTCGAGTCGCGCGATGTGCCCGATGGCGTACAGCTGTTGAAGCAGACGCGGCTCGCCAACTACCTGGCACTCTCAGAGAAGCAGCAGGAGTTGTTTTCCGAGTTTGACGGTGAGCGCAACGTCCAGCAGATCCTGCACGAGCTTCTACGGAAACAGGAGCGGCCGAATCTGCGCAGCTTCTATGACTTCGTGGTGACTGCCACCGAGCGCGGCTTCCTGGTCCCCGCCGGCGACGAAGAAACACAGGATGCCGAATCGGCGCCCCTGCGGACGTTGTCACTGCCGTTCGGCTGGGGCTTTGCAGCGGCGGTCATCCTCAGCGGCATCATGATTGCCGGGGGCATCTGCTTCATTAGCCAGGTCAGCCATACGATCCCGTTGACTGCCGTGGACTGGCTTCTGGCACTGATCGTGATCAGTGTGGGCATGAGCCTTTCCGGCATACTTTCCGGCTTCGTATTGAAAGGATTTGCCCGGGTTGTTTATGGGCCGTCGCTCAACCTGAAACGGGTTATCCCGTACATCGCCGTGGATACCCGTGACGGCTTTATGGGTGGCCGAAAATGCGAAATCGCGACCGCCCTGCAGGCTGGCGCCACACCGTTTTTGATCATCGTTGCCGGTGCCGTGCTTGACAACGGTGTTGTCGTATTCGCCGCGGTCCTCACGGCGTTCATTCTTCTCTGCCCGGTGGGCGCCACGCCCGGCGCCGATCTCATTCATGCGATTTTCCGCAAGCAGTATCGCTTGCGGCGCTTGTCGGCGCGCTTTCTCGGGCGGCGACTGATCGTGCAGTTGCGGCGCTTTGTCCCGGAGTTCTTTTCCCGGAAGAAAGACAAGGGCGAAGAAAACTACATGTTCGTATTCGTCACCTGCACACTCATCTGGCTGGGCACGGCGCTGCAGTTCGGCGGTGACATCATTCGCAACAGCGGCAGTGTGCTGGTATGGGACCTGGAGCATGCGCCGGAGTTGTCACAGCGGCTGTTCGCCGGAGTATCCCTGGCAATCACCTTTATTCTCATCGCGGGGCCGCTGTTGTACCAGGTTTGGGTGGTTCTGCAGAATCTTTTTCAACTGCTGCGGCCACGGCTGTTTTCGACGGAGCGTCGCATCGCGAAGCGTCACCGGGCGCCAGAGTCGGAAGCGACGGTGGAGGAGGTGTTGTTGTACCTCAAGGACAGCCTGTTGTTCGCCCAGCTTCCAGAGGAAGTCCTGAAAGCCGTGGCGGCCGCGATGACCCCGCTGGCGGTCGCGCCGGGGACGGAGGTGATCCACCAGGGTGAATCCGGGCAGGCGCTGTACATGATCACCACCGGCCGGGCCCGCATTGAGCGCGAAGATGAGTTCGGGGAGAGTCGTGTTGTCGCCGCCATCGGGCCGGGCGATGTCTTCGGAGAGATCGCACTGATCGACAATATTCCCAGGACCAGCACGGTGGTCAGCAACACTCCTTTGACCCTGCTGCAGCTCGAACGCGCCGATTTCGAGCGCCTGGTCCTCGATCAACTTGGCGCCGAGACCGTTCGCACAACCATCCAGGTTTGCGGGTTTCTGCGCAAATGCGACATGTTCTCCGGCTGGCATAACCAGGCATTGATGTCGATCGCCCTGAAATTTAAGTTCCGCGACGTCGCCAACGACGAAAAGGTGATTGACGAGGACAGGGAGAATGATCGGTTCTTTATGATCTACGAAGGTCAATTTCAGGTGAGTCGTGGCGGCAAGCCGATCGTCGCCCTCGGCGCTGGTGACTACTTCGGGGAGATCAGCCTGCTGCGCAATACGCCGGCGATCTCGAGCGTCGTGGCAGTTGAACCGTCACGGTGCCTGGTCCTGACGCGCGACGAGTTTCTCAACTTCGTCAGCCACGATTTTCTCACCGGTTATGCAATCGAAGGGGAATTGGAACAACGCATGTCAGAGGCCGGCGTCTAACCTGGATTATGCAGGTTAACGGCGCGCCGCGGCAAAAACGAGGCCAATGGGGCGGAGTCAGCGAACGCTGACCGCCAAAGTGAACACTACGGTTCAATTATGCTGATCAAACTGATAATGCTGTCCGCCCTCGGCTACCTGGGGTATGCGAACCGTTCCGTGATAGAGAACGCGCGATACACCTTCGACAAGATCAGGGGTGAGCAAATCACGTCGATTGAGATGAAGACAATTCGCAGAATCATCGTTTATTACCACACCGAGCATGAAACGCTGCCGAACCCGGCGAGCTTTACAAAGTTTCTCGAGGAGAACACCCGCGAAATGGCCGGCAAAGACACCAGGAAGAACGGTGTTGACATATGGGGTACGCCGTACGTCCTCGAGATCGAGAAAAAGGACTTCACTGTTTGCTCCGCCGGCGCCGATCAGCAATGGAACACCGACGACGATATTCGCCTGGTCCAGGCAATAGATGGGGTGCGGAGTGTTGAACAAAGCCCGGAGAAAAAAGAGCGTCGCAAAACCGGTGAACGCTCCAAAAAGAAAACCAAGGTGCGAAAGCTCTTGGGCACCGAGTGGAAACGCGGCAAGATCGGGTTTGATCGATAACCGATTCGCAGAGATTCTCAATGAGTTTTGGGAATTACCCTGCCGGTTCCCGGCTTGGATGAGTCATGTCCCGGCAGCACCGCCAGCCAGCAGTACTCGGCCTCCAGGCGTTCGGGGCCGGCCTCACACCTCCGCGCCACCTTCCGAGCCTCCAGTTGCCGTTGAAACTTCAACCTTGTACGTCGTGGCGTATCCGACGTTGATTATCGAGGATGCGCCATTGACAGGGGCGGGATCGGCAAAAGGCGTAAGCGGCTGAACGGCCACCGCCTCGCGATATTGCCGGCGGCCTGGTCAGGGTTGCCCGGACGGCTCGGAAGGGGTCGATGTTTTGCCGGCGCGGAAGGCCCAGATGTAACTGGTGACGGCGTGGACGCTTGGCGGATCGAGGGTGCGTTTCCAGGCAATCATCTGGGTGCGCTTGACGCCGTTGGAAACCAGGTCAAATGCTTCACGGTAAGCCGCGGCACTTTTCCACTCCGCCTGGTTGAGGGATGGACCGATGCCACCTACACCTTCAGCGCCATGGCAACTGAGGCAGTACTGCGTGTAGACACGCCGGCCAAGCGCCACTGTGTCGACGTTCGTGGAGGCGGCCTTGAACTGCTCGGGCGTCACCTCCCGCCACTGGTCCATCCTGCCCGATGAGTTGCTCATGGTCTGAAAAAACATCAGGCCGACCACGGCAATTGGCACCAGCGCCAGCACGACCAGCACGATACGCTGGGCCAGGGACGACGTCGATGACGGTGAAGGAGAAGGATTTGTTTCCGGTTCTGCCATCGGTCCGGTGTGGTGTATCGGTGGAGGCGGTAAAACACCTGAGCTATCGCCCGCGGGAAATCCTGACACTGTTTGTGGACTACTCGGCCGGCGGCCGGAATCAACACCCTGCTTAGACGTCGTGAATCACCAGCGCGGAGGCTCGTGGTACTGCTAATTCCTCGGCAGCGGCAGGATGCGGACGAAGGCTTCAACAATGACAGCGTTGCCGGTGACGTTGCCGTCGAAGATGGCGGTGTTGTAGCCGGCGGCTTGCTGCGGGGTGGTGGGAGACTGCAGTCGCATCTCGCCGGTGTTCGAGCGCATCTGCAGCTCCTCTGCAACGACGTCGTCGAGGCTTGTCTCCAGGTCGCGGCCGACATCGATGAAGCCGGCGTCCGGTGTCACGATGAGACGCACCGTCTCGATGCCGGGCGGTCCGCTGGCGGCAAATTCGAACGCCATGTCGCCGGGCGGAACGACCGTCGGCACGTTGGCCTTGAGATGGTTGAGGCCGGGCGCGTAGCGGTTGGGACAGATCTGCAGAACGTTGCCGACGGCATCGACATAGCGCAGAATGAAGCTGCAGTCCTGCGTCGCCAGCAGCGTGAAGGAAATACGCTCACCGTAGAACGGCTGGTGGCCGTGGGCGTGAACGTAGGCAGCATCGCGCAAGCCGGCGTTGGAGTCGCTGTAAAAGTAAACGCCCCCCAGTCCGTGGTTGGGTGTGATGCTGACGCGGAAGCCGTTTTCCGGCACGACGGTTTCAGCCGTCGCCGGCAGTTCATAGGCGGCGGCGACCAGTTTTGAGAAGGTCGCATTAAGTACGGACGACAGATTGACGCTGTTGAGGTCGGCCTGGCCCATATCGGAGAGGTAGCCGCCGGCATCGATGTCGGAGATTGCTTCGAGGGCGGCGTTGCGCCCGTCGATCCACTCAAAGGCCTGGGCGTAATGCGCGAAATTGAGCAGCTGATACTGATCGGCCAGCAGCCGGGTACGGACCATTTCGCGCCAGCGCTCGAAGTAGCGGTCGAGGGTCGGGAGCTGTTCATCCTGCAGCTTGTCGACCATGTCCGCCAGGAACTCTGTCTTGACGTCGGCATAGTGCTTGAACAGCTGCACCTTGCCCTCTTCATCAAGCACTTTGGAGAGGCGTTCGGTCTGTGCGACCAGGTCATCACGCATGCCGACAAGATCGCGCTCCATGAGCTGGTTGAGTTCCGTGAGCCGGTCCTGCTCGGCGCTTGTCGCTTCGCCGAGTCGCCGGTAAAGGTCCTGGGCTGCCTCCAGGTCGCTTACCAGCGTGCGCTCGACGATAATCCGCTGCTGCAGAATCGCGATCACCTCCGGAAAACCGTCGCGGCGGCCATCGGCGCCTTCGGAGACAATGCGCTCGAGCTGCGGGGTGATATCGAGGCGGGCGTCCTGCAGCCGGTCCATGGAGCGGCGAATGCGGCGCATGACCTTGGCGAAGCGTTCCGAAAGTTCGGCAAGCCTGCTGCCGGAAGATTTTGCGGTGGGCGTCCCGGCAGCGTCTGCTTTCGTCTGCGCCGGCAGCGGATCGGCAGGTGCCATCAGGATGATCATGACCGGCAAAAGAACAGGCCATGGCAGGCGCCGGCAAGAAAATGCCGCGCGAGTCGCCGGAGGTTTTAGTCTGCTCTGCACCATGCGGCCACAACGAGCTACTTCTTTTTTACCTTGCCAAGGCGCCACTTCGTCCCGCCCTGTGTCATTTTGGTATTGTTGCCGTCGATAAGAAAATCGGGACCTTTATCCGAGAATTTTTTTTCGGGGTCGTTACCGATAAGGAATTCCGAGCCGCGTTTGGCCAGGGGCGCATCCGAATCGGTGCCGGGGCGGGATTCATCGGTCGGCTCGGAATTCGAGCTCAGCAGGAAGTCCGGCACATATCGCGAATTCGGCAGCTCACTGCTCGAGGTGCCGTAGTAGTTCGTGGCGGCGGCGGCGACCGGTTCCAAATGCGCCGGCGGCGCCTGTGGCAGCAGCGGGCGTCGCGACAGGCCGGACGGCGCCTGGGCATAGGCTTCCCGATCAAACTTACGCAGCAGGTCGGCGATCTCCTGTTCGGCCACCCTCCTCCACTTGGTTTCGGGAAAGAGTTCGAGCACTTCACGGATGCCGGTGATCGCGTTCTGGTAATCGACACGCGAAGGTTGCGCCAGGTGCTGAATCTTTCTCGACGCGACAATTGCCGTCTCGAACGCCTTCAATTCCTCCACCTCTTCCACCGGCAGCCAGCGACCGCGGTGTTGCACGAGCCCGAGCGCTTCCTGGCGCTGCTTGAACGGGATCCAGTGGTTCTCGTGGAGGACATAGCCGCGGGCCTTGTTGCGAATGTTCTCGAGCTCCGGCCGTTCCCAGTCCTCGATCTCGAGAAACCCGCGGGCACTATAGGCATGCCTGAACAGGACCTGTGCCTGCGGGACCTGCCCACGGTCGTACTGTGCCTGGGCCTCCTGCAAACAGCCGATCACCTGCTGTCGAATTTCATCGCGCAGCGGGCGCGGCAGGCCCTGGGCATCGAGCTCGTGCCACCGGTAAAGTTTGCCTCCCTGCTTGCTGCGGAGGTACAACCCCTCGGGTTTGCGGCTGAACTTACCTTCCACCAACCGCCCGTCATGCAGGCGGAATGCGGTCGTCTGCACGACAATGCCGGCACCGCCGGAAACGGCGAAAATACACAACGCCAGCAGGGCGAGGGCAGTGTGTTTTTCGTAGGTCAGCATGGATTGCCGAATTGTGTGTCTGAACAGCAGAACAGCGGTGGAGCTTCGACCAGCGGCATGGATGGAAATATACGGTCAAGCGTTTCTTCTGTCAACGGTTGTAGCGGTCGCACCGTGTCTGCCGCCACCGTCGGTGTCCTTTTCTTGGACGCGCATGAAGAGCGAACATTCATTTGACGAGGATCGCCGTGCCGTGGCAGGCAGGCATTGCGCCGCATACGGGGAGGGGTGTACCTGTTGAAATTCATGAATTCAGGATTGTGACAGGCAATCATAATCTCCATGGGCAGTCGCCGGCCGCTCCGCCAATGGACCGGTGCGCCGGTCGATTTGGTTGTCCTTGCGATGCAGTGTGATTTCCCGGCGCCGTCATTTGCCCGCCGCACCTGCGAATTGACGTTTTTTTGTGCCCGGTGAATAAAACTGATGTTCCGCCGTCAAAAAGCTCGACAACTCACTCGCAGCCGCTCCCAGCGGCCAGCTACGATCAACCAGTCACTCACGGGGAACCCATGAAGATGCACCTCTCGCTCACCTTCGGGACGCTGCTGCTCGTTGCTGCCACGGTACAGTCGGCGCGCATCGAAGATCTGCAGGATCAACTTGAGTTGCTCACCGACACCTTTCGACAGACGGCCCGGGGCGACAAGCACCTCAACGATCTGCGCGAGCAGATCATGACCGCCGAGGAGGTCGGGGCGCGCAAGGAGGCGTTTGACGAATACAAGGGCAAGCTCGCCGACCTGCTGGAGGCCCAGGACCGCTTAATGCAGCAGGTCAACGGGGCGCTCGCCACCGCCAGCGGCCTCAGCTTCGACAAGTCGCCGGATCTCGAACACATTCTCGACAGCTTCGACAGTGACCTGCGCGACATCGAGGGGTCACTGAAACTTCTCGAGGCCAGTTCGCTGGCAATGCGCCGGAATCAGGGATTCTCCAAGACCGGCGAGATCCTGGCCAAGAACCTGGCGCAGATGCGCAAGGCCTTCGCCGTCCTTATTCGCGAACGCCGCGCCCTGCTCGATGAAGACACCGGCAAGTTCGACAAGGGCCATCTCGAAAGCTTTCTGGAGGCCCTGAGGATTTCCGCGGCGACGCGCCAGCAGACGCTGTTCTTCGAATTCACCATGACCGCCCAGGCGGCACGTATCACCGACTACTACGATCAGTTGCGCGACCTTTACGCGACCCTGCTGCAGGGCAAGTCCTTCGCCATCTACATGCGCGACCTCGGCATCAGCAAC
Source organism: Lentisphaeria bacterium (assembly GCA_030754995.1). Taxonomy (GTDB): domain Bacteria; phylum Verrucomicrobiota; class Lentisphaeria; order JABSQK01; family CAJWLW01; genus CAJWLW01. The sequence continues at coordinate 21,038 of JASLZG010000009.1, forward strand.
CTCGAATCCACCAACTATCTGGCCGAGCTCAATGACATTCTCTCCGACGAAACCTTCGTGCTGCCCAATCCGGTCAATGACCTGGAGATCGAGAAAGTGCTCCTCGAGGTAAAGGACCTGGAAGAATTTTACCCGTATGAGCGCCTCGGCCGCAACTTCTATTTCGATCCACAACTCGACCAGTGGTACACACGGATGGAAAAGCGCCGTATTTACTGTCCGGTCGACGACGAAGCCGGTTCCGGAAAGTTCACCCGGATGCATGCCGACGGCTTCTTTTACAGCCACGCACCGTGGTACGACCAGCCCCGGCAATTGACGTTCACCGAGGACTGGGTCGCCGAGGTCCAGGGCAACTGAGGCCGCCCCTTCCACCTTAATTCCAAGCCACCGACACCCACAAGGAGACCGATCATGCAACGAATTCACCACCCCGCCCACCTGCTGCTCTGTGCCATGCTGTTCACTGCTGTCGTGACCAGCGCCGATGAATCGGAACGTCGCGTCGACGAGCTCAAGCTCAAGCAGTTCCAGCGTTCCGTCAAGATCGTCGAGGTTCATTATACCGAGCTCGACGCGGCCATGGACACCCAGTTCGACAAGCTGGTCACCGACGCCCTGAACGGTGGCATACAGGATGATCAGGCGTATGTCGAACCCGTGGCGGACCTCGCCGAACGCATCCTCGAGGAGTTCGATGACCAGCTCAACGACTCCATGGTCGCACGACTGCGAAATACCCTGGCGCGGCAGGACAGTGAATTCGCCGGGCACGTCAATGCCGTCATTGTCGAACGCAACCGCCTGGCCGCCGATCTGATCGAACCGGTCCGCGCCAGCTACACCGAACCGAAAGACGACGAGATCCCGGCCGAATTGACCCTCAAACTCTTTCAGACCCGCGCCGATGCGCTCGTCGACGAACTCATCGCCAACGGCGAGCTGCTCAAGCAGATAAGCATGGATCGTGATCGTATGGAGGACTTTCTGGCGGAAACCTCGCGCAAGATCTGGGTGTATGTCGATAAAGGCAGGAGGCGTCACTATCTGCCCGGTTCGCGCAAGGCGAGCCTGCAGAAAATCATGCGGAACTACTTGAAGAAGGGCAAATATTTCGACGCTGAAGAACCCCTGCGCCTGGCCTGCGACAAGTTCGGCAAGCGAGACAAGGACTCATCCCTGCACCTGCTGTACTCGTTTGTACTGCTGATCAACAAGAGTAACCCGGCGGCTGTCGAGAAAGGCTATATCGAGCTCGAAAAAGCGTTCGACAAACTGCACACCGAACGGCTGGCCTACAATATCGTCCGCGTCGGCGCGCGCCTCAACCGCCTCGACGTGCCGCGGCTCATGAAGCTCATCGACCACGCCAGTTTCCGCGACGACTCCGCCGGGCTCGACAATTTGTACAACCTGGCCATGCACCAGTTCGTCAAGCACAATCGCCTCGACCAGGCGGTGGCGCTGTACGACCGGCTGCTCAAGGAAAAACGAACCCAATCACTGGCGCCGATCTTTTCCTTCCTCGTTCTCATGCATACCGGCGAATACGAACGCATCCAGGGCGAAGTCCAGGCCGACAGCCTCGAAGCCCTGACCGCGGCAGATTGAGGGATTCGAACTATGACCACGGCCTTCACTGCCACATGACGGCCGGATTTTGGCGGGGACCGGGCAACGACCGATCCCCCGACACCTGCGCTGGCCGAAGGCCGACTGGCCGCCGAATGGCGGCCGTGACCAACGGCAGCGTCAAACCTGGGGCCTTGTATGCTCGCATGGGCAACTATCAACGTCGGTGATACACTCGACCTGGTCTGGTCGAGCCTCGGCGTTTTCCGATATCTGTTCGCCGTCGCCCTGCTTGCCATCGCGGTCTTTCTATTCCGCGGCTGGCGCGAGCTTGGTCGCGCCGCCTGCCCCTTCGATCTTGCTTATCCTCTCGATAATGGGACGCGCAGCAACCTCTGGCAGCTGGTACACCATGGCATGGCGTCGGCACAGGTGCGCGGCCTCTTTTTTGCCGGTGACGAAACGACCGGGAGCAACCTGTTCTACCAGTATCTCGTGCGTTTCGGCAGCCGCGACTGCCAGGCGCCGTTGTCGCCGTCGCTGTTGCAAGGCACCGAGGAGTCATACCGCCTGCTGCAGATCCGCAACGTCTCGGTTTCCGCCCGGTTCCTGGCGGCGCTGCTGCCGGCGATCGGCCTGCTCGGCACCCTGATCGGCATGTTCAATGCCTTCTTCGGCACCGACTTCACCGAAGGCACCGAGCTCGCCACCACCATGCAGCAGCTCATGCAGAATTTCGCCCTGGCTTTGTTCACGACGATCGCTGCGGTGATCCTCAAGATCGGGGTCGACCTGTTCAATCACTTCACCCTCGAGACGCATATTGACCGGACACGCGGTGATGTCGCCAAACTGCGGTCGGTACTGCAGGACCTGCTCAGCCAGTCCGAACCTCGACCGGCAGGCGCCCCCGCCCCGGCCGAGGGCTGCAGCGGCAACGGTGGCTCACCTGGACTGATTGCCGGCAATGATTGAACAACCACAAATCTACGCCGACGACCTGCTCGACGGCTTGCAGGGTGAACCGGTCCGCGGCGCCTCGAGCACCGAGGACTTCTGGATGTTCTTCTCGTTCGCCATGATCCTGCTGGTCTTTGTGCTGATGAATTATGTCAGCTACCTCTACTCGATGGTCGTCAATCCGCCGGAGCAGATCGCCACCGTCGACATCAGCGCCGTCGCCGATGCCGACGTCGCCGATATCCGTATCTACGTGCGCCACGACAGCGGCGACGTTTATTTCACCTTTGCCGACGACGAGCATGCCAGGCTCGATGCCGTCGCCCTGGCAGCCGGGCTGCGCCGGCGCCTCAGCCTGGTCGATAGTGAGAAAGATGTACGGGTGTTTGTGCACGCCCCCGGCGAAATCCTCTATCAGCATGTTTTCGACGCCAGCTTCTCCGCCTGGCAACTCGACGATGCGACCATGGCCCGGCGCCTCGACGTGCATCTGGTCTACGAAGAAACCCCGTGACGCGAGGCTCTCCGAGGCAGCGCCTTCTTGAAATCCGAAATCGGAGTGAATCATGAAACTGAAACGATCCATCATCACGGTAGCCACGGTCATCGTTCTGATCGTCGGCGCCATATTTGTTACCATCGGCCTGCAGCAACCGTCGTTGTCCGTGGAAGGGTTGCCGAACGGCATCGATGCCGGGGCACCCTTCATCGGCAAGCTTATCGTAGTCAACCCCAGGCACTACGTCATCGACGTCAGCAGCAGCCGGGGCGATCTCGAAATCGACCCGGAGAGTTTTCAGATTCGCTGGCCATCGCCGCCGCCGGGCAGTTACAACGTGGCCTTCACACTGCATCGCAAGCAGGGCGACCGCCGTACTGTCGTCGACGAGAAGATCTGGCCGGTCCTCGTCGCCGGCAACATCCCTGGCAAGAGGCCGCCGGAACCCGAAAACATTGTTGCGGACACCGCAGGTCCGCCGGCTACAGACACGATCGGGCCGGCACCGCCGCCGGCCGCGGTCGAACCGCCACCGACTGCCGTCGAGCCTCGACCAGCACCGCCGGTCGAGCCGGCAACCGGTCCGGGATCGACTGCGGCAGTTGAACCAGTGCCGGTTCAGCCGATGACACTGACGCGCACCGTCGGTAAACTGCCGGATGAAGTGAGCGTCAGCCTGCCCAACGGGCAACAGGTCTTCGGCCGCGGCCGCCCCGGCAACTGGACACCGCGCCAGGTGTATCTGCGCGGGCTGTTGAGCCAGGTGCGTTATGTCTACGATTTCCCGGATGACCCGGTTCAGGCCGATGCCGATGTCGGTGTCCTGCTGCAGCTCGGTGCGGGGCTTGCCGATACCGAGGGCCCGTTCACGATCGCGCTGAATGACCGCGGTCGGGCTGCCATGCAGCGCCGCAAAACCGTGAGTTTGCGCTTGCCGGCCGAGTTGTGGGGGGCTGTCCTGCGGACCACGAACGTCGTCGCAGTAGTTAATCACGGCCGCGTCCGCTGGCGTCTGGCCGCCTACGAGCCGCGGTCCGGTGCGTACGCGGTGGTCGTTGGGTCGGGCGATATCCAGAGACAGTGACATGCTGCGGTCGCAGACATTCCGTGGTGCTGCCGTCTGCCTCATCCTCGCGCTCCTGGTGGCGCTCGTCGCCCATCTCCTGCGGCATCCGCAGGCGGAGCTTGAGCTGCCGGCGAAGGCGCCCGAGCTGGTCCTGAACCTCCCCGGCCGTATCCAGGCGGGTGTGCCCTTTGCCGGTACCGCGAAAGTCACCGGCGGCCGGCTCCGGCGCCCGGCTTGCTCACGACCGGACATTCAGTTTCGCAGCGACGGTGTGATCGCCTGGGCACAGCCGTTGGCGGGGATGTACGAGATTACTTTCACGGTCGCGGGCAGTGGTGAACCGATGACCGCAAACTGGCAGGTGACAGTTTTCGAGCCGCCGCCGAAGAAGGAGCGCCCGAAAGTCGTGCGGCTCGCGGCGCTGCAGCGGCCGCCGCCGCCGGAAGAGCAAACCGAGCCGCACCGGCAACCGCCACCGCCGCGCCGGGAGCCGCCACCGCCCACCGAACCGGCGCCCCGGCCGCCGCCTGTTGCCGTTGAGCCGGCGCCACAGCCGGCGGCCCCCGTCGACGCGGCCAGGCGCGCCGCTTATGCCCGGCACCAGGCGGCGTTGGCCGCTGCCAAGGCCGCTCGCGAGGCGGCGGCGAAGAGGGCCGAAGAGGCTCAGGCCCGGGCTCTCGCCAAGGCTGAAGAGGCGCGCCTGAGAAAGGCAGCACTGGAAAAGGCGGCACAGACCGAGAAAAACGCCATGCGTCAGGCCGAGCTGAGGCGCCAGGCGGAGTTGCAGGCAGCGCGAGAAACGGAGCAACGCCGGCGCCTCGAGGCACTCCGGAAGGAGCGGGCCCGGCAGGTCGAGCTGGAACGGCAACGGCAGGCGCAGCACGCCGAAGAGGCCGGCGAACGACAACGCCGGCAAGCAGAAGCGCGGCGGCAGGCCGAGGCGGAACAGGCACAGCGTGATGCTGTGGACTCCGCCGTCCGGGAACCGCTAGATTTTTCCAGTTACGATTTCATCCTGCGCCAGGCGGCTTTTTCCGATTTCATGGACATTGCGGCGGCCAACGGCATTCGGGTGTTTTTCCTGACGATCACCCAGGGCCGCCTCGACGCGGCCCGGGAACCGTACGCCGTCATCGGTGCCAATGGCGACGTGCCGGTCGTGGAGGTCAGCAGTTATGAAGCGATCAAGGCGTTGTTCGAAGGACGTTACAACCGCAAGTACGTGCGGGTGGCGCAAATCAGCGCGGACCGGGACTGGTCGTCGATCAACCGTCGGCTGCGCGACGATCTTGGGACCAGTGCCGACTACAGCCTGATCGCGTTTTTTCCGAATTCATTCATCGTGGCGCTGGACCATGCGTCGCGGGCCCACTATCGGGAGCGGCGGACCGACCCGGCCTTGCCTTTCGAGAAAGGCGCCGGCGCGATTGTCTTCACGGTGCACAAGCCGGACCTTATCGAGATCCTGAAAATGGACAATGTGAAGTAGTTTGGATGATACAGGTCGAGGGGATTGTCTTTTCCGACAACATCCGTGCATGGGAGAACAGAAGCTACTGGGAGCGCCACTGCTTCAGGCGCTCGATAATGAAGTCGACAGAGGCGCGGTGGGCTTCCTTGCCGTTCCCCTCGACCTCGAGCGCCGGGCCGCATTCGAAGTGCAGGTCGAGCGACGGGTCGATTGGCCCGATGTCCTTGATCAACCGGCCCTTGGCGAGAAATTCCGTGCGCAAAGCGATCGGTACGATGGGTGCGCCGGTACCGCGCGCCAGCTTGGCACCAAGGGAATTGAAGGCGACCGGATCGACCTCGAGACTGCGGGTATGCTGCGGGAACAGCAGCACAGATTTGCCCGCCTCGAGTCGGGCGCGCCCTTCGGTCAGCACCGTCTTGAGGTCTTCCCTGGCATTGGCGCGCGCGACGACGATGGGGTCTAAGCCGTTCAGAACCTTGCCCAGGACCGGGTAGTTCATGAGGCTGGACTTGAGCACGAACGAGAATGGCTTGAACGGTAGAATCATCCCGGGCAGGACCATGGTTTCGAATGAGCTGATGTGGTTGGCGACGATGACGGCCGGGCCATCGACCGCTTCGAGATGCCGGAACCTGGAGATATGGCACCGGCACCCCGCTGTTTCGGCAAGCAGCAGGACACGCCGTCCGTGCTCTGCTGCCGCATACCGGTCCAGGACATTGTCCTTTACCTTGGAAGAAACGCTGAAAAGTGTCGCAAGCATCCGGGTGTGGAACCAAACCGCGTTCAACGGTCCCAGGCGACTGGCAAAACCGGCCCGGCCCGGTGGTGTGGTGTACTCATGGCGGATCGCTTCGGTGAATTCGGCAAAGGTCATGGCGGTGGAATGAATATCGGGGTTTTTCAAAGCGTCAGTGATAAGGGATGAGGAATATTCTACTCGTCAGCGGTCCTTGAATCAATTCGATGAAGCGACGGTGATGAGCCGTTGCACATGGGCAAGGCTAATCCTATATTCGATGTTTGCGAATCACTGAATCAACCCGGAGCACCTGAGATGGTGGGTAAGTGGGTGTTGACAATTATAGCGGTCATTGGGCTGGCATTTGCTGCCGCAGCCGAAGAGGAGCTCCATTCGGAGTTGCCTTCCCAAGAAAAACCGCAAAGTCCACCTTTGGCGGCAGCCGAAGAGAAGGTCCATTGGGAAACCGACTACGACGTGGCGCTGGCAAAGGCCGAGGCGACCGGGCGCTTTGTATTCATGAACTTCACCGGTTCCGACTGGTGCATCTACTGCATGGTGATGGACAAAAAATTCTTCAGGCACAAAGAGTTCATCAAGTTCGCCGCCGACTTTTTCGTATGCCTTGCGGTCGACTTCCCAAGGTTCAAGGAGCAGGACGAGGAATTGAAGAAGTTCAACAAGGAGATGGCGCAGAAACACCTCGTACGTGGCTATCCGACAATTATCATCACCGACGACAGCGGCAAGGCGATCGGCCGCTCCGGTTACAAGCGGGGCATGGACGGCGCCCAGTACGTCGAACACCTGACGGCGCTGCTGGGCCGCGCCAATCTCACCGAACCAAAGCCGCCGCCGCCGGAAAACATCTATGAAGATGACCTTGACTGATCACTTCATACCGTACAGGTGGCGTGCCGCAGATGGTTGCGCGTGGCCTCAAGGCCCTGCCGCCGGTAAAACGGAAATTTGCCCGGGCCCGCACTGAGCCGGCCTGTCCCAGGCGTACGGCCTGCATGGTGTCGACGCGAGACGGCAGGTTATTCGTCCCCGACAATTATATCGCGACCAAACGTCAACTCGCGACCCGCGCGCTTCCTGACAACTGATTCGGCCTGCCGCTCAATGACGGTGCGCAGGTCGGCGAACAGCACGAAGTTGGAATTCACCCTCTCGTCACTGGTCCACTTTTCGCCTTGGACGATCGTAGCACCTCCCGTGACGACGAAAAAACCGCCTGGCTTGAAGTATTCGATATGCTGGCCGACAAGATAATCGGCCGAATCGGTGACCGGATCGACCCAGCGCAAAACGGCCGGGTTGCCGGCCATGTGTATGCTGTCCTCGGGTGAAACCTGGAAGGATCGGTCGCCGGCCATGATGAAATTCTCGGCGAGTGGCAGCTGCTTCGTTTCCAGCGGAACCACGGTGTTGTGTGCGTCGTGGCGATAACGGGCAGTGATGCCTGCTTCGCCGCCGCCGTAGACAATGAAAAAGTCACCGGACGCGGCAATAATTCGATCGACACCGCCGCTGACGATCACGTCCGGAATCGTGGCCTGCCAATCGGCAAAGAACGTATACAGCTCGCCGTCTTCTATTGACCACATGACATTGCCGGTCATCTCCGGTGCGTCGGCTTCCATCTGGCCGTCGAGACCAACGATTCCGACTTTCACCGAGATCGTGCCGATGCCCCCCTCCTGCAAATCGAGAACGACGAATTTCTGCTTGCCGGTGACACCATATCGCGGCCGCTCCTCCCAAACGCCTATGAGGTCGACCGTAAGATTCTCGACCCGCTCGTCGAGACTTTCGATCGTCTGTTTCTGCCCGCTGCCGCAGCCACACAGCAGCAGCGCCAGCGCCAATGCCGAGGCAGCGGCATGGCGGCAGGTGCGACGATACGGCCGTGACTTCAATATTTGACTCATAAGATGGGTATGCGGTATGGGCCGGCGTGTGAAATGCCAATTCGGCATTCCTAAAAGGTAGCACAAGCAACCCTCGCGTGCTATCGTCCCCCCCCCCTGACTACAACATCTTTGGAGGCGAGTGTCTATGGCTGCGGCAAATATGAAAATCGGGTTCATTCCGGCCAATCGCGGTTTCTTCAGCAGCGAGCTGGCGGCGGCGATGCGATCAGAAACCATCGACGTCATGAGGCAACTGGCGCTCGACCCCGTGGTGCTCGAAGACGGCCAGTCAAATCTTGGCTGCGTCGAGACCCGGCAGGAAGCTGAGGCCTGCGCCCAGTTGTTCCGCGAGCAGGAAGTCGAGGGCATCGTCATCGGTGCCGTCAATTTCGGCGACGAGCAGGCCGCGGCCCTGGCGGTGAAGCAAGCAGGGCTGAACGTACCGGTATTGATCTTCGGCTGCCAGGAAGAACACGCGCTGACACCCGGCATGAGCCGTCGCGATGCCTTCTGCGGGCTGCTCAGTATCGGTGAGGCACTGCGCCAGATCGGTTTTACCTACAGCGTGGGGCAACGGCCGGTCTGCTTTCCATCCGATCAGGCCTTCCGCGACGACCTCGACTGGTTTGTCCGCGTTTGCCGGGTCGTCAACGGCATTCGCAAGGCGCGCTACGGCCAGATCGGAGCGCGGCCAGACGCCTTCTGGACCTGCCGCTTCGATGAGAAACGTCTGCAGCGGCTCGGTCCGACTACCGTCACGCTTGATCTCTCCGAAGTATTCGGCGGTGTCCGTGCCATCAGCGACGATGATGCCGAAGTCCGCGGCCTGATCGAATCGATCGCCGATTACGCTGATTCGTCGAAAATGGCGGAGGCAGGCGGAAAACGATCTCGACGCGTTCGCTGTGCAGTGCTGGACCAGTATCCAACGCCACTACGGTGTCTGCGCCTGCACCACCATGAGCCGTTTCACCGATACGCTCACCCCGGCAGCCTGCGAAGCGGATATCATCGGCACGCTCTCGATGCATGCGCTGCAATTGGCCAGCGGCAAACCCGCTGCCCTGGCAGACTGGAACAATCTGCACAATGACGACGACGACCTCGTCAATATCTGGCATTGCGGTGTGTTCCCGAAGAGCTTTGCCAAGGAGCAGCCGCGTCTGGCATCGCACGACATCCTGTTGACTGCCGGCATCGCGGCCGAAAATCAGGTAGAGGGCGTCGTCGAACTGCAAATGAAAGCGTCGCCGGTCACTTTGAGCCGGATCACGCAGGACATCGACGGCGGCTGGCAGGCGCTGATCGCTCAAGGTCAAATCGAGGACAATCCGGCCAGTACATCGGGTTCGTACGGATGGTGCCGCATCGAAGATCTGCAATGGCTGTATCGCAACGTCGTGCTGCAGCGCTTCCCCCACCACGTGGCGATCACCCCGGCGACTATCGGCAACGTGCTGTGGGAAGCCTTCGGCAATTACCTTGGCTTCGACGTTTTCCATACCCGCCAGGCGACACCCGGTCAGTATCAGGCCGCTATGCCGTTCAACCAGGCGCCATAACATGGCAAACGAATTCGCAACCCAGCTTTGGCAAGCCCGCCTGCAGGGGACGCAGGTCGATGTGCAGGCGGTCGAGCTGCCACAGACAGTCGACGAAGCCTACGATGTGCAGGCGGCAATCACCAGGCTGTCGGAGGCAACGACCATCGGCTACAAAGTCGGATTGACGACGGCGGCGGCCATGGCAGCGTTCGGAATGACGGATTCGATGTTCGGACCGATCTACGAGCAGTTCCTTTACGACAGTGGCGATGCCGCGCCCTGTAAACACCCGGTGTTGCTGGAGACCGAGGTGCTCGTGGCCCTGGGACAGGACCTGCCGCCACGACCGGAGCCTTATACCGCGGCGGATATCGCCGCCGCAACCTCGTGGATCGCAACGGGGTTCGAGCTGGTCGCCTGCCGGTTGAGCGAGAAACTGCCGGAACTGCCGCACCTGGCGATCGCCGACAGCGGGTTCAACGACGGTCTCGTCATCGGTGACCGGACGGACGATTGGTCAGCCCTCGATCTGTTCCGTACGCCCGTGAGCCTGACGATCAACGGTGCCGAGAAAGACCGCGGGCACACGGGAGTCTCCCTCTACGGCGAGCCGTTTGCCGTCGCAGCCTGGCTGGCGAATCACCCTGTGCTCGCCGCCACCGGCCTGGCTGCCGGAGCAATTGTGGCGACCGGAACCTGCACCGGGATGGTGCCCGTTGGCCCCGGCGATACCGCTCACGGCGTGATCGATGGTTTAGGGGAAGTGACAGTGAATTTCGTCGCTGCCTGAGCGCTGCGCAAAAATGCCACGAGACCTCCGCGCCCGGGCACTCAGCCCGGCCAAGACCGCTGGAAGCCTCTCCAGTTTCTGCCTACCCTGTGTTCCTGCAGCACGGCCCGGTCAATCGCTCACCTCGATCAAGGAATTCACCGTGTAGCCGTCGAGCTTGTCACGACCGTTGAGAAATGACAGCTCAATGACAAACTCCAGCGCGATGATGCGGGCGCCGATCTTTTCGATCAGGTCCGCCCCCGCCCTCGCGGTGCCGCCGGTCGCCAGCAGGTCGTCGACAATCAGCACCCGGTCACCAGCGGACACCGCGTCGATATGGATCTCCACCGCCGCCGATCCGTACTCGAGTTCGTACGATACCGAGTACGTTTTCCACGGTAGCTTGCCTTGCTTGCGCACCAGTGAAATCCCACAACCAAGCTTGTATGCCAGGGCCGAGCCGAAAATGAAGCCGCGTGCATCGATCACGACGATCGAGTCGATCTGCTGATTCTCGTAGCGCGCCCCGATAATGTCGATCACTTCCGCAAACAACGCACCGTCCTGCAGGATCGGTGAAATGTCCTTGAACATGATCCCCGGCTTCGGAAAGTCAGGAATGTCGCGTATCGCTGCTGTCAATGTCTCAAGACTCACGATTGCCTCCCCGCTTGTTTCCAGGGCGCATCGTCGTTCCGCCGACGATCAATTTGACATCCTTGATGCGGCCGGCGCTGAGACGCGTGACCGCGTCAATCATCTGCTGCCGTACCCCGAAACTCTGGATGTGATAGCGGAATGCGGCGTTGAAGACTTCCACATGCAGAACATCACCTTCGATCCGCCGCGGCACCGCCTGCTCCGCGGTCGTTTCATCGACGATACTGTCCCATTGATCGACGATGGTGCGCATCAACACTTGCTCATCGCCACCCATTTCAGCCTTGAGCGCGTCGATCAATCCGCCAATCCCACGTGCTGCGGGTTGTTGCGACTCCACCTCTCGATCAGCAAGCTCCTCACCGTACCACTCCCGCAAGAGCCGTTCGCGCGACCGCATTTTGGCGGGCCGCGGCCGACCGAAATTGATGCGGCTGGTGCTGCGATAGTTGAGATTGTCGTCGGAGTCAGGCATATTGCGTCACGTCACTTAATTCACGTTAATTCGCGGTCCACGATGAAAGTTAAGATCACCTCACGACTCGACGATGTCAATCGACGGATTGCGGCGCTGGCAACAACTGCCGGCCGCGACCCGGAAAACGTGCGCCTGATCGCGGTCAGCAAAACGATAGACTGCGATCGTATCCGCGAGGCCTACGATGCCGGGCAACGCCGCTTCGGTGAGAACCGAATTCAAGAGTTGGTGGAGAAAGCCGCGGTGCTGCCAAGCGATATCGAGTGGCACGTTGTCGGCCATGTGCAACGCAACAAAGTGCGTCCCGCCGTGCAGCACAGTTACCTGATTCACTCGGTCGACTCCCTGCAAATGCTGCAGCGCATCGATAGTATAGCGGGCGAGCTGGGCAAGGTGCAGAACATCCTGCTGCAGGCGAACTTCATCGGCGAGGCAACAAAGTCCGGGCTTTCCGAGACCGCCCTCGAAGAACTCGCCGTGGCAGTGGGCGACTGTAGCAACGTCGCGTTCCTCGGCTTCATGACCATGGCACCGTTCGGAGTGGCTGCGGAAACCCTTGCCGAAGTTTTCGGCGGGCTGCGTGACTTTCGCGACCGCCTGGCCGCAACCCATGGCCTGCCTTTGCGCGAGTTGTCAATGGGCATGTCCGACGACTACCAACACGCTATCGCGCACGGCGCAACCCTCGTCCGGGTCGGCACCGCGATCTTCGGGAAACGGTTATAGGATTTCAATCAACTTCATGCCGCGGCACACCGAAGCTGTCGGGCAATTTTTACCGTGCGGATGCCCCAGGCCCACCAGCGGCGAGACCAGATCATGACAGGC